>NZ_JBQCYC010000013.1:0-64923 GCF_052087705.1 Flaviflexus sp. | reverse complement strand
CGGTAGGTGACGGGCACCCAGGCCGCTCCAATAGCCGTCTTTGTCTCCATGACGACCCTGTTGGGGCGCTCTTCGGTGAGAGTCTCCAGCAACTGGGCCAGGTTCTGGTTGTCTTCAACCTTGACCGGGCCCTCGGTGAAGCTCACTTGGCGATCGTGTTGTGTCATAATTTCCCTTCCCGCCCCGGAGGGCTGGTGCCTAGTTCTTGGCAGGCGCGGGGTCCAGCTCGTAGCCGGAGATGGCGATGTTCTCGCCTTCACCGATCTCGAGCGGGCCGCGCACATGAGCTGCCTGGCGCAGGTCCGCGAGGACCGCCTCAATCTGCTCATGGCTTGCCTTGGGAGCAATCATAGCTACTGATGCGTAGGTTGTGCGTTGAGACACCTTATTTTCACTCTTTACGCGGCGAAGTGCGGCAAGCGCCTCACCCGCAACGGTCAAAAGCGACTCATCCTGGCCGGCGGCTGCCTTCTCGAGCGGGTCAGCGACCGGCCACGTGGCGCGGTGGACGGAGCCCTTGGCGTACCAAGACCAGACCTCTTCCGCCGCGAACGGCAGGAAGGGAGCGAGCAGGCGGACGAACGCGTCAACGGACAGTGCCAGTGCGGCGCGTGCCGACTCGGTGTCGGCCAGTGCGAACTGGTCGTCACGGTTGTAGGCGCGGTCCTTCACGAGCTCCAGGTAGTCATCGCAGAATGACCAGAAGGCCGACTCGGTGACCTCGAGGGCACGGGTGTGGTCGTAGGCCTCGAAAGCGGCTGTGGCCTCGCGGACGACGCGGGCAACGGTGGCGACCATGGCGCGGTCCACCGGCAGAGTGATCTTAGCCGGGTTGAACTCGACAGCGTCCCCACCCATGGTGAGAGCAAACTTCGAGGCGTTAAGAAGCTTGATCGCAAGCCTGCGGCCAATCTTCATCTGGTTCTCTTCGAAGGCCGCGTCGGTGCCGAGGCGGGCGGAGGCTGCCCAGTAGCGCACGCCGTCGGAGGAATGCTTCTCGAGCAGTCCGAGCGGGGTGACGACGTTGCCCTTCGACTTCGACATCTTCTTACGGTCCGGATCGAGAATCCAGCCGGAGATCGCGGCATGCTTCCACGGGTTTTCGCCGAACTCGAGGTGGGCGCGGACCATGGAGGAGAAAAGCCAGGTGCGGATGATGTCCTGGCCCTGGGGGCGCAGGTCCATCGGGTACGTGGCCTTGAACAGTTCGTCGTCGGTCAGCCAGCCCGTCGCGATCTGGGGCGAAAGGGACGAGGTTGCCCACGTGTCCATGATGTCGACTTCGCCGGCGAAGCCGCCGGGGACGCCGCGCTGGTCTTCCGTGAATCCCACTGGAACATCGGAAGAAGGATCAACGGGAAGCTGCGACTCTTCGGGGACGAGGACTGTCTCGTAGTCAATTTCGCCGTTGTCGTCGATCGCGTACCAGACGGGGATCGGCACACCGAAGAAACGCTGACGGGAAATCAGCCAGTCGGTGTTGAGGCCCTTCGTCCAGTTGTCGTAACGGACGCGCATGAAGTCCGGGTAGAAGGCCAGGTCCTTACCGGCGTCCAGGAGGTTCTCCTGCAGTTCCTTACCGTTGGCTTCCTGGTAGGGGCGACCACCGTTGCGGATGTACCACTGGCGGGACGTGACGATCTCGAGTGGCTTGTCGCCCTTCTCAAAGAAGTTCGTCATGCGGTTCGTGTTCTCGGGCTCGCCAATCATCTCGCCGGTCTCGCTGAGCTTGTCGACAACTGCCTTGCGGGACGAGAACACGGTTTTCCCCGCCATCTCCTCGTACAGGGCAACGCCCTCGTCGGAGGTGATCCACTCGGGGGTTTCGGCCAGGATGCGGCCGTCCTTACCGAGGACAGACCGCAGCGGGAGTGAGAGTTCACGCCACCACTGAACGTCGGTGAGGTCACCGAAGGTACAGCACATGGCGATGCCGGCGCCCTTGTCCTTCTCAGCGGCCGTGTGAGCAAGAACGGGAAGCTCAACGCCAAAAACCGGGGAGGTGACGGTGGTGCCAAACAGGTGCTGGTACCTCTCATCGTCCGGGTGGGCAATGAGGGCGACACAGGCGGGCAGGAGCTCGGGACGGGTTGTCTCAATGACAACGTCGCCAGCTTCTCCGTGGAAAGCGATCTTGTGGTAGGCGCCCGGGTATTCGCGGGCCTCAAGCTCGGCCTGGGCAACGGCGGTCTGGAACGTGACGTCCCACAGGCCGGGGGCCTGTGCCTGGTAGGCCTCGCCGCGCTCGAGGTTCCTCAGGAACCCCGCCTGGGCAACCTTCTGTGCCTTTGCGCCAATCGTCTGGTAGTTCTGCTTCCAGTCAATTGACAGACCCAGGGTGCGCCACAGGTGCTCGAACTGTGCTTCGTCCTGTGCGGTGAGCTCCCAGCAGAGCTCAATGAAGTTTCGGCGCGAGATCGGCACCTGGTCCGCATACTTGATGGACTTGCCGTCGCCACCGTCGTGCGGGGGAACAAAGTTTTCAACGTAGGGAAGCGAAGGATCGCAACGTACCCCGTAGTAGTTCTGAACGCGTCGCTCGGTCGGCAGACCGTTGTCATCCCATCCCATCGGGTAGAAGACGTGCTTCCCCTTCATCCGCTGGTAGCGGGCCACCACATCCGTGTGAGTGTAGGAGAAGACGTGTCCGACGTGCAGGGAGCCGGAAACGGTCGGCGGGGGAGTGTCGATCGAGTAGGTGTTCTCGCGGGAGGTGAGCTCGTAGGCGTAGGTACCGTTCTCCTCCCAAGCGGTTCCCCACTTGGTTTCCAGGCCATCGAGGCTCACCCTGTCGGGAGCGTCGACGGCGGCAACGATTGAAGCGTTCTCTGTCATGGCGCAATTGTTTCATATTTGGCTGGCCATCAATATTTGCGCCCATAACCATGTGCGACAGTTCCCACCGGCTCAGGTGCGGCAGTTCTCACGGGACTCGTGTGCGGCATCTCCCACTGGCAAAGTACGTGTCCTGCTGGCACATTACTGGGATAAGGGCGAACCGGGACTGGGGTAAGTGCAAACCGGGGGAATGAACTAACCGCACGGGAGTCCGCCACTGGGTCTTCCGTTCCCCTCGTAACCATCTGCTGCTGGTCCCGGGGTTTATCAACAAACGTGATTGCCGCGTAACTGCGTACCAGCATGCATAGCTCTGCTACATTCACTGACCTCGCGCTTCCCTCGGTACCCTGGTTCCCATGGAAGCCCCACGCAGTACCCTCCTTGCCGTCGCCGTCCCCGGTATTCCCCAGGCCACGACGAAGGATGATGTTCCCGCTCTAATCTCGCCCGCACTCAACACTCTTGTGTGGCCCGATCGTGCCGTTGGTGTTGCCCAGGGCGACATCATTGTCATTGCCCGCAAGCTTGTCGCAATCTGCGAAGGCAGGCTCGTCAAAGAAGGAACAGCAAAAGAAGACGCTCTGAGCGAGGGGAACAGTCCGCGTGGCATTTCCGTTCTTCCTCCGGAGGATCCCCGAACAAGTGCACGGGAAATCCGCCGGGGCCTCGATGCCAGGTTCGGTGGACGACCCGGGGTGATCATCACCGGCCCGGGTGAGCTTCTGTCCGCGGCCGGAATTGATTCAACAATCGGTAGCGCTGATTTGCGTAGGAGCTTGGCAGCAACAGCCGAGGTTCTCATGAATGCTTATCCGGACCATCCCGTCGTCGCGATTCGCGGCCTTGGACATCTCCTCACTTACGAGGACCAAGACTGACTCCGGTCGAGAACGAGGACTGAGTTCGGCGAGGTCCAGGTTGAGTCCCGCGCACGACGTGGTATCTCAAGGCCATGGTTTTGCAGCTCCAGTAGGTAGGTCGTGCTTTAGGTATGAATGAGCAGAATCCGACCTTGTCATCCCGACGTGAAGTGTCTCGCAGTTTCAGATTGTGAACTGGCATAAATTCCTTCGTGCCACTGGGAATGTGTTCTGCGATTCATTCGCACCTGTTTTTTCTTGCATTTGTCGGCAATTTCCCTGGTGACCGGTTTATTCCGCTTCGTCCAGTTGCGGAGTGGATGGCGGTACCGGGAATTAAGTCCTATCGACATTGCGTAAATCTATGTAATGTTAGGCTAGCCTAACTTCGTTGGGCGCGGTTGGAGCTTCGGCAATTGCTGAGTCCCGCCGGTCATTGCACACACGGGAGTTCCCATGACACCACGCCGCCTTCTTGCAGGCTTTGCGGCAGCCGCCCTCTCTATCTCACTCGCTGCATGTAGCTCGGATGAAGAGACCGATACCGATTCGACCACCGCGGCAGAGGAAACTGCCGGCGAGGATACTGGCGATGGTGGAGACACCACTGACGGTGACACCGCCGAAACGGACGCGTTCCCGGTGACCATTGAACACGTTTTTGGTTCGACAACGATCGAGGAGAAGCCGGAACGGGTCGCCACGGTTGCGTGGAACAACCACGAGGTTCCCCTCGCGCTCGGTGTTGTGCCGGTTGGTATGGAGAGGGTCTCGTGGGGAGACGATGACGACAACGGCATGCTGCCCTGGGTAGAAGAGGCACTAGCCGAGCTTGGTGGGGAGACCCCCGAGCTGTTCGATGCGACGGACGGCATCCCGTTCGAGACGGTCGCCAACACGAATCCTGACGTTATTCTTGCCGCCTACTCCGGCCTGACGCAGGAAGAGTACGACCAGCTTTCCAAGATTGCTCCTGTCGTCGCCTACCCGGAGCTTGCGTGGGGTACGTCGCTTGAGGACACGATCCTCGTGAACTCGAAGGCCCTCGGTCTGGAGGAAGAGGGCCAGCAGCTCGTCGAGGAGCTCGACGCCGAGATTTCCGCCGCCCTGGAGAACCATCCCTCATTGGAGGGCACGAAGCCCGTCTTCGCTTTCATCGATAACTCTGACATGTCAAAGATCGGTGTCTACACGGCACTTGATCCGCGCCAAGGCTTCCTGCTCGACAACGGTTTCGGAACTGCCAGCATCCTCGATGAATCCGCCGACGCTGAGACGTTCTACGTCGAGGTCTCCGCCGAGAATCCCGAGGCTTTCGACGATGTCGATTTCCTTATCGCCTACGGCTCCGATGATCCTGCCGAGAACGAAGCCAGCCTTGAAGCGTGGCAGGGGGATGCTCTCCTGTCCCGGATCCCGGCAATCGCCGAGGGCCGCGTCGTCTTCCTCGGTAACGGCCCGCTCGCCGCGGCCGCTAACTCGTCACCGCTGTCGGTGGCATGGGGGATTGACGACTATTTCTCCCTCTTCGAAGAAGCACTTAACTAACGTCGATGACAGTCACGCAAGCGGTGCCCGCCCCGAGGACTGAACGTTCCCGGGGTGGGCGCCGCCTCGCCTTCATTACCCTCCTACTTGTCCTTCTGGCTTTCGCTGTCCTTGCCTCGATCATGTTCGGTGTCCGCTCGATCGGAGTCTCCGACGCGCTTGCTGCTATCCAAGGCCAGACCGACACGGCCGAACAGGCGGCTGCCTACAAGAGAATTCCCCGTACGGCCCTCGGCTTCCTCATCGGAGCGGCACTCGCCATGTCGGGGACGAGTATGCAGGCGGTGACCAGAAACCCGCTTGCCGACCCCGGGATCTTCGGCGTCCTATCGGGAGCGTCCCTTGCCGTGGTTATCGGCATGACCTTCTTTGGGGCGACAAACCCCGTGAGCATCATGTTCCTCGCCATCCTCGGATCTGCCTTTGCCGCGGCCTTCGTCTACGTCGTTGGCTCGCTCGGTCGCGGCGGAGCCACACCGTTGAAGCTTGCGCTCGCGGGCGCCGCAACCTCCGCCGCACTCACTGCCCTCGTCTCCGCGATTCTCCTGCCCCGTATCGACGTCATGGATTCTTTCCGGCACTGGCAGATTGGCGGCGTTGCAGGAGCGGAGTGGGACAGGCTTGCGATTGCCATGCCGTTCCTCATCGTCGGCACACTTATCTGCTTCTTCACTGCGGGCGGCCTCAACGCCCTGGCACTCGGTGACGAGCTCGCAACCGGTCTCGGTGAAAACGTGCTACGGACCAGGATCCTGTCCTCGATAGGGGCCGTGATCCTCTGCGGTGTGGCAACGGCACTGGCCGGCCCCATCGGCTTCGTGGGGCTGATTGTCCCGCACCTGTGCCGCCTCATCGTCGGAACGGATCACCGGTGGCTCATGCCAACCACGGCCCTCGCCGGGGCTGTCCTCGTTATCCTTGCGGACACCCTGGGCCGAGTCGTCGTTCCGGGCCAGGAAATAGCGGTCGGCATCATCATGCCGATCATCGGTGCCCCCTTCTTCATCTGGATTGTCCGTAGGCAGAAGGTGAGGGAACTGTGAAACCTAGCTACTCTAAAACCTCATCCCAAAACGTTGCCGGGTCCCGTGACCTTGCCGGAGCAAACGGCACTGACGTTAACGCTCACTCTGCGGATGTCGACGATGTGGACGTTATCGACCACGGCATCCTCTCTGCCAGGCCAGACGATTCAGCCGAGCATGTCCTCACCGAGCAGGCGACTAACCAGGCGGTCACACGGTCGACGGAAGATTCTCCAGGCTCCATTCCTCTTGCCCAGGGGCTGAAGCAGTCCCGTCATAACAGGATCCGCAGGCGCGGAATCATTACCGGGCTTCTCATTGTCCTGCTTGTGGCCGTTTACGCCTTCAGTCTCATGTGGGGTGAGGTGTTTTACCCACCATCCGATGTTATGGCGGTGATCAGGGGCGAGGGTGTTCCCGGGGCTTCGTATGCTGTGGGTGTTCTTCGTCTCCCACGAGCCACGATGGGATTGTTGGCAGGCCTCGCGTTCGGTGCAGCGGGCGTGACGTTTCAGACGATGCTCCGCAACCAGCTGGCCTCTCCCGACATCATCGGTATTTCGGCAGGTGCCTCAGCCGCCGGTGTTATCAGCATTGTGATCTTCGGGATGGGGCAGGCCCAGGTGTCGGCCGTTGCGCTCGTTGCCTCCCTGCTTGTTGCGCTCGCGATCTATCTCCTGTCCTATCGGGGAGGGTTTGCTGGAACGCGGCTCATCCTCATCGGCATTGGTGTTGCCGCAATGCTCCAGTCTGTTGTTACCTACGCTCTGTCGCAGGCAAGCACGTGGGATCTGCCAACGGCGACGAGGTGGTTGACGGGTTCCCTCAACGGTGCCACGTGGGAGCGGACCACGCCGCTCGTGTGGGCCGTCTGCATTCTTATCCCCATCATCGTGGTGTTTTCCCGGAACCTCAATGTTCTGCGGCTCGGTGATGAAACGGCTGCGGGTCTCGGTGTCCGAGTCCAGTCCACCCGCGTTGCACTCATCGTTTCCGCAGTGATTCTCATTGCCGTGGCCACGGCCGCGTGCGGTCCGATTGCGTTTGTCGCTTTCGTGTCCGGCCCGATCGCGGTTCGTCTTGTTGGGCAGGGCGGTTCGCTGTTCTTGCCGTCCGCGGTTGTCGGCGCGCTCGTCGTTCTGATCGCGGATCTTGCCGGACAGTTCCTCTTCGGCACCCGTTACCCCGTAGGTGTTATCACCGGGGCGCTGGGTGCACCGTTCCTTATCTATCTTCTGGCCCGCACCAATCGCGGAGGGAGTTCCCTGTGACAGATCAGCACACGCTTGTCGCACAAGACATTGCACTCGGATATGGGGACCGCCCCGTTATCGAGAACATGACACTGGAGGTCCCTCCCGGGAAAATCACCTCGATCGTCGGGCCCAACGGCTGCGGCAAGTCCACCCTGCTTCGTGCCCTATCCCGGCTACTCAAACCCGAGGGCGGTGATGTTCTGCTCGATGGGAAACCACTCCGGTCTCGGACCCCGAAGCAGCTTGCCAAGGTCCTCGGCTTGCTCCCGCAGTCGCCAATCGCCCCCGAAGGCATTGTTGTCACCGACCTGGTGGGCAGGGGCCGCCACCCGCACCAGGGGATCATGGGGCGCTGGTCGCCCCGCGACTACGAGGTGGTCGCCCAGTCCCTTGCCTCAACGCGAACGGACAATCTGGCTGAACGGGCCGTTGACGAACTGTCCGGTGGCCAGCGCCAACGGGTCTGGATCGCCATGTCTCTCGCCCAAGAAACAGACATCCTTCTCCTTGACGAACCAACAACCTTCCTGGACCTGGCCAACCAGCTTGAGATCCTCGACCTGCTCACCGATCTGAACGCATCCAAGGAAACAACGATTGTCATGGTCCTGCACGACATTAACCTGGCCGCCCGATATTCGGACTATCTGGTTGCCATGAAAGACGGGGCAATCATGCATCAGGGTACCCCCGATGAGGTTGTCACTCCTGAGACCATGCTCGAGGTGTTCGGGATCCGCTGCCAGGTGCACCCCGATCCCGTGTCCGACAGTCCGTTAGTCATGCCGATTGGCCGTCACCACACCAACGAAAGGTAGGGACCATGGCAACATTTGGCCCCGTCCGCGTCCGCGTCGACGAAATCGTCGACCTCTCCCCAAACTTCCGGAGGATTGTGTTTACCGGCCCGGACCTGGATCTGGATACCGACGACCATTTCTACGATCAGCGGATCAAGCTGATCTTCCCATCAGCATCGGGTCAGCTTCCTGAGCTCGTTGAAACCGACGAGTGGTACCGGGCTTGGCTCGACATCCCCGAAGACAGTCGGGGGATCATGCGCACCTACTCCGTTAGGTCCGCCACCCGAGTAGACGACCAAGTACGCCTGGCAATTGACTTCGTCATGCACGAAGAAAACGGAAAGAGCGGCCCCGCGGCCACCTGGGCAAAATACGCCACGATCGGTTCCGAAATCATTCTCATTGCACCCATGCAAGGTGCCGCCTCCGGCGGCATTGAATTCAATCGCGGTGAAGCGCAGAAAGTGGTTCTCCTCGGAGACGAGACAGCTGCGCCTGCGATAGCGCGAATCCTCGAAGACCTCGCAAAAGAAGGCGCAGAAGTTCCCTGCACCGCCTACATCGAGATCCCCACCGAATACGATCGACTAGAGATCACGTCTGCCCCGCACCACGAAGTCACGTGGCTCCCGCGCTCCGGGGCCGAGCAGGGATCGCGTCTAGCACCCGCTTTGGGATGGCATGTTGAAGATCCGGTCTCCGCAGTTTCTGCGGAAAGCCCAGACGCACCACTGCTGTGGGAAACCCCGAACTATTCATCCGCAGGCGAGGACCTTGCCACCGATGAAAAACCAACCGACGGCACCTACTACTGGATCGCAGGTGAAAGTGGAGTCGTCAAGGAACTTCGCCGCTACCTCGTTCGAGACAGGGGAGTGGACCGCAGCCAGGTTGCCTTCATGGGCTACTGGCGAATCGGCGTTGCCATGAAAGGCTAAAAGCAAGAACTGAGGCTCCAGAATCAAACGAAGGTCCAATGTCCGACATTCTGTGGGCCCCGCTGTGCGGGGCGTGCAGTCTAGGGTCGGACGATCCTGTTATTCGGGACGACCTATTCGCCGCGCTGGATGGCGATGTCCCGATCAATGGAGGCCTGGACGCCGCGTACCACGGAGGCCGAGAACCCAGCATCTTCCATGGCAATAACACCAGCGATCGTTGTGCCGCCCGGTGAGCTCACCGTGTCACGGAGATTAGCGGGTGTGAGCCCCTCGCCCACCTTCTCAAGAACCATTTGGGCTGAGCCCAAGACGGCCTGGGCCGCGATGCGGACAGCCTGATGCTTCGGGATTCCATTGGCGACAGCGCCACGCGCCAGGGCCTCGATATATCCGAAGGTGTAGGACGGTGAACAACCCGCGATAGCGGAGAATGCCGGGAATTCCTTCTCAGCAATACGAGCTACTTCGCCAATCGAATCGAACATGGCAAAAACCGAGTCAAGCTGCTCCTCGGTTGCCGCCTCGTTCCCGCAGATCCCGCTCATACCAGCACCGATCTGGGAGTTAACGTTCGGCATCACACGTACGACGGCCTGCCCATCGGGAAGATGAGACTCCAGGAACCCGAGTGACGTGCCGGCGGCAACCGACACCACAAGAATCGAAGTCTCCGCAAGATCGGCGTACAGCGGTTCAAGAACACCGGGAATCATGTTTGGCTTGACCGCGAGAACCAGCGTTCCGTCGTAGCCGATCATGGAAACCAGTTCCTCATTTGACTGCGCAAAGTCCACGCCCGTGGCGTGCGCCAGCTTCTCGGCGTTGCGTGGGTCCCGAGACGAAACGACAATGTCGCTCGGGTCGTAGTCGTTTGCGACGAGCCCCGCCACAATCGCGCGTGCCATGTTGCCAGATCCAAGGAAACCAATCATGGAACTAGCCTAACCGAGGAGGAAGGGGGAGACTGGTGGCATGAGCAAACGAGTTCTTGTCACTGGAGCATCTACTGGAATCGGCGCAGCAACAGTCCGCCGTGCGAGGAGCGCAGGATGGGAGGTGCTGGCAACGGCACGCCGCGAAGAACGCCTCAAGGCACTCGCGGAAGAAACCGGTTGCGAATGGATCACCGCCGACCTCACGGTCGACGAAGACGTCGCGAAGCTTGCCGAACGTGCCCGCGAGTTTGGGATTGACGCCCTCGTCAACAACGCGGGCGGCGCTCGTGGCGTCGACAAGGTTGAAGACGGAAAGATCGAAGACTGGCAGGCCATGTACGACATGAATGTGCTGGGCACCCTGCGGATTACGCAGGCGATCCTCCCGATCTTCCGTGAACGCGGCAAGGGATCCTTCGTGTTCCTCACCTCGACCGCAGCACACGACACCTACCCGGGTGGTGGCGGCTACACCGCTGCGAAGCACGCGGAGCGGATGCTTCCGAACACGATGCGGCTCGAGCTGGTTGGTGAACCGATCCGCCTCATCGAGATCGGCCCCGGCATGGTCAAGACCGAAGAGTTCTCCCTCAACCGTCTCGGCTCCGAAGAAAAGGCGGAAGAAGTCTACGAGGGCGTCGACGAGCCACTGCTTGGCGAGGATATTGCCGAGGCCATCATGTGGACCCTCGAACTGCCCGACCACGTCAATATTGACTCGATGCTGATCCGCCCTGTCGCGCAAGCATCAAACACTGTCGTCGCACGCAAGTAGTTCGCCCATAGCACGCAGGCCTTGCTCCGGGGGACCGGGGCAAGGCACTGTCATATATACACATATAGGACAAATTCCTCACAGCAGACACGTGCGCCAGCTACACGGCTGATTCGTGGAACTGGCACGTTTCGGACACGTGGCTGACGTGGCTATGCAGGTCTGGACTGTCCCGGTATTTGAACCGAGCGTGTTTGGACTGTGCGTATGAGGACGGTGTGCGTTTTGAATGTGCGTAATGACTGTGGGGGATGAGATGAAGGGGAGCGATGGATAGGTACATCGAGCAGCTTGAGAAGCGGAGTGAGCCGCGGCCGCTACCCGCGACTACCGACCTACAAAGGCTCCGGACTGCGTTCTCGCGGTTCCCGACCGGCGTGTGCGTGGTGACGTTCGAAGCGGAGGGTGTGCGGCGGGGAATTACCGTGAACTCCTACACCTCGGTCTCGTTTGATCCTGCTCTTCTACTGGTCTCCATCCAGCGGACAACTTCTTCACATGATCTTTTGTTGAACCGCCCCTTTGCGGTGAATGTCCTCGGATCATCCCAAGAGGCAGTGGCGATGAGCTTCGCTGGTCGGCCTAATGATGCTCCGCAATGGCTGGACGGGGAAATAGCGCCTCGTCTTGATGGATCGATTGCCTGGTTCGAGTGCACACCATGGGCGGATTATGACGGGGGCGACCACACGCTTGTCCTTGGGGAAATACAGTCCTTTGGTTCACGCCGGGGCGATCCGCTTGGCTTTAACGGCTCTCGCTTTACCGAAATCTCAGAGACGGTGCTCGGCCGCGAGCACCTCATGTAAGGAAACCTATGCCAGCCCGCAACGGCGCCTCCTATATTGACAGCCTCAAGCAGATGAACCCGTCCGTCTATCTGGACGGGAAGGTCGATTCCGTCATTGACCACCCAGCGTTTGCCGGAGTGATCCGCTCCTACACTGACCTGTATGACATGCAGGAAGGGGAGAAACAGGACATCCTCACGTTTGAGGAAAACGGCTCCCGCTACGCCACGTCCTTCCTTGTGCCCAAATCTGCCGATGATCTGGTCCGGCGTAGAAGCGCGGCGAGGGAGTGGGCCGAATACTCGGGCGGCATGCTTGGTCGGACCGGGGACTACCTGAACGCCGCTCTGACGGCGCTCGGCCAGGCACGGGACTGGTTTGCGGAAGCCGATGAACAGTTCGCCATCAACATCGAGAACTATGTGCGGTGGGCGAAGGAATCCGATGTTCTCCTCACCGCGACCGTTGGCTCACCCCAAACAAACCGGGCAGTCTCTGCCGCCGAGCAGGGTGGGGGAGAGACGACTCTGCGGGTTGTCGCCCAAGACGACAGCGGGATCACGGTCTCCGGTGCCCGCATGGTGGCGACCAACGCCCCGATTGCCAACGAGATTCTGGTGATGCCGCAGACGGTCCTGCGTACCGGGGTTGATGACAAGCCCTACTCCTTTGCCTTTGCCGTTCCCTCGGATATTGAAGGACTACGGCTGTTGGCCCGTCGCCCGCTCGCATACGGGAATAGCGAGTTTGATGAACCGCTTGCTTCGCGGTTCGAAGAGATCGACGCAATCTGCGTGTTCGACAATGTGCTCGTTCCCTGGGACAGGGTGTTCCTTCTGGGCCACCCCGCCAAGTCCAACGCTATGCTCACCGACACCGGGGCCACTGCCCTTATGGCTCACCAGTCGGTGACGAGAACAACCGTGAAAACCGAGTTCTTTGCCGGCCTGCTGGTGGAGATGGCGGAGGCAATCGGGATCGACCGGTACGGCCACATTCAGGACGACATTGCTCAGGCGATCATGGCGGCCACGATGGGCAGATCAGCACTCCGCGCTGCCGAGGTCGACGGCAAGATCAACGAGTACGGCTTCTTCCAACCAGACATGGCACCGCTTGCGGCCATCCGCACGTGGTTCCCCCGCTATTTCCAGACCCTGCCGGAAACGATTCGGAAGTTCGTTGCCTCCGGTCTTACCGCCCTACCGTACGAATCAGACATGTCGGGGGAGATTGCAGGCGATGCGAGCCGTTACCTCCAGTCGAAAACACTGCCGGGGCGCGACCGCGTCCACCTGTTCAACATGGGCTTCGATGCAGCGGTCTCATCGTTCGCAGGCCGCCAGGGACTTTACGAATACTATTTCCATGGAGACCCACTTCGTATGGCATCCGCTTACCTTGCCTCCACCGACACGAGCGACTACCGGGACCTCGTCGAAAGGATGCTGAAGCGAACACGAGAGTTCTGACTCTCAGCGGTACTGGAGATCTTAAGAGCTGAGTGCGTAGTCGCTATAGCAAAGGTGAATGTCAAGCAGGAACAACGTGGCGTCTTGAGCGCACGAAATTCTGGCCTTCTGGATTCTCCAGCAGTCGTGCGAATCCCATCGTGTGAATCCCGTCGTCTAAATCGGCGTTGAGTTGAGAATGGTTTGTGAGCTTTGAAGGCTCGGTACGTTTGTGGCCACCCGTTTTGGGTGGCCACAAAGCTCTAGATAGTTGTTTTGGGTTAGCTGACGCGGGTGGCTCCGACGGGTGCGTCGACGCCCGCGGGGAGGGTGCTGCCGCGGCGGATATGGGAGCGTAGGGCCGCCTTGGCATAGTTGTCGACCACGGTCATGGTTGCCGCGCGCCACGACTTGCCTCGGGCTGAGGAGAGGGCTCCTGCCGTGAGCTCCGCGCGAAGGTCGGGACGGGACAGAATCTGGGTGATCCGGTCCGCGAACATGGTCGTATCGGCCGGGTTGACGAGGAAACCGTTAATGCCGTCCTGAACAATGTCGGGAATGCCACCGGCGTTGGCACCAACAACGGGGGTGCCGGAGGCCATGGCCTCGAAGGCGACATTGCCGAGCGTGTCGGTCAGCGACGGGAAGGCAAACACATCGGAAGAAGCAAAAGCCGCGGCGAGATCCTCGCCGTGTAGGTAACCCGTGAAGACCGTCTTCGTTCCTGCGAAAGCCTTCTTCAGTTCTTCTTCGAAGGGACCGGAGCCAACAAAGGCGAGACGGGCGTTCGGGATCCTGTCGAGAACGGGGCGTAGCGACAGGAGGTTCTTTTCGGCAGAGAGCCTGCCGACATAAAGAATGAGGGGATCCGACGGATTGCCGGCGGTCAGTCTCTCTCGCATAGCATCGGACTGCTTGGAGGGACGGTACCGTTCCGTGTCGACAGCCTTGGGCCACAGGCTTACTCGTTCAATGCCGAGTGCGCGGGCCTCATCGACCATCGGGACGGAAGGGCACAGGTTAACGTCGGCACGATTGTGGAGCCTGCGGATCCAGAACTCCGACGGCTTACGCAGGACGGGAAGGCCAAAGTCTTCCGTGTACTGGGGGAGAGCCGTGTGATAAGAGGCGAGCAAGGGCAGGTTCATGGTGCGAGCCAGGCGAATGCCCCAGGCTGCGGACGCAATCGGGTTGACCGCGTGAATGATGTCGGGGTTGAACCTGGCGACATGGGAGGTCACAGCGAAACTGGGGATCCCCACGCGCACCTCGGGATACCAGGGCTTAAACGGAGCAGACGGGAGCCGATATACGGGAATCCCGTCGTGCTGCCTAGGGCCAGGGCCGGGGGCAATGACGGCGACATCATGGCCAAGTTCGGAGAGTTCTCTAACTGTATGGGTCAGGCGAGTAACGATGCCGTCGACCTTCGGGGCAAATACCTCGGTAAACATTGCTATACGCACAATTTCAACGTATGTAACGGAGGTTGCCGACAGCCCACAGTTATGGGGGTGTCCCATTGCCGGATGGTTAAGAAACGGTGACAAGGTCACCGAAAGCGGCGTAATACCGTCACTGTTCCCAACCGCTTAACGGCATGTTTACCAGCGGACCTGAGGTGCACCAGAAAAGCAGACGCGGACGATCAAAAAGCTGGACGTAAGTGGAGCGGGCTCAAACGGATGTCTGTGTGGCTGGCTCAGTCGTGGGTGTGGAATTCGTGGTCGGTGTGGCCGACTGGTTCGAGCTGGAAAGTGGTGTGCTCGATGCTAACCGGGAAGTGTTCTTTCACGCAGGCTTGCAGTGCGTCAAGGATCTGGGGCGCGTGATTGTCGTGGAAACAGGAATCGTCGAGAACAACGTGTGCCGACAGGGTGGGGAACCCGGATGAGATCTCGGAGGCGTGCAGATCGTGAACCGCGATAACGTGGGGGAGTTCCAGCATGTGCTGGCGTACTTCTTCAAGGTCCAGCCCTGCCGGGGTTGATTCCAGAAGGATCGCTCCCGATTCCTTCAGGATGATGATTGCCCGGGGCAGGATGAGAAGGGCGATGATCATGCCTGCGATGGCATCTGCCCGCACCCACCCGGTGGTGGCGATGATGATGGCGGAGATGATGACGGCGACCGAACCGAGAGCGTCATTGATGACCTCAAGGAAAGCGGCCCTCATGTTGATGTTTGATTTCCGACCGCCCGAGAGCACGGCAAGGGAAATGAGGTTACCGGCAAGGCCAACAATGCCGAAGATCAGCAGGCCGGTCCCGTGGACCTCGGATGGTTCGATAAGACGCCGGATGCCCTCGACGATGGCGAACATTCCGACAATGAACAGGACAGAAGCCTGGAAGCCTGCGGCAAGAACCTCTGCCCTTCGCATTCCCCAGGTTCTGCGATTGTCCGGAGGACGCAACGTGAGCTGCGTGGCGATCAGCGCCATGAACAGTCCGACCGTGTCAGTCAGCATGTGCCCAGCATCCGTGAGCAACGAGAGGCTCCCGGTCCACAAGGCACCAATAACCTCGGCGACAAGAATTGTGGCGGTTACACCAAAAGCAACAAGCAGGCGATTGCGGTTCGTTGTCGCAGTCGCATGGGAATGATCATGGGACAAAGGGGCCTCCTTACTGTCCGCATAGTACCAGCCTCTGACAGGTGAGCGCTGTGACCTGCTCGTCAGTGCGCGGGTGGCAGAAACCGTTGAACGGGCGGTCTTTCTCGGCCTGCTCCGGGCATCGGTTTGACGTCCCACGAGCTGATAAGAGCCTTGGACTTAGATTTTCCTCTGCCACAGGCCAACGGCCGTGTGCGGGCGGAACCCCATCTGCTCATTAATGCCCCATATCCATTCGTTCTCCCCGGCGTTCCAGGTCTGAATGAAGGTACGTTCGGGAGCCTGCTCGCGGAGGCGCTCCAGGTTGTCAATTTTGATGAGGTAGCCGAGGCGATTGCCGCGGTGCTCTTTGAGGACAAGGGTGTCTTCTTGGATAACGGAGTGCTTGCCGGGCTCAAAGTCCAGCTGGGTGTATCCGGCTAGGTGACCGGTGGGAATGTGCTGGGCCGCGGTGATGATGGAGGTGGTGCCGAGGGTCGCCATCATCTCCTCGCTCTTGATGAGCCGTTCCACGCTGTAGTTCGCTTCGGCCTCAACGATTCCCGCCATCGGCATATCCATCTCGAACGCCGTCATCATTTCCACCATGTCTTCCCGGTACTCTTGCGGAGTTCCACCAGTCCAGGAGAGCAGGCGGTAGTCACCAGATTTGGCAATTGCTGCCTCCCTCAAGGGCGCGAGGACCGTTTCGTCCGCAGGCAGGCTGAGTCTGCTGCAGATTTCCGTCTGGGTGAGTTCGAAACCGGCGGAGATGAGGAAGTCCGAGATAGTGGTGGATGCAAGTGACACATCGGAGCTTGGGGCCCTGTGGTCGGTGCCGAACTTGTGGTCCACGTAGGAGGAGATCTTTGACCGTTTCTCCGTACGAAAAATATTCTGTGCTGTCTCCCAGAGATGTGCGAGTGCGTCTTCGTGTCCCGGCAGGGCGTGGAGGAAGACGTACGCGGAGTCCAGGTTTTCTTTCAGGGGAATGCTAAGTTCGGCGGCTCCAATGACGGTGCCGGGCCAGGGTTGCTCGGGCGTGATCGAGACCGGCTGATCGGAATCCTTATCCCACCGGGCAACCCCATCGGCCGAGCCGGCAAGGAGGGGGAGCCCGTAGTTAGATTCCATTCGCTGCCCGAGGCCTGAGTCGATAGCGAGCAAACAAATGCTGCGCCTCGAGAACTGGTTCCGATATCGAAGGGTTCGGATTTCGGTGGTGGAGACCGATTCTGTGTCGCCCTCCACTAGCAAAGCTGACTGTTCCAGGACGCGGGTGAACTCCTTGATGGCCCGCGACGGCGCCGGCGAGGAAGAGAGTGCTATTTGGGCGATTGTGATCACTAGCAAATTGTGTCACCCGGTGACTGTGTCACCATAGATTGAAGGAAATTCGGTGGTCTTTTAGAGTGTTGACGGCGCCAAAACCGGGCGCGCGGACGAGGGAGCAGTACCCGCACACGACAAGACTGACTCAATGGAGTTGATGTCATGTCCTGGCTTGTCCTTATCCTTTCGGGAGCTTTCGAAGCAGTCTGGGCCGGTGCCCTCGATGCTTCAGATAACTTTAAGAAGCTCAAACCCTCCCTCCTTTTTCTCGTCACGGCCCCCATCAGCGTCATCGGCCTCGCGTGGGCAATGATTGACCTGCCCACGGGAACTGCCTATGCCGTGTGGGTTGGTATCGGTGCCTCGCTCACTGTTATCTATTCCATGTATCGCGGAATCGAGAAGGCGACGCTCGCACGGGTTGGTCTGCTTGTTCTGCTTATTGGCTGCGTTGCCGGACTGAAGGCGGTGAGCTGACATGGCGTGGACAATTCTTCTAATCTCCGCAGTTTTTGAAGCCATCTGGGCAACCGCGCTTGGAGAATCCAACGGTTTTACTGAACCGGTCCCAACAATCATTTTCGCGGTCGCGATGACGATCTCCATGCTTGGCCTTGCCCGGGCAATGAAAGTGATCCCGCTCGGCACCGCCTACGCGGTGTGGACCGGAACGGGTGCTGCCCTCACCGTGGCCTACGCACTCATCACCGGAACCGAGCAGGCAAGCTTCCTCAAGAGCCTGTTCCTCATTGGCATCATCGCCGCCATCGTCGGACTCAAGCTCCTGCCGGCAGATGGCTCGGGGGCCCCCAAGGCCTCAGCGGAAGACAGTGGTTCGTCAAGTACCAGTAGTTCAGCACGTACCGGTGTCACGTCTGCTACCAACGGCGATAATTTGTCCGATGGTGAAGGCAATACTCCCGAGCAGGGCATGCCGGAGAGCCGTTAATAGTTGCAGCGCCCTGCAGAGTTCAGGGCGCCCAACCGTTTCCCGCCGCCATTCCCCTCGTCCACCGATGTCACGTCTTCGTTTTGTGAGAGGTCGTGGAATAGGAATGTGGTGATTTGCGTTCCGATAGATGTAAGCTACTGATTGCTATGACCCGGCCCCGGGAGGGGATATCACCGGCGAGCATCCGGAAGAACGGCAAGAGTTTTTGCTCTGCTTAGTAGAACCGGACGGTTGGGCCCGTCATCGTCTCCTAATGAAGCGGCCGCATGCGGCAAGCGGGGTGGTACCGCGGGAGGATCAAAACCGATTCGCTCGTCCCGGCGCAGGTCAACGAGGAGATGCTGTCCAGATGGCTGACAAGTCCGTACGCTACCCGCTCCACCGCGATGGTGAGGTCGTGGTGTCCCCCAATTTCCCCAAGCTCGAAGAGAGCATTCTCGACTACTGGAAGCAGGACGGCACATTCCAGGCTTCCATTGATAACCGTGACCCGGGGGAGAACGGCTCCAACGAGTTCGTGTTCTATGACGGACCTCCTTTTGCGAACGGCCTGCCCCACTACGGTCACCTGCTGACCGGCTACATCAAGGACCTTGTAGGTAGGTTCCAAACCCAGATCGGTAGGCGCGTTGAACGTCGCTTCGGTTGGGACACTCACGGCCTTCCCGCCGAGCTCGAGGCACAGCGCCTCCTCGGAATCGAAACGAAAGACCAGATTGAGGACATGGGTATTGACAAGTTCAATGCCGAATGTCGTTCCTCTGTTCTGAAGTACACGACGGAATGGGAAGAGTACGTTTCTCGCCAGGCCCGCTGGGTCGACTTCGAAAACGACTACAAGACCCTCGAAACCCCGTACGTCGAGTCCGTGATCTGGGCTTTCAAGAAGCTGTATGACAAGGGACTCGCCTATGAGGGCTACCGCGTGCTGCCCTACTGCTGGAATGACGAGACGCCGCTGTCGAACCACGAACTGAAAATGGATGACGACGTCTACAAGGACCGTCAGGACCAGACCGTCACCGTCGGTGTTCGCCTCGAAACCGGCGAACTGGCACTGATCTGGACCACGACCCCGTGGACCCTGCCCTCAAACCTCGCGATCGCTGTCCACCCGGACGTCAACTACTCGGTTGTCGCACCCGTCACCGGCGATCTAGCCGGCGAGAAGGTTATTCTTGCTGCCGACCTCGTGTCTGCCTACGAGAAGGAACTTGGCGAGGACGCCGAGGTTGTTGACACGATCGTGGGTCGCGATCTCGCAGGCCGTAAGTACGCCCCGATCTTCACCTACTTCCAGGGACGCGACGACTCCGTTGCGCCCGGCCCGAATGCTTTCCAGATCATCACCGGTGACTACGTCACCACCGAGGATGGCACGGGCCTCGTGCACATCGCTCCCGCCTTCGGTGAGGACGACATGGCTGTAGCCGGCGCGGTTGGCATCCAGACCGTTGTCCCGGTCGACGCTGGTGGGGTGTTCACCTCCGAGGTGAGCGACTACGAGGGCATGCAGGTGTTCGAGGCGAACATGCCGATCATCCGCGACCTGCGCGACGGTACGGGTCCCATGGCCGGACGCGGTAACGACCGCCCGGTCCTGGTCCGCCAGGCCTCTTACGTGCACTCCTACCCGCACTGCTGGCGCTGCCGCGAACCCCTTATCTACAAGGCGGTTACCTCCTGGTTTGTTCGGGTTACGGACTTCCGTGACCGCATGGTCGAGTTGAACGAGGACATCACGTGGGTCCCCGAGCACATCAAGCACGGCCAGTTCGGTAACTGGCTGGCTGGCGCTCGCGACTGGTCGATTTCCCGCAACCGCTACTGGGGTAGCCCCATCCCCGTCTGGGTGTCGGACAACCCCGAGTACCCGCGCACCGACGTGTACGGGTCACTGGCTGAGCTGGAGGCGGACTTCGGTCGGTTGCCGATGAACGAGAAGGGTGAAGTGGATCTCCACCGCCCCTACATCGATGACCTGACGCGGCCGAACCCGGACGACCCGACCGGCAATTCAACCATGAAGCGTATCCCGGATGTTCTTGACGTCTGGTTCGACTCGGGTTCGATGCCGTTCGCTCAGGTCCACTACCCATTCGAGAACGAGGAATGGTTTGAGAACCACTACCCGGGTGACTTCATTGTCGAGTACATCGGTCAGACCCGCGGCTGGTTCTACACCCTTCACGTGCTCGCCACCGCACTGTTCGACAAGCCGTCCTTCCGCACCTCCGTTTCCCACGGCATCGTCCTCGGTAACGACGGTCAGAAGATGAGTAAGTCGCTCCGCAACTACCCGGACGTCTACGAAATGTTCGACGAGGTCGGCGCGGACGCGATGCGCTGGTACCTCATGGCCTCCCCAATCGTCCGTGGCGGCAACCTCATCGTCACCGAGCAGGGCCTGCGCGACACGGTCCGTCAGGTGCTCCTGCCCCTGTGGAACACGTATTACTTCTTCTCCCTCTACGCCGGCACCTGCAATCAGGGTGCGGGCTACGAAGCGAAGCTCGTCGAAGATCCCACGAACCTGGATGTCATGGACCGCTACCTGCTGGCCTCCACCAAGAAGCTTGCCGAAGGCGTCCGTGCCGACCTCGAATCCTACGAGATCGCGAACGCTACCGAGCGGGTCCGCCAGTTCCTTGACCTGCTGACCAACTGGTACGTCCGCACCTCCCGCGACCGCTTCTGGAACGAAGAGGAAGGTGCTTTCGACAGCCTCTACACGGCCCTCGAAACCCTTTCCAAGGTCATTGCGCCTCTCGCACCGCTCGTTGCGGAAGAAGTCTGGCGCGGACTCACCGGAGGCCGCTCCGTGCACCTGACCGACTGGCCGACCCCGCCCGCGGCCTGGGACAACGACGAACTCGTCGAGGTCATGAACGAAGTCCGGGCCGTGGTCTCCGCCGCCCACTCGCTCCGCAAGGCCGAGAAGCTTCGCGTGCGCCAGCCGCTGCGAGGCCTCGAATGCGTCACCAACCTGGACCTGTCGCCGTTCGCCAATTTGATCGCCCACGAGGTCAACGTCAAGAACGTGACCTTCACGAATGCGGCCGAATCCGGCCTTGAAGTGAACGAAACCCTTGCCGTGCAGCCGCGTGAGCTCCCCGGTGATCTCCGTAAGCTCACCTCGGCACTGTTCAAGGCAGCGAAGTCCGGTGCTTGGCACAAGGACGGCGAGAACGTCGTCATGGAACTGGACGAGCCCGTGACCTTGGAGCCCGGCCAGTTCACCCTGACGACGGTGGTCAACGCGAAGGATGGCGACGTGGCAACCGTGCTTGACTCCGGATCCTTCGTTGTTCTCGACACCGAACTCGATGAGGAACTGCTGGCCGAGGGCTATGCTCGCGACCTAATCCGTCAGATCCAGGACACCCGCAAGGCCAGCGACCTCCATGTCGCCGACCGCATCAAACTCACCCTCATTGTCCCGGCCGCGGACATCGCTGCCGTCGAGGCAAATCTCGAGCTGATCAAGGCCGAGACGCTTGCCCTCGAGGTCGATCTCACCGAGGGTGAGCTGTCAATTACTACGGAGAAGATTGCGTGACAACACCCAATCCTGAGGACCGCGAGGACCTGGGACTGACCGACAGCAAGGCGATCGAAGCCGAGAAGCAGGCCCAGAAGGAATACGAGGAGGCGGTCCAGCAGATCGCGGCCTCGGGCCTCCTCGGCGACTCCGACATTATTGCCGAAGTCATTGCAGAGCCCGACCCGACGCTCGAGCTTGCGCAGGAGAGTGGCATGGAGGAGCGGATGGCGGAAATTGCCGTCGAGCTTCTTGCCCGTGCCCCCGAACACGACGTGCAGCCCTCGACCCAGCGGGTTGTCGACTGCCTCGACATTCTCGGTAACCCCCAAAACTCCTACCGGTCGATCCACATCACCGGAACGAACGGCAAAACCTCGACATCCCGGATGATCGCAGCCCTGCTCGCGGAGAAGGGCCTGCGGGTGGGCCGCTACACGTCGCCCCACATGCACACCATGAGGGAGCGAGTGACGATCGATGGGGAGATCCTGTCCCGGCAGGACTGGGTCGATGCGTGGGACCAAATCCAGCCCGCCATCACCCTCGTTGACCGGGCCTCGGCCGCCGCAGGCGGCCCTCCCATGTCCACCTTCGAGGTGTACACGGTTCTTGCCTACGCCGCCTTCGCCGACGCACCGGTTGACGTGGCCGTTGTTGAGGTCGGCATGGGAGGCAGGTGGGATGCGACGAACGTGATCGATGCCGATGTCGCAGTACTGACGACAATTGATGTCGACCACTCGAAGTTCCTTGGCCCCACGCGCGAAGAGGCAGCTCAGGAAAAGGTTGGAATCATCAAGGACGGTGCCACCGTGATCTCCGCAATCCAGCACCCCGACGTGCTACCAATCCTCGCGGAAGCCGTCACCTCTCATCGCGCGCACCTGGAGATCGAAGCGAAGGACCTACTCCTGCTGGACCGCACCCCGGGTGTCGGTGGTCAGATGATCTCCATTCAAACCCCGGCGGCCACCTACCAGGAGATCCCCTTCAACCTGCTGGGCCGCCACCAGGCCCGCAACGGCCTTCTTGCAATCGCCGCGGTTGAGGCGTTCTTCGGGGGAGGGGCCCTCGACGGCACCGTCCTCGAGCACGCCCTCATGGCGGCCTCCTCGCCGGGCCGGCTCGAGGTGGTCCGCAACTCCCCGACGGTCGTCGTGGATGGTGGGCACAACCCATCAGGCGTGGAAGCCGCAGCCGGCGCCATGAAGGAAACGTTCCACGGCCCGATCGTTGGCGTGTTTGCTGCTATGGCGGACAAGGAGGTCGAGCAGATGCTCGGAGTCCTGGAACCCGTGCTTGACGCCATCGTTGTCACCAACCTGTCGAACCCGCGTGCACTTCCCATCGAGGATGCTCGCGAAATCGCCGAAGATGTCTTCGGGGAAGAACGGGTGCGCGAGGAATACGACCTGCTGGAAGCGGTCGACATGGCAGCCTCGCTTGCCGAATCGCTCAACAAGGAAGAGATGACAGCACCTGCGGTCCTCACCATCGGCTCCATTGAGCTGGCTTCCCGGGTCAGAGAGCTGTTTGGAAAGGCGGCCAGGAGCATTTAATGGCACGTAATCCGCTGACGGCACCGATCCCCAAAGGGTCGGCCCTCGCTCAGTTCACGCTCACGATGCTGATTCTTGAGATCTTCGTCGTACTGTTTGGCGGCGTCGCTGCCATTGGCCTGCGCCTCGCCAGCCCCGGTGTCATCTGGACCGTGACCGGCGTCGGCATGGCCTTCTGCCTGATCGCAGCCATCGCTATCAGGAAATCCCCGAACGTCGGCCTCGTGCTCGGCTCTATCGCCCAGGCCGTCGTTCTCGCGATGGGGATCTGGATGCCGGTCTCGCTCGTAGTGGGGATTACCTTCCTGGCATTGTGGGTTGCCTCGATCTACTGGGGTTCCAAGCTCGACCGCGAACGCGAGATCCGCCGTGTCGAACAAGCGCAGTGGGAAGCAGAGCAGGAAGCGAACGCCCACGAAGGAACACAAACCGAAGCGGAAGATGGCTCGAATTCCTAACGCCCCCTGGGGCTTAGGTCACGGGTTTTCTTCAGTCGAGAGATAGAATTCACGCATGGAACAGACTCTTCTTCTTATCAAGCCAGACGGTGTCAAACGTCATCTCACCGGCGAGGTGCTCGCCCGCGTTGAGCGTAAGGGCTACGTCATGACCGATCTGAAAATGGTCACGGCCACCGAGGAGCTCCTCAGCGAGCACTACGCCGAGCATCGGGAGAAGTCGTTCTTCCCCGACCTCACGACCTACATGACGTCCGGCCCGATCGTCGCGGTTATCGTCGAAGGCGCCCGCGTCATCGAAGGTATTCGCTCCTTGTCCGGCTCTACCGAACCGACGCTCGCCGCACCGGGCACCATCCGTGGCGACCTGGGCCGCGACTGGGGCACCGGTCAGATCGAAAACATCGTCCACTCCTCAGACTCGCCCGAGTCGGCCGCACGCGAGATCGGTCTCTGGTTCAACTAAGGAGAATGGGCCGGTTCAGCTAAGTACGGACCTGACCTCCCCGTGTAAACCCGCATCCTCCATTCCTCCGTCCCTGCTGTGGGGGCTTCCGAATATTCGGAAGCCCCCGTTCCTATGGCCAATCCTCTCCCTCGCTCTCCCTCGCGCTCCCTCACTACTTCAGTCCCTCTCTCACTCTCTCTATTTCGCCTCCTCTTTCTCGCACCGCCCTATGGGCTGCATGCAACGTGCCTGGACTAGCTACCCGGGCCGCTCGCCTTGACGTGTCGGGGAGCGAGAGGTGACTCGTGCCGGTTGAGGGCCCGGACATGCGGATTCACCCGAAACTCTCAAGAAGTTGTCACACGCTGGTTCGCGCTCGGTGAAGGCCGTCTCTGGTTCAGTCGCTCTGACCGCCTCCGGGGCGTATAGTGTGGGGTGGAACACCATGATCTGGCCAAAGGAGTCCCAGTGAAAAAGCTCATCAATGATCCACATAATGTCGTCATCGAATCAGTCCGCGGCTTCGCCCTTGCACACGCCGAGCAGGTCACGGTCCAAGAGGACCCGATGTTTGTTGCCCGCGCACAGGAGAAGGAGTCCGGCAAGGTCGCTCTTGTCTCCGGTGGCGGCTCGGGCCACGAGCCGCTCCACGCTGGCTTTGTCGGTCACGGCATGCTTGACGCTGCCGTTCCCGGCGCCGTCTTTACCTCGCCCACCCCGGATCCGATCCTGGCTGCAACGCAGGCCGTTGACCGCGGGGCTGGCGTCCTCCACATCGTCAAGAACTACACGGGCGACGTTCTCAACTTCGAGACCGCGGCAGAGCTTGCCGAGGCTGAAGACATCAAGGTGGCTTCCGTTGTCGTCAACGACGACGTAGCTGTCGAGGACTCCCTGTACACCGCCGGACGCCGTGGCGTTGCTGGCACCATGCTTGTTGAGAAGATCGCGGGCGCTGCGGCCGAGCGCGGTGACGACCTCGAGGGCGTCACGGCCGTTGCTCAGCGCGTCATCGACAACGTGCGTTCCATGGGCGTGGCACTCACGGCCTGCACGGTTCCGCACGCGGGCAAGCCTTCCTTTGACCTGGATGACGACGAAGTAGAGATCGGCATCGGCATCCACGGTGAGCCGGGACGGCACCGGATCCCCATGGCAACCGCCGATGAGATCACCGACCAGCTTCTCGACCCGGTCGTCAAGGATCTGTCCTTGGCCGGTGGCGAGAAGGTTATCGTCCTCGTCAACGGCATGGGCGGAACCCCGCTGTCCGAGCTCTACATCATGTATGCCCGCGTTGCGAAGCGCCTGGGTGAACTGAACGTTGAGGTGGCTGGTAGCCTCGTTGGCTCCTACATCACCAGCTTGGAGATGCAGGGAGCATCGGTCACGCTGCTCAAGGCAGACGATGAGATGATCGAACTGTTTGAAGCCCCCGTTAACACGGTGGCCTACCGAAAGGGAATGTAAGCATGACACTTGGTAAGGATTGGGCAATCGCCTGGATCGAGGGATGCGTCAAGACCGTGTCCGAGCACAGAGAAGAGCTGATCGAGCTTGACCGTGCCATCGGAGACGGCGACCACGGTGAAAACCTCGACCGCGGCTTCACGGCCGTTAAGTCGAAGCTGTCCAGTGCCGATGTGTCGAACTCCGGAGACGTTCTCAAGCTTGTTGCCACGACACTCATGTCGACCGTGGGCGGCGCCTCCGGTCCGCTTCTGGGAACGGCCTTCCTTCGAGCATCGAAGGAAGTAACCGCCGATAACCTTGGACCCCGCGACGTTGTTGCGATGCTGGAAGCTGGCCTTGCCGGCATCCAGGCTCGCGGCAAGGCGGACGAGGGGGAGAAGACCATGGTTGACGCCTGGGCCCCCGCCGTACGCGCAGCCGAGAAGGCCGCCAAGGACGGACTCGCCCCCGAGGCTGTTCTCCGTGCCGCAGCGGATGCTGCTCAGGCCGGTGCCGTCGCAACGGGACCCCTGAAGGCCACGAAGGGACGTGCCTCCTACCTGGGTGAGCGTTCCATCGGTCACCGCGACCCGGGAGCCACCTCGAGCGCCTACCTGCTGGAAGAGGCTGCTAAGGCGGCAGAGAAGTGAGCATCGGCGTCGGTCTCGTCCTCGTCTCCCATTCCGACTCCCTCGCCAAGGGGCTTGCTGAATTAGCGAGCCAAATGGCAGAGGATGTGGAAATTGTCCCGGCTGGAGGCTTGGATGATGGAAGCATCGGAACGTCGTACGAGAAGATCGAGGCCGCGATCACCGGTCTGAGGAAGAAGGGCCTCGCGGTCCTTGCCCTGACCGACCTGGGATCGGCGACGATGACGGTGGAAGCCGTCCTTGAGGCCCTCGAGGACCGCGAAATCGTCTTCGAGGACGCACCGTTCGTTGAAGGAACGATCGCCGCAGCGGTGGCAGCCCAGCAGGGCTCCGAGCTGTGGGATGTTGCGGGAGCCGCAACATCCGCAGCTATCCTCTACGCGGAAAAGCTCGACACGACCCCGATGTCGGACTCCGGTAGCGAGGACGCCGAAGGCGTCTTCAAGCGGGACGCCGTTGTTGCTGACGAGGCAGGGCTTCATGCTCGGCCCGCCGCACAGATCGCGGCTCTTGCCGGCGAGTACGACGGTGAGATCCTGATCAACGACGCGGAAGCAGATTCGATCATGTCGATCATGGCTCTCGGGATTAAGAAGGGCGAGACCGTCACCGTCTCCACCCAGGACCCCAAGTGCTGGGCCGGCGTTGACCGGATCGCTGAAGCAATCGCCGAAGGACTCGACAAGTAATCGAGAACTTCACGAAACCGGCAGGCTAATAGCCATAACCAAGAGACACGAAGAGGTGGAGGGTCGAGGAAGCTCGGCCCTCCACCTCTTTAGTGCGTTATTTCCGCATGGTCAGGAAGGATCCTCAAGGCCGATCTGGTCCGGCTTGGTCCAGCCTGACTCCCTCGTTGGGCTTCTTCCTGTCCGATGACACTGCTCTACCTGCACAATCATTGCTGTTTCGTGTCCTAAACTGATTCAGTGCATCTCAAACAGCTGACGCTCCGCGGTTTCAAGTCCTTTGCGACCGCGACAACGCTGACCTTCGAACCGGGAATCAACTGCGTGGTTGGCCCTAACGGCTCAGGTAAGTCAAACGTTGTTGATGCTCTGTCGTGGGTTATGGGAGAGCAGGGAGCGAAAACCTTGCGCGGTGGCTCCATGGCCGACGTGATCTTTGCGGGAACCGCTGACCGACCGGCGCTTGGTCGTGCCGAAGTGTCGCTCACGATCGACAACTCGGATGGTGCGTTGCCGATCTCCTATACGGAAGTCACAATCTCCCGCACCCTGTTCCGTTCGGGTGGCTCCGAGTATGCGATCAACGGATCCCCGGTTCGTCTTCTCGATATCCAGGAACTGCTCTCCGACACCGGCATGGGACGGGAGATGCACGTCATTGTGGGCCAGGGCAGGCTTGACTCGGTCCTGCAAGCAACACCCGAGGAACGGCGCTCCTTTATCGAAGAGGCTGCCGGTGTTCTCAAACACCGCAGGCGCAAAGAGAAAGCCATTAGGAAGATGGAGTCAATGGAGGCAAACCTCCACCGACTCTCCGACCTCACTGCCGAGCTCCGCAGGCAACTCGGCCCCCTCGCCAGGCAGGCGAAAGCCGCGCGTAGCGCACAGGTGATCCAAGCCGATCTGCGCGACGCTCAGGCACGCCTCCTCGCCGACGATATTGCTCAGGTGCAGGCGCGCCTCAGCGCCGCCGAGGAAGACGAGACACGGCTCAAAGCGCGTCGGGATGAGCTCGTTGGCAAGCGCAATGCGGTCCGTGAAGAAGTGGGACTCCTCGAAGAGGAGCGATCCCGCGCCAACCCCGTGATCGCCGATCTCACGGAATCCTGGCAGCGTCTCTCAACCCAGGCAGAGCGCTTCAGCTCGCTGGTGAACCTCGCCGGTGAGCGCGCACGCTCACTGTCCACCCACCAGGAAACCCAGCGCAGGGAATCACCCGAAGAGCTCCGTTCCCGGGCGGCCACCGTGCGTGCCGAAGAAACCGAACTCCAACACCGTCGCGACGAAGCAGAGCGCTTGCTCAATAGCTCGATCGAGGCACGTGAGAAGGCGGAAGCCAGCGAGAAGGAACTCGACCGCGAAATCTCGTCCCTAACGAGAGCTATTGCCGACCGAAGAGAAGATGCGGCACGACTATCGGGGCGCATTGTTACGGCGACGAGCCGGGTCCAGTCGCTTGAGGAAGAACGGGAACGCGTTGAAGCGTCCCGCACCTCCGCCCAGGATCGCCACGAGGATGCTCGGGCAAAGGTCGCCACGGCAGAAGAATCGATCGTTGCACACGACGGGGGCGGCGACGAGCTGTCGAAGCAACACGAAGCGCTCGCGGAGAAACTCGCTGAAGCAAAGGCCGCTCTCAACGAAGCGCGCAACAGGCAGTCGGATGCTCGGGGACGCAGGGACGTTTCCCAGACCCGCGCGGAAACCCTTGCCCTGTCCCTCGAACCGGAGGACGGCTCTGCCGATGTCCTGGAGAACGTCGTCGGTGTAACCGGCTGGTTGCGCGTTCTGCTAGAAGTTGAGGACGGCTGGGAAGCCGCCTCGGAAACCGCTCTCGGAGACGTTGCTGGTGCACTCACTGCCGAGAGCGTTGACTCCGCCGTTGCCGCGATCCGCTACGTTCGCGAAGGCGACGGCGGCCGCGTCGTTCTCGTTGTTGAAGGCGAACACTCGGAGGCTGACGTTGCCAAGCAGGAGCGTGCGCGCGTTGCACTGAAGAGCGTTGGTGAGTCGGCGGAGGATGCGATTTTGGCAACCGATGCCATGCGCGGGTGGGACGGCCTCGAAGCCGCCTTAGCAGGAACGATTCTTGCCGCCGATCTGACGTTGGCACGCAGGCTCGTGGAAGAAGGCGCCCCGCGCGTTGTCACCCGCGATGGTGATTCGGTAGGACCGGACTCCGCCCGCGGCGGCTCCGTTTCGGAAGCCTCGATCCTTGCGAGACAGGCTGCCGCACGTGCCGCTCAATCCGAGTCCGATCGGGCAGCAACGGACCTTGTTGCGGCTGGCGAGGACGTTGAGAAAGCTCAGGAACACCTCGATGAGATCGAAGGTAGATACGCGGAAGCGGCCTCCGAACTCCACACTCGTGACGCTCAGCTTGCCGCCGCCACGGCAGAGCTTGGTGTGCTCCGACAGTCCCTGACTGCCGCACGCGGCGAGGTTGAAAGGAACACGGCGCGACTGGAGAAGATCGCCACTGAGCTGGCCGAGCGCAAGGATGAACTGGCACGCCTCGAATCGGACCGGGAGGCCCGCGACGTGGCGCCCGAAGATCTCGAGGGCAGGCTTTCTGCGGCGCAGGCCAGCAAAGAATCTCTGCATGAGAAGACCGTGGCTACTCGTTCCGAGGAGACGGAGGCGAGGCTTGCCCTGCGAGTAGCGCAGGAGCGCGCCACGGTTATTGCTGGCAAGGCCGATGCTTTAGAGCGTCACGCTCGTGCGGAAGAAGCACGGCTTATCGAGGAGCAGCGCAGGCTTGCCCGCCGAGCGCACCATGCGAAGATTGCCCAGCAGGTTGCGGAACTCGCCGGATCAACCCTTGAGAAGGTTGAGATTGCGCGGGATACTGCGGCACGGCTACGTAAGGAAGCTGAGTCCGGTCGCGCCGATCGAGACATTGCTCTGGCTCAGGCCCGGAAACGACTCGATGCAGTCCAGGAGAGCCTGACTGAGGTTGACGATGCTGCCAACCGGCGGGATATTGCCCGCGCCGAGCAACGCATCATTCTGGAACAGCTCGAGGAGAAGGCACGCGCCGAACTGGCCATGGACGGGGGAGACCTCGTGGGCGAATTCGGTCCTCTCGTCGATGTTCCCGGTGAAGACGGTCCCACGCCTTACGTTCGCGAGGAACAGCAGAAACGTTACGAGCAGGCCCAGCGGAAGCTGGCCCGCCTTGGCAAAATTAACCCGCTTGCCCTCGAAGAGCACGCAGCCCTCGAGGAGCGCCACACCTACCTGTCGAATCAGCTCGATGATCTGCGCAAATCAAAGGCCGATCTCGTTCAGATCGTCAATGACATCGACGAGAAGGTCCAGGCCGTTCTGAGCGACGCGTACCGGGATGTGCAAGACGCGTTCGTTCACGTCTTCTCGACACTCTTTCCGGGTGGCGACGGCAAGCTCGTTCTCACGGGAGATGATCCGCTAACGGCAGGTATCGAGATTGAGGCCCGGCCACCCGGCAAGCGAGTCAAGCGGCTCTCGTTGCTGTCCGGTGGCGAACGGTCCCTGACGGCGCTCGCGTTCCTTGTCGCGATCTTCAAGGCGCGTCCCTCGCCCTTCTACGTCCTCGACGAAGTCGAGGCCGCACTGGATGACGTGAACCTCGGACGAATGCTGACGATGTTCAAGGAACTACAGAACTCCTCCCAGCTCATCGTCATCACCCACCAGAAGAGGACGATGGAGATCGCGGATACGATCTACGGCGTCGCCATGCGAGATCAGGGCGTCTCCACCGTCATCTCCCAGCGCCTCAAGGACATCCGGCCGACCGAATAGCGGGAGTGCATGGGCTGATTGACTAGCGGGTGGGAACGATTCATAGCCAACGAAAAACTGTGCGGGTTGACCGGGCGAGTGGGACCGGACCGTAGAGTTGCAACCGCATCCGCAACCGCGCCGGTATGCCAGGCCAAGGAACGTAGCCCGTTCCTGTCCTATTTGGAACGGGTATCGATAGTGTTGACCTAGGACGGCGTTGTCCAGTGAATCCGGACGTTACAGTTTGATCACGTGGCCGTGTCTCAACGTGCAAAGCCATGACCAGCGAGGACATAATAGAGGCGTGTCGTTCGGAATGATTCTTGCCATCCTTGGCCTTGTTGCTGTCCTCGTCGCTGTCGCCATGCTCGTGCGACGAGATCCCGATGCTGCTCAGACGTGGGACGAGACCCGCGGCCTCGTGCAGGGTTCCTACAGCGCGCTCAGAAACCGCGAGCTTGGGAATTACGCGGATGATATTGATGATGTTTCCCTCGGAGAGTTCTTCTCTTCCGGCACTGAAAAGAACCCCGGCCGCTCATGACGCGCTTCCGGCTTCCACCGGAGCTACTTGATCGCGCCCGTGGGTTCCGAACCCGAACAATTCTTGGCATTGCGGGAGCACCCGGTGCCGGGAAATCAACTCTCGCAGCAGCGGTGAAAGAAGCGCTCGGTGACAGGTGCGCAGTTGTCGGCATGGATGGTTTCCACTATACGAACGAAGAGCTGGAGCGACTCGGGCGGCGCGACCGTAAAGGTGCCCCCGACACGTTCGATGCATACGGCTACATTGCACTTCTTAACCGACTCCGCACCGAGCAACGGGATATCTACGCGCCCGCCTATCAGAGAGGCATTGGTTACTCGATATCCGGAGCAGTCCGGATACCAGCCTCCGTTAACCTCGTCATCACCGAAGGCAACTATCTGCTCCTTGATGAGGAGCCCTGGTCCGGAGTCAAAAACCTTCTCGACGAGTCCTGGTACGTGGACCTCGATGGCCCGACCCGCATCGCGCGCCTAATCGAACGGCACGTGGAATCCGGGAAGACACGAGAGAAAGCTGAAGCGTGGACCCTCGGCCCCGACCAGGCCAACGCCGAACTTATCGCTTCATCACAAGCACATGCGGACAAAATCATTACGCTGACCTGAGCAACCCGATCGATAGCTCTCTACGACGTTGGTTGTGCGGGGGCTGGCTGGTCAAAGTGGGCACAGCATGCAAGACTATCGCGCACCGGAATCGGCAGGCCGTCAATTCCAGCGGCACCTGTGGTAGCCAGAAGTAGTGCCATCCCGAAGTTTCGTTGCACGGCTGTCGTGAGAATGTCGCGAACCTCCGCTTCCACGGAGTGCCCGTGCTTCCTTGCCTGGACTTCGAGCTGACGCAGAACGCACCCACCGAGCCCGCGCACGATAACCGGCTCCATGGCGGAGCACCTCCTCCATGGCGGAGCACCTCCTCAACTTCTCAAGAGTCGAACCCCTCAATAACCGCAAGCGGAAGGCAACGGGCTATGCCAGGGCACGATCGACTTTCCGATCAAGAGCGAGCGGGGCACCGCAAGAAGACTCTTGCCATGCCCCGCAGACACGACCGACCCTGCTCGAACCCTAAGTCCTGGGAAACCGCGTTGTGGACATTTTGCAGGAACGGTGAATTGTTGACTCGGTTAGGTGGTTGTCGTTGATGGGTTACTTGCTGTCTTCTGCCTGGATTCGGTCCCGGGATGCGACGAAGGCGTCGACGCACGCATCGATGTCTGCCTCGGTGTGGGCCGCGGATAGTTGAACGCGGATCCTTGCTTCCCCTCGGGGAACAACCGGGAATGAGAAGGCGGTGACGTAGACCCCGAGCTTCAGCATGTCGTCGGCGATCTTCGAGGCAAGCAGCGCCCCGTCTTCTCCGGGGAACATGACGGCAATGATCGGGTGCGAGCCAGGCAGGAGGTCGAAGCCGTCGTGGGCCATGCGGGATCGGAAATGATCCGAGTTCTTTGTGAGCTGCTCCCGCAGATCATCACCTTCCTTCGCGAGGCGTAGAGCGACGCGGGCTCCGGCCACGAGGGACGGAGCAACGGCGTTGGAGAACAGGTAGGGGCGGCCGCGTTGCTTGAGCAGGTCGATGACTTCCTGAGGGCCCGCGACGTAACCGCCGGAAGCACCACCCAGGGCCTTGCCGAGGGTACCGGTGAGGATATCGACACGGTCCGCAACACCGGCTCGCGCGTGAGTTCCTGCGCCCTTTGGTCCGATAAAGCCGGTGGCATGCGAGTCGTCGACCGCCACGGCTGCTCCGTACTTTTCGGCGAGATCGCAGATCTCTTCGAGCGGAGCGAAGTAGCCGTCCATGGAGAACACGCCATCGGTGATGATGAGGATGCGCCGGGAACCCTGAGCATCCTTGAGTGCCTCTTCGAGCTGAGCCATGTCCCGGTTGGCGTAACGGAACCGCTTCGCCTTGGAGAGCCGAACACCATCGATGATCGAGGCATGATTGAGAGAGTCGGAGATGACTGCGTCATCGGCGGTCAGGAGGACCTCGAAGAGGGCCCCATTGGCGTCGAAGCAGGAGGGGAAGAGAATTGCGTCCTCGGTTCCCACATATTCCGCAATTTCCTTCTCGAGGTTGCGGTGCTCTTCGTGGGTGCCGCAGATAAAGCGCACAGAGGCTGCACCGAAGCCAGCATGATCAAGGCCATCGTGAGCGGCCTGAAGGATCTCTGGGTGGTTGGCAAGTCCCAGGTAGTTGTTTGCGCAGAAGTTCAGGGCAGGTCCCTGAGAGGTTGTGATGTGGGGGCCCTGCGCGGAGGTGAGGAGCCGCTCCCGTTTGGTGAGGCCTGCGGATTCGATGTCTGCCAGCTCGGTGGCGAGCTGGTCGGTGAACGTCATCATGAGTTTCTCCAATCGATGAGGACCTTGCCGGCGGTACCGGAAGAAGCAGCCTCGAAGGCCTTCTCCCAGTCATCGGCATGGAAGCGGTGGGTAATAAGAGTGCGGAGGGCCTCCCGTAGCGGCTTCGAGGACAGGAGGATGGTGGTGGCCGTGTACCAGGTGTCATACATTTCCCGGCCGTATACGCCCTTGATGGTGATCATGCGGGAAATGACGCGATTCCAATCGATCGCATAGGGAGCGGAAGGTAGGCCGAGCATGGCGATCTGACCGCCGTGCGTCACGTTGTCGATGATCGAAGCCATGGCACGCGGATTCCCCGACATCTCGAACGCGACGTCGAAGCCCTCCTTCATGCCAAGTCGCTCCTGGACCACTTCGAGGGACTGCCTCGCTGTGTTGACGAGGCAAACCTCGCCGTAACCATCGAAGGCCTTCTTGGCAAGATCGAGGCGTTCGTCGGAAATATCCGTCAGAACAACGTGGCGGGCACCGGAGTGCCGCGCGATCAGGGCCGACATGATCCCGATAGGACCGGCGCCGGTGATGACAACGTCCTCGCCGGTGAGCGGATACTGGAATGCCGTGTGTACGGCATTGCCGAAGGGATCGAAGATCGCTCCGAGCTCCGGATCGATCTCGGCGGGCTGGACCCACACGTTGTCGGCAGGGACCGTCACGTACGTGGCAAAGACACCGTTGCGATCCACCCCGATTGAGGAGGTGCGGATGCACATGTGGTGGCGGCCTGCCCGGCAGTTGCGGCACCTACCGCACACGACGTGCCCCTCAACGGAGACGCGGTTGCCGACCTGCAGTTCGTCCTTGCGGTCGCCCTGCGCCACGCCGTCGCCAATCTCAACGATCTCTCCAAAGAACTCGTGGCCGATGGTTTGTCCGTGGGAGACATGCTTCTGCGCAAAGTCATCCCACGAAAGAATGTGCAGATCTGTTCCGCAGAGCCCTGCGTACATGACCTTGATTTTGACCTCGCCCGGGCCTGCGTATGGCTCTGCGACATCGTGGAGTTCCAACCCTGGTCCCCGGTGTGGTTTCACCAGTGCTTTCACACCGTCCTCCTTCTATTGCGGTAGCAATACACTAGCGTGATATGGCGCCGGGGACCGGCCGAACGTCGAAGGAACGAATCGCAGAACTACCTCGGCTGGAGCTTCTCCAGCGTTCAATGAGAGCCAATGCCCACGGCCTCGACGGCATGTGGGGAAGACGGGTTCGTGCTTCCGCGATGTTCTTTTTGTGCCGTTGACGAGGGAAAAGAGCGGGGCTGGACTGTGAAGATTGCCCTTGCAAGGTGTACTCGCGCTAGAAGATAGGGGAAACTGGGAGCATGCCAGAAACGCTCTATATTGTTATCGCTGTTGTGGTCGTCCTTGCCGCGATCATCGGCCTCTATGCTGGGTCGAAGAAGCGCAAGTCTGACCGGTTCCGTCTGGACGAATCCACCACCCCCGTTATTACCGATGAGGAGGCGAGGGCCCAGGACGAGGCCGACGCCGCGGTCGGAACGCTCGATCCCGATGTCATCGAGGATGACGTATCGGTTGATGAGGCTCCGTCCGTTCCCACACTCGAACGCCCCGAATCCGTTCCTTCCCGCCTCCAGCGGCTCCGTGCCCGTCTTGCTCGCTCGGGCAGCATGGGCAAGGCCCTTCTTTCCATTCTTTCCCGTGGTGACCTTTCCGAGGACGACTGGGACGAGATCGAGGAAACCCTCCTGGCTGCCGACGTTGGCCTCGAGGCCAGCGACGAGCTCATGGAGAACCTCCGGACCGAGACCAAGGTGCGCGGCACCACCGATCCCGAGGTTGTCCGCGAGATCCTCCGTGAACAGCTCCTCGCCCTCGTGAATCCGGACATGGACCGCACGCTCGACACCGTCCCCGGTGTGGGTGACGACGGTGCGCACCACCCCGCCACCGTTCTCGTTGTCGGAGTTAACGGCACCGGCAAGACCACCACTATTGGCAAGCTTGCCCGCGTTCTCGTTGCAGAAGACAAGACCGTTGTCCTCGGTGCGGCAGACACGTTCCGCGCCGCCGCGGCCGATCAGCTAGCCACCTGGGGCGAGCGCGTGGGTGTCGACGTTGTTCGCTCCGACGTGGAGGGAGCCGATCCGGCTTCCGTCGCTTTTGAAGCCGTTGCCGAGGGCCGCCGCCAGGAAGTTGACGTCGCTGTTATTGACACGGCGGGCCGCCTCCAAAACAAGGCCGGCCTCATGGACGAGCTTGGCAAGATCAAGCGCGTCATGGAGAAGCAGGCGCCGGTCCGCGAGGTCCTCCTCATTATCGACGCTACGACCGGTCAGAACGCCATGTCCCAGGCCAAGGTGTTCTCCGAAGTCGTTGGCATCACCGGTATCGTCCTCACCAAGCTGGACGGCACCGCCAAGGGCGGAATCGTCATCAACGTGCAGCGCACCCTCGGTGTCCCCGTGAAGTTCGTGGGACTCGGCGAGGGAGCAGACGACCTTGCACCGTTCGATCCCGAAGGCTTCGTCGAGGCGCTCCTCTCGTAAGCATTCCGCTCGATTCACTCTTTGGTTGATGCCCTCCCCGGAGGGCATCAACTCTCTTACGGAACAGTTATCGCCCAGCGGGAGTTCGCCTCCCGCGTTGAGGGAATGCTGCCGACTGGTGCCCGAATCGAAGCTTGTTGCGAGGCAAAGCTGGTGACCGTTACCTCCTGTAGGAAGTTCTCCCTCCTGCCATCGAGCAAACAGCGGTGTTCGCGGCGTACACTCCGAGTATCGGGACAGCGGGATATCGACCCGACCGGGCACGGATGGTTACCCGCCTTCCTCATCGCTTCCCGCAGCTGGCTTTTATATTTCCCTTCAACCTCGCGTCGCTGTCGACGCGGCAGAAAGGTCCGTCATGGATATCGCAGTTGTCGGTTCGAACAACGTTGACCTCATTACCTACATTGACCGCATGCCGAAGGAGGGGGAGACAATCGAAGCCCCCGACTTCGAGATGGGATGCGGAGGCAAGGGCGCGAACCAGGCCGTCGCCGCCTCTCGCCTTGGGGCCACCGTCCGCATGGTCACCCGGGTAGGCAACGACATCTTCGCGGCAAACACCGTGAAGAACTTCGACGACAACGGGATCGACACCGAATGGGTTCTCGAAACCACGGGCAGCTCGGGGGTTGCCCCGATCTTTGTCGATAGGGAATCAAACAACTCGATCATCATCGTTAAGGGCGCGAACGGTCTTTTGTCGCCCAAGGATGTGGCGGATGCTGGAGATGCGATTGCGGAGTGCAAGCTCCTCGTCCTTCAGCTGGAGATCCCGCTCGAGACCGTTTATGCCGCTATCGACCTTGCTGTCGAGCGAGGTGTCCCCGTCCTTCTCAACCCGGCGCCTGCCGATACTCGTCTGGATCCCAAGTACGTCGCCAAGTGCACATACTTCGTTCCGAATGAAACGGAGCTCTCGCTTCTTGCCGGTAAGGATCTTGAGACCATCGAGGAGATCACCGAGGCCGGTAAGAAGATCCTCGCCGAATCCAAGCTCGAGAACATCATCGTGACGCTCGGCTCCCGCGGTAGCCTCTGGCTGACCGAGACCGACGAGGTCCTCATCGACTCAACGGTGGTCGAAGCAGTTGACTCCACGGGTGCTGGAGATGCGTTTATCGGTTGCTTCGCCACCCGAATCGTCAAGGGCGACAGCGTTCCGGATGCGCTGACGACAGCATCCCGCTACGCCGCTAACTCCGTCACGAAGAGGGGAACCCAGTACTCGTACGCAACCGCCGAAGAGTTTGAAAACTGGGCTCCGTAAGTCCAGGAAGTTGCGCCTTCTCGTAGGGTGAAAACCACACTAATTATTGGCGTTCAGCGGTACCGGCGGGGCGGTGCTCGGTTATTTCCGGCATTGCCCCGCCGGTTCACTTGTTCGGCGCAAGTCGAGACTGGTTCGCCTCGCCCGGGTGTGCGCCATGCTTGTTGGGGCAGGATCTCGTGGATGCTTCCTCAAGTCGCTAAGATGGTTGGGAACATTCGGGCGGCCCTGAGGCACTGTTCACGGGCTTGCCGGGTAGTAGTAGCGGACGAGAAACGGCTACCCTTAAACGAAGTCAAAGGAATAGGACGACTGTGTTTGCATCACTTTCTGATCGGATAACCGGCTCTTTTAAGCAGCTGCGCGGCAAGGGCCGTCTCTCCGAGGCGGACGTCGACGGGACGATCCGCGAGATTCGCCGTGCCCTTCTTGAAGCCGACGTGGCCCTGCCGGTCGTCCGCCAATTCACCGCGTCCGTCCGAGAGAAGTCTGTTTCTGCGCTGTCCTCGCAGGCCCTTAACCCGGCCCAGCAGGTCATTAAGATCGTCAACGACGAACTCGTTGAGGTCCTTGGCGGCGACACTCGTGAACTGAACTTTGCTTCGCACCCGCCAACAGTCATCATGCTGGCCGGCCTTCAGGGTGCCGGTAAGACCACGCTCGCTGGAAAGCTTGGCCTGTGGCTACGCGAGCAGGACAACAAGGTCCTCCTTGTAGCCTCCGACCTGCAGCGCCCCAACGCCGTCAACCAGCTCCAGATCGTGGGCGAGCGAGCAGGCGTGGACGTGTGGGCTCCCGAGCCGGGCAACGGTGTCGGTGACCCCGTTCAAGTGGCACGCTCAGGTGTTGAGCACGGTCGCCAAAACCACTACAACGTTGTCATCGTCGACACGGCCGGTCGCCTCGGTGTCGACGAGGAGATGATGGAGCAGGCGCGGAACATCCGGGATGCTGTCAACCCGAACGAGACCCTGTTTGTTCTGGACGCGATGATTGGTCAGGACGCAGTCCAGACCTCGATTGCCTTCCGCGACGGTGTTGGCTTCACCGGCGTTGTCCTGTCCAAGCTTGATGGCGATGCTCGCGGCGGCGCGGCACTCTCGGTCCGTGGCGTGACCGGTGTTCCGGTTCTCTTTGCCTCCACCGGTGAAAAGCTTGAAGATTTTGAGCGGTTCCATGCTGACCGCATGGCTTCCCGAATCCTCGACATGGGTGACGTTCTCACGCTGATCGAGCAGGCCCAGAAGGCCTACGACGAGAAGGAAGCCGAAGATCTTGCGGAGAAGATGGCGGAGGGAACGTTCACGCTGAACGACTTCCTGGCCCAGCTTCAGCAGGTCCGGAAGATGGGCTCCATGAAGAAAATGCTGGGCATGATGCCCGGCATGGGGCAGTTCCGTGACCAGCTCGAGAACTTCGACGAGCGCGAGATTGACCGCGTTGAGGCCATCATTCGTTCGATGACCCCGCAGGAGCGTCGCGACCCCAAGATCCTGAACGGCTCCCGCCGTCTCCGCATCGCCAAGGGCTCCGGAAGCACCGTCCAAGAGGTGAACTCCCTCATGGACCGGTTCGAGAAGGCCAAGACGATGATGCAGCACATGTCGAAAACGGGCGGCGGAGCCCCCGGCATGGGGTCGCTGCCCGGCATGGGCAAGCGTGCGAAGGCCCGTCAGCCAGCCGCCTCCAAGAAGAGGAAGTCGGCCAACAAGAAGGGCCGCTCCGGTAACCCCGCAAAGCGCGCACAGCAGGAGCGGGAGGCAGCTCAGAAGCGTGCCAACCAGCCCAAGGGATCCGCGTTCGGCGTCTCCAACCAGGGGGACGATACGCCGGACCTGAACGAGCTCGCCAAGTTCCTCCGATAGGGACGTGCCTGCGGTCGTTCCAGCGTAGGCACCTAGGACAGTCTGCTCCGGAGGCAGAAGGTGTACAACGTGTCGATCCGAGGCAGGTTGGACGTCCTAACGCCCGGGCCGCGGGTAGGGATTCCCAGCCGACAGGCCACTTAGCCTCAGAGCTGAGATAGTGACACTGCGTCGACAGAGCATTGGAAAACTGACCACACATCGCGACAGCGTAAAGGAGTAGGCCATGATCCACCTGACTGGAACGATCGTCCACGGGGGTGGAATAGCGCCCGAAGCCTGGATCGTCGATGGTGCGATCACTTACGTGAAGCCCGAGGGAGCGAAGACAGCAACCACAGTTCGTGGGTTCGCCATGCCGGGGTTGCTTGACGTGCACTGCCATATCGGCCTCGGCGCGGATATTCTCGTCGACCGTGAAACTGCTCTGCAACAGGCCGCTGATGTGGTGGCCAGCGGCGTCACTCATGTTCGCGACCTCGGCACCCCCGGCGACATGTCGTGGATCGATTTGGAACCCGGCGTTCCCAGGATCATCCACTGCGGGCGCCACATAGCTCGCCCGATGAGGTACCTGCGGGGGATTGCCCGCGAGATCGAACCCGCTGAGCTCCCGGGCGTTGTCGTTGACGAAGCCGCCAAGGCCGACGGCTGGGTAAAGCTCGTTGGTGACTGGATTGACCGATCCAAGGGCGCAGACTCGGACCTGGAGCCGCTCTGGCCGCGAGAGATCCTCATGGACGCGGTGCAGGCCGCCCACGAGGCCGGTGCCAAGGTTGCGGTCCACACCTTTGCGACGGAGACGATCGATGATCTGCTCGAGGCAGGAGTCGACGACATCGAGCACGGCACGGGCATGTCACCCGATCAGATGATCGAGGTCGCAAAGCGCGGCATTCTCGTAACCCCAACGGCCAATCAGGTTGAGACCTTCATCGATATTGCCAATCAGGCTGGCGCGAAGTATCCCGTGTACGGCAAGCGCATGAGACACATGTACGAGAACCGCAAGGAGCACATGGCTGCCATGGCGGACGCTGGTATTTCGTTGCTCATGGGCTCCGATGCTGGAAGCACGCTCTCCTACGGCACGCTACCAAGCGAGATCATCGCGTGTATTGATGCCGGCATTTCCGCGGACATCGCCATTGCCGCTGCCTCCTGGGAGGGGCGAGCACGACTTGGCCTTGCTGCCCTGGAAGAAGGAAGCCTGGCCGACGTGGTTGTTTATGCCGATGATCCACGGTCGAACCCCGAGCTTCTGAACTCCCCGCATGCCGTCGTGCTTGGCGGCCGGCTCGTGAGTGATGCCACGGAGTGAATGTCTCGTTACCGCTTGGGTTGATCGGCTGATTCTGGCAGAATTAGACGGCGTACCCGGCTTGACTTGGACCCTCTCACCAGGAATAGCCGTGTTCCGGAGACCGGGAGTCCGGGTCCCCACCTGACATCCGCGATCCATAACTCAGAACCAGGAGTGACCACACAAGTGGCAGTTAAGATTCGTTTGAAGCGCATGGGTAAGATCCATGCGCCGTTTTACCGTGTAGTTGTCGTCGACAGTCGCAAGAAGCGCGACGGTCGAGTCATCGAGGAGATCGGCAAGTACGATCCTCTTCAGGAGCCCTCGCTTATCGAGATCGACTCCGAGCGTGCACAGTACTGGCTTTCGGTCGGCGCTCAGCCGTCCGACGCGGTCCGCCGTCAGCTCCATATCACCGGTGACTGGGCGAAGTTCCGTGGCAAGGGCAACGCCGAAGGCGTTCTCGAGGTCAAGACCGTGACCGAGGAAAAGAAGGCTGAAGAGCGCAAGGCCGCTATCGCCGCCGTTCAGAACGACGCCGAGAAGCAGCGTGCCGCCAAGGCCGAGGCCAAGGTTGCCGCTGACGCCGAGGCAGAAGCACCGGCCGAGGACGCCTAATGCTGGCGGATGTTCTCGAGCACCTCGTGCGCGGCATTGTCGATAATCCCGATGATGTTCGCGTCGACTCGAAGCGCGGCAGGCGCGGGGAGACCCTCGAGGTCCGAGTCAATCCTGACGATCTCGGACGCGTCATTGGACGCTCCGGTCGGACAGCACGGGCACTGCGTTCCGTCATGTCGGCGCTCGTTGCTCGCGGCTCTGTCCGCGTAGACGTCGTCGAGACTGACCAGGCCTAATACATCTCAGGGTGCCGGCACGATTCTTATCGTGTCGGCACCTTCTTGTACTCTGGGAAAGTGCAGTTACGCGTAGCAGTTATCGGTCAGCCCCACGGCCTTAAGGGTGAAGTGCGGCTTGACGTCCGGACCGACCGTCCGGAAATTCGCCTGGCAGTCGGTTCGATTCTGGAAACGGACCCGCCCGAGGCGGGTCCCCTCACGGTGGCGAAGAACCGCACCTACAAGGACTCGTACTTCGTTCTCTTTGACGAGATCAAAGACCGCACCGCCGCCGAATCTATCCGCGGTGTCGAGCTCGTTGTGGAGACCGACGAAGAGGAAGAAACCGGTGAGGACGAATGGTACCGTCACGAACTCGTCGGCCTTGAAGCCCTCGACCCGGACGGGTACACGCTTGGCGTGGTGAAGGAACTTGAGATCATGCCGGGCCAGGACCTCCTCGTCGTGGAAGAGCCCGACGGTCTCATAACCCGCGTCCCGTTTGTTAAAGAAATCGTTACCGAGATCGACATTGAGGACAACTGCGTTATTATCGACGCGCCTCCCGGCCTGTTCTCCGAAGAGGAAATGGTGATCTCCGAGGAGACGGTCTCGGGTTCTTCGAAAAGCGATGATTCTCAGGATCATGCTTCTGAGGAAACGAAGTAACCATGCGCTTCGACATCTTCTCCGTCTTCCCCTCCTATCTCAACTCCCTGCGGCTTTCACTTGTCGGTAAGGCAACCGAAGGGGGCTCTATCGACATTCAGGTTCACGACCTGAGGGACTGGACCGAGGACCGACATCGTACCGTTGATGACACCCCCGTTGGCGGGGGTGCTGGCATGGTCATGCGTGCCGATATCTGGGGCAAGGCCCTCGACACTGCTTTCGACGCGGACCTGGGAACCGACTCCCCGCGCAGAGTGCTCGCTATCCCAACGCCTGCCGGATATCCGCTGACGCAGGAAATCTGCGTGGACCTCGCGGAGCGCTGCGATCAGATCGTTATTGCCTGTGGGCGCTACGAAGGCATCGACGCGCGGGTGGCTTCCCACTACGAGAAACTGGAGGGAGTCGAGGTCTTCGAATTCAGCCTCGGAGACTACGTCCTTAACGGGGGAGAGGTAGCCGCCCTCGCCCTTGTCGAGGCCGTTGCTCGTCTCGTTCCGGGAGTTATTGGGAATCCCGAATCTCTCGTCGAAGAATCGCACGGCAGCGCAGGGCTTCTCGAATACCCGAGCTACACGAGGCCGCTCGACTGGCGGGGCGAATCGGTTCCCGCGATCCTCACCTCCGGCGACCACGGACGGGTCGCCAGGTGGCAGAGGGACGAAGCACTCCGCAAGACCGCACTGCGGCGCCCCGACATGATTGCCGCTCTCGAAGCTGCCGACCTTGACAGGCGGGACCGCGCCGCACTGGGCCAGCACGGCTGGTACTGGCCGAAAAAGGCCGAAATTGGCATGCATCCGTTCAAGCCGGTTGCGGAGATCCCAACCAACACGGACGCGGCTGGTGACTACAGCGAACTCGCGGCACGAACATTCCCGGACGCTTGCCCAAAGGGCATGTCGGATGCCGATATTCAGGCCTTTATCGCCAAGAATCTCTCGGTTGAGGCGTTCCAGAACTACATTTCATCCGAAGGGTGGGTCCTCGTTGGTGTACGGGACCACGATGGTTGCCTCATCGCCTATTCGCTGTGCCTCGTACCGGAGGGGGATGGTGCGGCGGGAGCCGATGAAGGTGCTCCGGTCGATGCTGAGCTGGCGGACGGTCCTCGTATCGGTCCTCTTGTGGAAATGTCGAAGTTCTATCTCGATCGGCCCTGGCGGGGGTCGGGTCTTGCCGGGTTGCTGATGACGGCGACACTGCAGGAATTAGCATCGGCAACCCGGTCGTGGGAGAGGCCCTACGTGTGGCTGGGAACAAACAGGGGAAACAGCCGGGCGCAGGCGCTTTACACGAAGCTCGGATTTGAGCCGGTGGGAAGCCGCTCTTTCCTTGTGGGTGAGCAGAATAACGAGGATATTGTTATGGCCCGAACTCTCGATGTGACATACTAGAACGCGCTGATCACTCGCTGACACAGTGCGCAAATCCTGCCGCAGGGGGAAGCGCATCGGCGAGAAACCACTAATCTTCGGCAGTTCCGCTGCCCTGAACATCGACTGTGACCTGCGCGCACGGACGGGAATAGAAGAAACACCATGCATAACCTCGACATTGTCGACAACAAGTCGCTTAAGTCCGACCTTCCGGAGTTCCGCGCCGGCGATACCGTCCGCGTGAACGTCAACATCATCGAAGGTAACCGCTCCCGTATTCAGGCCTTCCAGGGTGTTGTCCTGGCACGCCAGGGCACCGGCCTGCGCCAGACCTTCACGGTCCGCAAGATGTCGTTCGGTGTGGGTGTTGAGAGGACCTTCCCCCTCCACGCGCCGACCGTTGACTCAGTTGAAGTCATCACCCGCGGCCGCGTTCGCCGCGCCAAGCTCTACTACCTGCGTGATCGCCACGGCAAGGCTGCCAAGATCCGTGAGAAGCGTAACCACGCTAACTAGAAGACGTTATGCGGCCCGCCGGGACTATCCGGCGGGCCGCCTTCATATGTGCCCTATGATGACAGAGTGAAGATAGGCAGGAGGACGAATGGCTGAGGATCATGGTCGCGATGACGAAATGCCACCCAGCTACGTCCCCAAACCAGCAGGTGAGGGCTCTGCGCAGGAAGCGCAGTCAAAGAAATCCGGCTGGAAGTCATACTTGGCGGAGATGGTGGCGGTTATCGCTTTCGCCCTTGTCATCTCGATTCTCATCAAGACGTTCTTCTTCCAGGCGTTCTACATCCCGTCCTCCTCAATGACGAACACCCTCGAAATCGGGGATCGAATCATTGTCAATAAGCTGGCGAACTCCGCCGACGAAATCCACCGGGGCGACGTCATCGTCTTTGTCGATCCGGGCGGCTGGCTCGACAGCGAAGACGACCCCGATCGTTCCGAATTCATGGACACGCTCTACACCATCGGTGAAACGATCGGCCTCCTGCCGAAGGATTCGGGCCAGCACCTCGTCAAACGAGTGATCGGCGTGGGCGGCGATGAAGTTGCCTGCTGTAGCAGCGGCGGGTTGCTTACCGTCAACGGTGAACCGATCGAAGAACCCTATATTAAGACCGGAACGATTCCGTCCGGTATGGAGTTCCGCGTCATCGTCCCGTACGGACACGTCTGGGTCATGGGAGACAACCGTTCGAACTCGGAAGACTCCCGCGCACACATGGGAGCGCCCGGCGGCGGCTTCGTCCCTGTCGACAACATCGAGGGGCGCGTCGCCCTCATCATGTATCCGCTCAGCAGATTCGGCGGTCTCGGCGACTACTCCAGCGTGTTCCAGGACGTTCCCGAGCCATGAAACTAGCAACACCGGACCTGGAACAGCAGGTCCTGGCGGAGCTGACTGAACAACTCGGTAGGCCCGCCATTATCGTCGGCATGGACGAAGTTGGCAGGGGAGCCCTCGCGGGCCCCGTCGCTGTCGGTGCCGTCGCCATCACCACCTCGACACCCGAAGCGCCAGTAGGCCTCGCAGATTCAAAAGTACTGCGCCCCGCCGTGCGGGAAGCCTACGTCGAGACAATCACGAACTGGGCCCCCGGAGCAGTGGGCTACGGAAGCGTCGACACGATCAACCGGGCAGGGATCATGGCAGGCCTGCGCGAAGCTGGCATGTCGGCCCTTGCCCAGCTACCTGTCGTGCCCGACCTGGTCCTTCTCGACGGCGTTGCCGACTGGCTGACAGGCAATGACCTGTTTACCGGCTTCGACACCCCGAAAGTCCGTACCGTCGTCAAAGGCGATCTCAACTGCACCGTCATTGCCGCAGCATCGATCCTTGCCAAAGTGGCCCGCGACGAGCTCATGGTCGGGCTCGACGGCGCCGACGGCTATAGTTGGAAGTCGAACAAGGGCTATGCCTCGCCAGCCCACATCGACGCGCTTTCTCGGCTCGGGCCACACGTCCACCACCGTACGGCTTGGCAGCTTCCAGGAGTAACACATGAGTGAATTGGAGAACTTCGAAGGCGACATGGAGCTCGCGCTGTACCGCGAGTACCGCGACGTCCTCAGTCTGTTCCGCTTCGTCGTTGAGACCGAGCGGAGATTCTATCTTGCCAACGACGTTGACGTGAAGATCCGCTCGGCGAACAACGGCGAGGTGTTCTTTGACGTCGCTCTCACCGACGCGTGGGTGTGGGACATTTACCGCACCACCCGCTTCATCCGCTCCGTCCGCATCGTCACCTTCAAGGACGTCAACGTCGAAGAGCTCAACAAGTCAGACATCACAAAGGACCTCGGGCTCGACAAGTAGCCCTGGCGAAGCGGTATCCGAGGTTGGTGTCGTGAACCCCGGGGCCTAACTGCAAGCCCATTTCCGCCCGCGTCAGCTAACTCCCTCGTAGCCACTCTTGCTATCAGCCCCGGCCCGTCCACAAGGACGGGCCGGTCGCATTGTTCCGCCAAGGAGTTTCTGCACGAGAACGCCCATTCGCCCGCTCGCGAAGATAAGGACGGATAGAAAGGGCGACAATGCAGACAATGACAGGAGAGCGGACCGCACGGGCGGTCTGGAGCCACCTGGTAGAACCCGGCGACCCCGTGGGTCATCTCGACGGCGGTGCCCAAGAAGCACTCGAGCTACTCCGCAGTGGCGGTCTGGACGGTGACCTTGCTACGCACGCTGCGCGGTGGAAACTGCGCCTGGAGGGCCTGGATGAAGATGTTCTCGCCGGCCGATTCGATAGGGATCTACGGTTCCTCATTCCGGACGATGAAGACTGGCCGAAGAGCCTGGCGGATCTGGGTACTCTGCAGCCGATCGGGCTGTGGATGAGAGGGGGAGCCTCGATCCTCTCGTGGCCGTCGGTCTCAATCGTCGGGGCGCGAGCTGCAACGTCCTATGGTCAGTCCGCGGCGAGTGAGATGGCGGGGGATTTGGCAGCAACTCACGTCCTGGTTTCCGGAGGCGCCTTCGGCATCGATGCGGCCGTTCACCGGGCCACCCTGGCCCGGCACGGTCGGACAGTTGTTGTGCTCGCAGGAGGCATCGATCGGGTCTATCCTGCCGCCCACAGGGAGCTCGTCGAAGCGATCGTCGTCTCCGGTGGAGCGGTCGTGTCTGAGATGCCCCCGGGGGCTACTCCTGCTCGGCACCGGTTCTTGTCCCGCAACCGGCTCATTGCCGCGCTCGGTCAGGCCACGGTCGTGGTGGAAGCGGGCGTACGTTCGGGTGCCCTATCAACCGCTCGCCACGCGGCCGAGATCGGCCGTGATGTCGCCGCGGTACCGGGACCCATTACCTCAGCGGCAAGCGCTGGCACGAATCAGTTGCTGCGGGACTTCGGGATCTGCGTCACCGGCGCACAGGATGTCAGGGAGCTCCTCGGTACCATCGGGCCCGATACCCTTCCTCGCGTGGTGGAGACAGCGTACGACAGGCTGGGGGAACGGGACCGGCGGGTCTGGAATGCTCTGACGCCCCGCGTGGTTGGGTCACTCACCGGTATTGCCAGAGAAGCGGGACTGTCAGCTCACGAGACTGCGACATCCCTGTCTTTCCTCCAATCGATTGGTCTGGCACGATCCATTGCCGACCGGTGGATTAGGGTTGCGGTATGAGTTCGCTCGCCGTTTCTTCCCTCATTGACGCCTACGGGCGTGAGCTTTCCGTGCGCCGGGGACTGTCTGATCACACCGTCTCCGGGTACCTGTCGGACGCCCGGAATCTGCTCGGATACCTGTCGGCTCTTGTCGGCGCCAGGAGTGATGACCTGACCGTCGCTGATCTTGGGCTGGAGAACCTTGAGCTGGAAGACCTGCGGTCGTGGCTCGGAACCCAGCAGCGTGCGGGATCGTCCAGGTCGAGTCTTGCGCGGCGTGCCGCTGCCATTAAGTCCTTCACCGCATGGCTTGCCGAGCAGGGTGTGACGGAGAAGGATGCCGGTGCCCGGCTTTCTTCCCCGTCACCGGATTCACGCCTCCCGCACGTGCTGTCGGTCGGTGATGCGGGGAAACTCCTCGACTACGCCAAGGATGTGGCCGAGGGCGGCAACAAGTCGAAAATCCGCAACTGGGCGGCCTGCGAACTGCTCTACTCATCCGCCTTGCGAGTGAGTGAACTGACGGGGCTCAACACGACCGATATCGAAGGCGATACCGTCCGAGTATTCGGTAAGGGCGGCGTTGAACGAATCGTGCCCCTCGGCGCGCCAGCGCAGGAGGCACTCGATGCCTACCGCGAGGTTCGTCCATCCTTTCTCGTGAAGCCAACGGACGCACTCTTCCTCGGGGACCGGGGAGGCAGGCTCGACCCGCGGACGCTACGCGGAATCCTCCACAGGCTTAGCGGCCTGGCGGGTATTGCCGATACTGCACCGCACGACCTGCGCCACTCGGCGGCCACCCACATGCTGGATGGTGGGTCGGACCTGCGGACAGTTCAAGAGTTCCTCGGGCACTCGTCCTTGGGAACGACCCAACGCTACACTCACGTATCGCCAGAAAGGCTTCGGAGCGCTTTCGGTCAGGCACACCCGCGCGCATAGCACCACGACCCGAATCGGTTGCTCTACTGGAGCCCCACGCGGACGGCATCGCGCCGTCTCTTCACCCCGAGCTTGCGGTAGATCGACCTCTGGTGAGATCGGACGGTGGCGGGGGAGATGAAGAGGGACTCCGCGATCTCCTCGGCGCTCATCGGCGTTGCCAGGTACTGGAGAATCTCCGTTTCGCGGCGGGAGAGGTCGCGATTCGGTTCGAGGGTTGAGACCACATGAGAAGGACTCGTTGCCAGCCGTTCGGTTAGGAAATGCTCGTGGGGTGTACCCCGGTCGATGTGGGCGAGGATGAGCGCCCGCGATGATTCATCGAGGCCGACGAATGGCGAAGCAATTGATTCTGGTACAGCTAGGGTGAGGCAGCTGTCTAGCAGATTGTGGGCGAGGGTCTGGTCTCCCTTGTCCCATGCGATGACAGCATGGGTGAACTGGATGCTTGACGCGGTGTAATTGGTGAGCTGGTTCTTGTCGATCTTCGAAATCAATTTGAGGGCCCTATTGGGGTAGCCAAGCCTGCGCCACATTTCTGCCGCCATCGATAACACGGTTGTGATCCCGTCGTGCGAACCGATCCGCTCAAGAGCCTGAACGGCAGCGGGCCTCTTGCCGCGGGCCCACAGTATGCCGGCGTGGGCAATTGCCTTGTAGGCGGGCCAGGGGAGTCCGTGCTCAACGGTGTCGGGTATCTTATCAAGCATGACGAGTGCTTCGTCGAGGAGGTCGTGTCGGGCGATCGTTGCCGTGGCCGCGAAATAGAGGCGCCCCATCCCACTTCGCCACGTTGCCTTCTGCCGGCTCGAATCGAGAACCCTGGCGTCCCTGATTAACCGGTCGATATCCCCCTGCCAATAGGAGACAAACATGGACGACCAATAGACGACGCTTCCGTCGATTGGATCGAAAATTGTGGGACTATCTGCCGATTCGCGATCAAGGATCTGGCGTGCGGCATGGAATTTACCGGCAAATGCGAGAGCGAGGGCATTCATTGCGGCCGCCCTGTGCGCGAGTCTCGGAAGACCCACTTCTCGAGCACCCGTTGTCGCCGCGGTTAGAAGCTCGATGGCGCGACGGGGGTTGGTGCGCAAGCGGATCATCGTGGAGCCGACCATGTACATGTAGTGCAGGTGTTGGCTCGTCGAGAGGGCCGCCTTCGCGAGGATCTTTTCGGCCTCGGCCACAGTCTCCGTGAGTTTGGCGTGTCCTGAAAGGATTTGGAGATTCGTAAAAATCATTGTCGTGGAGGACTGCTCGAGTTCGTCACCGGACAGTCGTTCCAAGGCAGCATCGGCATGGGTTCTGAGCAACTCGGATGTGATCGTGTCCCCAGCAATGTCGCGGCACACGGAGCGGATATACATAATTGAGGCATCGTGTTGCCTACTGCTCGGCAGTTGCAGGCAACGCTCCTCCAGTCGGTCCGTGTGCCCGTGCATGACGAGCGGCATCCACACTTCGTTGATCATTGCCACCGCGAAGTCGTCGTCGCCGGTTTGGAGCGCATGGAAAATAGCTTCCGCCGGATATGGGTCGGCCATCCATCCCGCCGCTCGACGGTGAACGGCTTGTACCCGAGCTGGGTCGGTGCGCTCGGCGATCTCACGGCAGCTAAGCGCGAAGGTGGAATGCCAGCGGTACACGGTTCCGCCACCGTTGTATTGGAAGCTGTCGAGGAACAGGCCGCCCCTGCGGCACTCTTCGAGGTAGGAGGCAGCGAGGTGGCTGCCTGTCATCTCGCTGGCAAGGCTCTCATTGACTCGGTCGGCGATAACCGCATCGAGGATAAATTCGCGAAGCTCCGGACGGATCTTCTCCAGAATCTCCGCTTCAATGTAGTCGGTGAGGACGCTTGGGGGAGTGTGCTCTTTCAGATTGACCGGCGGATGTTCAACGGCTCCTATTTGAAGCAGTAGCCGGACCGCCACCGGCCATCCACCCGTCTCCTCCCACAGGCGCAGAGCGGCATCGGCACCTGCGTCGCTACTCAGGGCGACAAGCTCTTTCACTTCGTTTTGCGTGAATGGGAACGCGACGTTTGCGAGCCGGATAGCCTCCCCTTTGGCAAGGGGGTTTGCCATCCACTTCGACAGGCGACCTGTGCCGCTGAGAATGAAGCGGATACGACCGCCACTGTAACGAGCCAGCGGAACCACAATATTGTTGAGGGCGTCCTGACTGGAAGCCTGTGCTTCGTCGATGATGACAGCGGTTGTGCCGGCGGTAGGGATCGCGTCCAAGAGTGACTCGAGAACCGGCTGTAGTGACTCCGCGCCGTCCTGAACATCGAGCACCAGTCTGCTGAGATCGTCAGACTCCGGAAACGTGCGCTGCAGTGCCGCTAAAAGGTAGGCGAAAAGTTGCGTTGTTGTCTTGCCATCTTGGCCGAGGGTTACCCAAACGGTGGGCTCCTCGCGCTCCTTTGCCCACAGGCTGAGGGCGGTGGTCTTTCCGAAACCGGACGGTGCTTCAATGACGCTGATCGGATACTCACGTACCGACGAGGTAATGATCTCAAATAGTTCGTGGCGGAGAATCTCTCGTCCGCTGACCTCCGGTGCTGTGACAAAGAATCGCGCAACGGCCGGTAGTGGATGCAGAGAATCGCCTGGCATATCCACATTGTAACAAGATGGAAAAACTCGTTTCTTAATTTCTCATGAAAAGAAGCGGTTTGATACCCATCTGGGTCGAGGGAATCTCGGTGCGATGATGTGCGATAGACGTGCACATGTATTGATGTAATGAAGCCATTATCGAAGCTGATGGCACTCGGCTAAGGCCGTCTTACCCGGCTACCGAAGCGCCGACGACAATGATTACTCGCCCTCTCATCATTTTTTGAACGACTCATCAAATGGGGAGATATTGCTGAAAAAGTAATCATAACTTTATGAATGGAGCGCGGGTTCTCCGACTTTCATTGAAGCGCACAAGCTTTCGGTGGACGATCAGATCGGTATATCGCCCGAGCCCGTGACGGTCTTGGGCGATCCGTTATGAGAACTGCGAGTAATTCATGAGTGTTGACACGCGGCCGCCGGCGCATTCAGCGACGGTGCCTCAGCAATCGACCCTATCTTTACACCAATCCCGGTATCCGTCGATCAATGGCGATCGACGGATACTACCTCAAGGTCTGGAGTCGTTTGACCTGACCTGTTGCGCTCAGATTTCACGCGGAATCGCGCTTTGAGGCAATGGAAAATGGACCCAGTAGCAGCTTTGTGGAACCCGTTACTGGGTGAGCTATGCCCTGCCATAGCCACTCTTACGCGCGACTTTGACAGTGGAGCTTCAACGTTCTTACCAGCACTTCAAAAAAGGAGACACCCGATGAAACCACAACTGGAAAAGGGGGAATGACGTGAAACGTCCCCATCCGTTGAATGACGACAACACCCGCTCTCGTCAGCCAAACTGGCTGACGAGAGCCTGTCATTCTGTACTGGCCACGCTGAGCTCGGCAGGTAGCAGGGGTTTGGCTAAGAGTCGTGCGAGTGTGACTCGTATGCGCAAGCGCGCGTACAGCGCCCTGGCCATGATCGTTGCTGCCGTCATGCTGTTCCCCGCGGCTGCCACGGGCGAACCCGCCTCGCCGATGCAGGAGCAGTTCCCGGAATATTTGACCGTTCGAAAGTCGGTCAATAAGGAAGAGCTCCAGCCGGGTGATTCGTTTACCTACAGCATCTACCTGGAATGCCAGGAAACGACGTGTCTCAATGCTGAGCTAGTTGATGATTTCCCGGCGGAGCTGGCGGGATGGCCGATCGATAACGTCAGTATCAGCCCGGCCGCCGCAGAAGTGCCGCGCGAGGTGACGTGGTTCGAGGGCGATACGGCTCTCACCGACCAGCCGGCAGAGCTCGGCGCCGATACCTCCCTGTTCCTTGACGTCCGCAATCAGACGCCGGACGGTGAAGGAATGGAGCCGGGGCAGACCCTCCACCTCCAGGTGACACTGCAGGTGCCGCAGGATCTACCCGGTGGCACCGACATCACCGCCGTCAACCATGTCTCTTCCTCCGCTGATAACTCGGCGCCGGATGCTGACGAGGCCACCGTTACTGTGAATGTTCCCGGCACGATCAATGCAGGGATCACAAAGAACTGGGACCCTTCCTCGCAGTACTTCGAGGAGGGAGCTGAGTCCGCGGTTACCCTTGCCGCGACAAACTCATCGAATATTCCGGTGAGCAGTCTTGTTGTTCAGGACCCGGCAACGGCGGTCGACGGCGCGGACACCCTGGATGCAAACAACCCGTTCAGCATCGTTGACCTCGCTTCGCTCGACGGTGTTTCACTTCCGGCAGGTGCCGACACCGTTCAGGTGGACACCTACGTTCTTCAGGCGGACGGAACCTATGCATGGGTGCCGGGCACAGCTGACGAGACTGCGGCCCTGCCCGCAGGTGTTGACGCAGCCGATGTTGCTGGTCTCCGCTTCACGTTTGCCAGCGAGATCGAGGCTGGCGCCTCGACCGCGATTGATATGACGGTAGGCCAGCGGGCCACGGACCGCAATGATGGTAGCGACCTGTCGGTTGCTCGCCAGGATGTCACGAACATTGCCTCGGCCACGGCTATTGAGCCCGAGTATGAGCCGGTGACCGTGACGGACAATGCCCCGTTCGCGATCACCCCGGCTCCCATCGAGGCCCTTGCGGCGAAGGACATCCAGCAGGATCGGATCGGTGCCGGCCAGTCCGCATCGGCGACCCTCACCGGTGTGAACCAGTCAGGTGTTCCGGTGGCCGAGCTTGTTATATCGGACCGGGACTTCTTCACCGACACGATCACTTTTGATGGTTTCACCGCGGCGCCGACATGGCCTGCCGGTGCGACCGACGCCGCTGTCGTCTACCACCCGCTTGATGGTGGAGATCCGATCACCACCGCCTTTACTAATGGGGCGACCCCGGCTGATCCCGGGGTTGCCATTTCCGGGTTCGATATCGTCTTCACCGGAACAATTGCGGTGGGTGCGAGTGCGGATGCTGCCTTCGATATCGCAACGACCGAGGACGCGGCAGGCGCTGCCCCGAACTCGGTCACGCTCAATAATGATGTGTCCGTCGAGGTTACTGCCCCGAACGGTCTGTCTGATTCGGATACTGACCGCGATTCGGTTGTTGTTATTGCACCGGGTATTGATGTCACCCTGACAAAGGACGTGCGCCCAAACCGTGACGTCTACCCGGGTGAGACCGTCGTTGCCAGCCTCGTGGCGCAGTCGGTGACGTCGTCTGACTGGGTCACCAACAAGCATCTCATTATTGAGGATGTCTGGAATGACTCGGCGTCGAACTTCTGGAACGGCTTTGAGCTTTCGTCGATGCCGTCAACCGAGGTTCCGGCCAACGTTGAGCTGAGCTTCTCCGTTCAGGTAGGGGATACGTGGCATGAGGTCAGTGTCTTCCCCGCGGAGACCTCGGCCCGCTTCGTCAGCCTCAACGCATCCGAGCTTGATGCTGCCCTCGCTTCGCTCACGCCGGCCGTTCCCGCTGAGGACGTGACCGGTGTGCGCTTTGAGTACTCGAGCGATGACGGCCTTCCCGCCACGTTCAATGCTCGTCCCTACGTGGGTTTCACCGCCCTTGAACAGACCCGCCTCGGTGAAGACCTCCCGGACGTAGCTACGGAGTACGAGAACGCAGCGGTTGCCTCAGGAAACGGTGAGACTGGCAATGGAACGCCGGTCATTGACGAGGACTTCGATGTCGATACTGGTGCGGTTGTCCCGTCTCCCAGCGGTCCTGGACCGATTGATATTGTGAAGAGCTGGACTGAGGCGAATGTCATTGCGCAGTCAGGTCAGGAACGGTCGACCACTCTGACGTGGAGTATCACGGCCGGGTACGAGAATGCGACGATCACGGATCCGTCGGATCCAACGATCAACATCGAGGAGAGCGTCTACGATTCCTTTGACCTGAAGCGCATTGACCCGATCAACGCTTCGAATACTCCGTACTCGAATGGCTGGTTCCTCAAGTACGACACGATCGAGTCGGTGCGACTCTATGATGGCTCCACCTGGGTTGATGTCGCTGCTCCGAGCGGTGGCTGGATCCAGAATGGCCGATTCGTTGGCTACGAGCTAACGGCTGCTGAACGCGAGTCGACCGTCGGCTTCCAGATTGTTCTCGGCGAGAACACGGACGCACGCACGAATGCCACCGACCCGTACGCGCCCGAGCCGGGGACCGGTGTCTCCGAAGGCTCAGGACGTGCCTTTACCCTCGACTGGGAAATCAGGAACAAGACCCGTAGCGCGGGCATTTGGGTTGAGCAGGGTGGAACCTACAACACTGCGAACACCGGCGAAGTTCTCAACACTGTTGAACTCGAGGCCGATCCGATCGGTGATACGCCTCCGGTACGGGACACCGATGCTGATGAAATTCAGATCATCAACGGCTCCCCGAACGTCCGCGTGGACAAGTCGGTGTCGATCGTTAACGGTGAGGATCAGATTTACGTCCCCGCACCCGGTGCCGATCCGAGCCTGTTCCAGGAGATCAACTGGACGGTGAAGGCATCGAGCATGTCTGCATCGAAGGCCTCCTACCTGTCGATTGTTGATCCGCCGCAATGCGATGACATGGGTAGCAACACCGACTGCCAGGTTGAAGCCACGGCTGCGGGCGCGACCACGTCACCGTTTGACCTGGGGGAGATGGGTGATGCGACCGAGTGGCTGGATGAGAGCCCCTTCAACAGGGTTGATCTGACCGGTCTTCAGGTTTCTTCGTCAAGGCCGGGCGAGGTCGACCTTGCGGCTTCACCCGCATGGCTGCTCCGCTACGACGAGGCGACAAACACGCTCAGCGTTGAAGACACGACCGTGGATGCTCTACCTAGCATGACCGCGGAGGAACTTCAGGACGTTATCGGCGTTGCCGTGACCTTCCAGGGCTCCGACCCGGCGGAAACCGGTGGCACCATCTCGTCGGCAAACGAGTTCACGATTACCTACGAGACGAAGCTTCGCGAGACGCTCCGTCACGACGGTAGTGATCAGACCTTCCTGGCTGGAGAAACCGCGAACCTCACGAACCGCGTATTCGCCCAGTCCTTCGATCCCGTCCTCGCAGACGGCGAGGGAACGGGTGCTCTTGACCCGGCCAGCGTTGTTCTCACCGGCGGTGAGATTACCGTTGCCCCCGGCAAGTCGGTGTCCCCGTCGCTGCTAATCGAGCCGGAGCGGGATACCCCCGTGACGGTCACGCTGTCCGCCAATAGCGGGACGACGCCCAGGAATACGCTCTCGCCTGTCGAGGTGTGGATCCGCGACGACAACGTCAGCTCGCCCGACTTCTGGAACTCGTTCACCTTCACGGGACTTGGAACTATCAGTGCGCCGTCCGGATCGGACCAGGCCGTTGTGTCTGTCTACGGCCCGTTCGGTGATAGCGGGGCGATGGAGTGGATTGACTCTGCTCCGACCGCGCTGGATTCCGTTGAGGTTCCGGTTGGTGCCGAGCAGTACGCGGATATTCAGGGCATCGAGGTGACATTCACCCGTGCTGACGGTGGCCTGTTCTCGCAGACGCTCCCCGCAGCATCGTGGAACGCATCGATTCCGTTCACCGTGGAACTCCGCGACACCTTCCGCGACAGCGGCGAGGAGATCGCCATGGAGGGAACCGTTGAGAACACGGTGACCGTCCAGGCGATCGGTGAACGGGACCGCAGCCCTGAAGTCACGGCTGACGCCGTAGTCGAGCTGAGCCCGGGAACCCAGGAGATCAAGGTCAACAAGCTCGCGAACGAAGGACGCCGCACGGTCAACGTCGGTGTTCCGATTCCGTGGGATCTGACCGTTCAGAACTCTGGCACCGGATACCTGACACTGACGGAACTGCGCGATGAACTGCCAGATTCCCTGCTGTTCAGTGCGGAGCACGCCCCCGTTTACGAGGCGGAGGATGGCGGAACGCTGTCCGAAGACGTCACGCTCGAGGAAAGGGACGGGGAACTGGTCTTCACCTGGCCAGAGGATGGAAACATCATGCAGCCGGGCGAGACGTTCAAGATCCGTATCCACCTTGAGCTCCAGCCGGGACTCCAGGCCGGCCAGGAAGCGACAAACGTTATTGTTGCGAACACGGTCGAGACTCTGGATCAGTGTGGCAACACGAGTCCCTATCAGGGCAACACCGGTCACTGGACGAAGGACCCCACGTCGTGTGGCACCTCGGATTTCGTTCAGCCGACCGCAGGAATGAACCTCTACGCGGTCAAGGGAGTCATGGGCTCGCTTGACGGCGCGGTCAATTCCTTGAACGCGGACCTGGCGTGCACACCGAACCTCACGGCCTCGGATGGTGCCGACTACTACCGCTACCCCTGCATCGCGAACTCCGCCATCGGTGGAACCGATTCGTGGGTACTGCGCACCGTCAACGCCGGCACGACAAACATGGACGAGCTCGTCATCTTTGACCAGCTTCCCGTTGCTGGCGACAAGATGTATGTCTCCGGTGGCAACCGCGGCTCGGACTACCGTCCGCAGATCACGGAAGCCCCAACCGTTTACGCACCCGAGGGCGCTACCTACACGGTTGAGGTCACGTCCTCCAGCGACGTGTGCACCGGCACCTGGTCGAATCTTGAAAACCAGGAGCCCTGTGAGCAGAACGGTGAAACGTGGCTGGAAGCAGCGAACGACACCGACTGGTCGACCGTCAGCGGCATCCGCATTCATGTTGACTTCGCGGGTACGGATGCGGGAACTATGCTTCCCGGCAACACTGTTGATGTAACGTTCGAGACCGAGAACGCACCGGCCACCGCGGCAGATCCGTCGGGTGCCTCGGTGACCGTCCCGGTTGAGAACGAGCGTGCTATCAACCAGTTTGGTGTGCGTTATCTGCCCGCGAACACAAACTCGTGGGAGAAGCTCACCCCGGCCCAGGTTGGCGTGCAGCTCCCCATCGGTTCCATCGCGGTCACGAAGGACATCACCGGACCCGCCGCGGCCTACGCGCCGAGCGAGTTCCGAGCCGATGTTCAGTGCACCATCGAGGGTGCCCCGGTCGACCTGGGTGACTACTCCACCGTTGTTCTCACAGAAGCAAATGAATGGACAGTCCAGATCGACGGCATCCCCTACGGCGCCGAATGTACGGTGACGGAACAGGGCGATCTCGGTGAGTTCGGCGAGACCTCGCGGTCTATCGAGAACGACACGCTCCAGGTTCTGGAGAGTGTCGCCGCCGAGGGCAATGTCCCGCAGGCGCAGATCACGACGCTCAGCAACGACTACCAGTTCGGTGACCTTTCGGTCTCGAAGACGGTCAAAACAGACGCCGATCTTGGCGAATTCGGCCCGTTCGACTTTGCGCTCACCTGCCAGACGTTGCTCGGCAACGCCGTGACGTTCGACGATGCCGGTACCGCGGTCTACGAGTTCACCCTCGAAGATGGGGAGACCGTCAACATCCCGGCGAACACGATTCCTGTTGGTTCGCTGTGTGAGCTGACCGAGGTTGGCTCCAATGCGGACAGCATCGTCTACTCCGGTCTCAATGTCACCGCCGATGGCGATACGGCAACGATCGGTGTTCTCTCCGCAGTCACCCCGACCGACGTATCCGTCACCAACGGTTACGACGCGGGTCAGATCACCCTTGAAAAGATGGTCGATGGTGAAGGCGCCGAGATCTTCGGAACCGGCGAGTTCGGTTTCGACCTCGTCTGCATCTACAACGGTGACGAGATCTTCACGGATTCCTTCTCCCTTGTTGGCGGCGGCACCTACACGACTCCGTCGATGCCGGCAGGTACGTCCTGCTCGGTTGTTGAAACCACGACCGGCGGCGCCACGTCGACCAGCATCAGCCCTGCCGAAATTGTCGTTCCGACGCAGGACAGCGAGGAACTCTCCTCGCTCCTCGTGACGGCAACGAACACGTTCGACGTGGGTGAGCTCGTCATTGACAAGCAGGTTGTTGGTGAGGGTGCTGATCTCTACGGAGCCGGACCCTTCGAGGCCCAAGCCCAGTGCATCTACGACGTCGATGGTGTTCCGACCCCCGTGGTCCTCGCAAACGAAGGCCGCGTGACCCTCAACGAGGCCAATGGCTACACGGCCACCATTGGGAACCTCCCGATTGGTGCTGACTGCACCGTTACCGAGACCCTCACCGGTGGAGCCACCTCGACCGAAGTATCGGGCGATGCTGTTATCGCAAATGACCCGGCAGTAGTGACGGTTACGAACACGTTCGACGTGGGTGAGCTCGTCATCGACAAGCAGGTTGTTGGCGAAGGTGCTGATCTCTACGGAGCTGGCCCCTTTGAGGCCCAGGTCCAGTGCGTTTACGACGTCAACGGAGCCAATACCTCGATTGCTCTAGCTAACGGTGGACTTGTCGCGCTAACAGCGGACAACGGCTACACGGCCACCATCGGTAACCTGCCGATCGGTGCTGACTGCACGGTCACCGAGACAAAGACGGGGGGTGCAACCTCAACCGAGGTCTCCGGTTCCGGCAATATTTCGGCAACACCCGCGGTCGTGACGGTTACGAACACGTTCGATGTGGGCGAGCTCGTCATCAACAAGGAACTCGTAGGTGACGGAGCCGAGCTCTACGGAGTTGGTCCCTTCGAGGCCCAGGCCCAGTGCGTCTACAACGTCAACGGAGTGGACACACCGATCACGCTCGCTGACGACGGAATCGTCCCGCTAACCGCAGACAACGACTACACGGCCACCATCGGCAACCTGCCGATCGGTGCCGAGTGCACGGTCGTTGAGACTGTCACCGGTGGTGCAACGGCTACCGAGGTTTCCGGCGCTGCCGTTATCGCACACGACCCCGTCGTCGTGATGATCACGAACACGTTCGACGTGGGCTCGATCAGCATCGTCAAGGAAATCGAGGGCGGGGCAGCGGACCATCCGACTGCAGACCGCACCTTCGAGATCACCGCGTCAATCGACACGACCGCGATCAGTGAAGAATTCCCGGATCCGGCCGATCGTACAATCGAGCTGACCGAAGGCGTCCCGTTCATCATTGATGACCTGCCTGTCGGATCCACGATTACCTTCGAGGAAGCCGTACTCGTAGACGATGACATTCTCACCTGGGGCGAGCCCGTCTTCACCCCCGAGTCTGTCCTCGTTGATCACGCAGCGATCAACGCCCCCGTTGAGGTCACCTTGACGAACAGCGTGGAACGCACCCTCGGTACGTTCTCGATTTCGAAGATCGTGACCGGCGACCAAGTCGACAACGCTACTGTTCCGGCCACCGTGACGATCAACGCCACGTGGGATGAGGAAGGTACCCCCGGTTCGAAGACCCTCGAGGTCCCGACCGATGGCACCCCGGTCCCGCTCGGTGAAGATCTGCTGATCGGTACCGAGGTCACCCTGACCGAGGTTCCGCTTGTCGACGGCTCCAGCATCGCCTGGGCTGACCCGGCATGGTCGGGCGACAACGTCGAGATCGACGGCAGCTCCGTCGTTGTGACCGTCAGTCGTAACGCTGAGGCCGCCGTCGTGGTCGAGAATCATGCAGCAACTTCTGTTGCTGGCCTCTCGATCATCAAGGGCGTTGCAGGTGAAGCAGCCGAAGAGGTGGCACCCGAGACCGAATTCCCGGTCACGGTTACCTGGACCGACGCCGACGGTGTCGACCAGGTTCGCGAGCTCACCATCAACGCGGTGGAGCCCACCCCGCTTGGCGAGGACCTCCCTGCCGGTACGGTTGTGACGATCACCGAGGGCGAGCGCCCCGGCTTCGGCACGGTTATCTGGGATGAGATCGTGATCTCCGGCGATAATGTCACCGATAACGGTGATGGCAGCGCAGAGATTGTTGTCTCCGACCAGCAGGGCGACGTCACGCTCGTTACGGTTACGAACGAAGCAACCTGGGCACCGGGAACCTTCACTCTCGTCAAGCACGTTGAGGGAGTTCTCCTTGACAACCCAGATGCTCCGGAGTTGGTCACGATCAACGCCACCTGGATTGAGCCCGACGAGGAAACCGGTGACCTGGTCACCGCCTCCCGTTCAATCGAGGTCCCGACCGACGGTACTGCCGTCGACCTTGGTGAGTACCTGCCGCACGGCACCGAGGTCACCCTCGTTGAGGATGCTCTCGGAGACAACGCGGCATTCACATGGGCGGCACCAATCTGGAGTGAAACCGATGGTCTCGTCATCAACGAGGACGGATCTGCCACGCTGACAATCGCAGCGGCACAGAACCCGACCGTTGAGCTCACCAACGTTGCTAACGCAACGGTCGGTAACTTCTCGATCGTCAAGGAGCTCTCCGGCTCCGGAGCTGACCTGGTCCCCGCGGACACGGTCTTCCCGGTCACAGCCACCTGGACGGACATCCTCGGCAACGAGCAGAGCGCGCAACTCAAGCTTGTCGCCGGTGAGCCCGCCACCATCGAGAACCTGCCCTTCGGCACCGAAGTCACCCTCACCGAGGGCGAGTTCGAGGTACCCGCCACCGTGACGTGGGAGGAGGCCGAATGGTCGGCTGATTCCAACGTGATGATCAGCGGCGAAGGAACCGAGGTTGTCATCGTCGTTGAAGACGAAGCCGGCGTCGCTGTCTCCGTCACCCTCGACAACGAGTTCAACGAGATCCCCGAAGACCCGCAGGATCCCGAGGGTCCAGAGGAACCAAAGGACCCGGCGGACCCCAAGGACCCGGACCTTCCGGTGACGGGTGCGGACGTTCGCAACGCGATCGTTCTCGGACTCCTCCTTCTGGCAGCAGGCTTCGTCGCGCTTTACACGGCGCGCAGGAAGAATACCTAGCAACCAAGCAGGCAGGTAACACCGGCTAGCTAAACGGAAAGCGGCGTCAGTCTTCGGACTGGCGCCGCTTCCATTAACAGGGAGAGTGGAAAACGGGGAGTTAAGACCCCGCACGCGGGCTAGGTGCGGATACCCTTCTTGACGGCATCCCGCCGGTTTGTCACCTGCAGTTTCCGGTAGATCGAAGCCGGGTGGGAACGAACCGTGGCAGCAGAAACGAACAGCTCGGCAGCAATTTCTTCTGCCGTCATGGGCGTGTTGAGGTAGCTATAGATATCGATTTCCCGGTCGGAAAGACGCTGGCCAAAGTGTGTGTTCCTGCGGATGTTCGAGGCATCAGCGGCAAGCCGAGCTGCCAGGAACATCGCGTGTTCGGTAGAGGTCCCCGTATGTGCCGTGAAGAGAGCGCGCCTTACCTCGTCAAGCTTCATGAAAGGAACCTAAACCTCTTCGGTCACAGCCGTTTCCAGGCCGGCCTCGAGAAGCTCGTGCGCGCGCTCGAGGTCGCACCTTTCCCAGTGGATAGCGGCAAGAGTGACTTGAACGCAGACATAGCTGTAGCTGATCAACGTGTCGGACTTGATCTACTTGATGGTAGACAGGGCCCGATCCGGATAACCAATCCGTTGCCAGAGGGAGGCTGCGATAGCCTGAGTGCTGGGAGCCCAGAACCGGTCATCAGTCGAATCGAGAAGCTTGGCAGCACCTGCATGATCGTCGCGCGCCCACGCGATCTCGGCGAGGGTGATCTGCTTGTAGGCTGGCCACGGTATCCCGCCCTCCATCTCACCACCGATGCTGTCGAGAATGGTTTCCGCCTCATTGAGAAGATCGGGGTCTTCCGACAGGGCGGCGGAATGACCAAAGTAGATCCGTGCCAGATTCGATGCTGTCGTGTGGGGTGCTCCCACCACATCCATGTCCCGGTACAACCGGATCGCCCGGGTCGTATCGCCCCGCCAAAACGACAGGAAAGCGTCCGGCCACAGGTCGAGGTAGTTACCGAAGGGATCGCGAGGACTCGACGGGTCAGAGACGTCCATGGAGACGGTTGCTAAATGCTTCCTTTCCTCGCTCATGTGCCCCGCAACGGCAAGTGCTGACGTAATGGTTGCGGTGACGCGCTTGGCTATCGTGTCGTAGCCGGTGGCCTGCGCGGTCTCGGCAACGGACCTGAAGAGATCGACAGCGCGGGGAGAGCTCTCGTTGAGTTTCAGGTGGCTCCAGGCGGCGAGGAACATGCCGTGGATCTCGAGGCTCCGGCCAAGCACGGAGGTCTTGAGGATCTGTTCGACAGTCTCCAGTGCGGCCGCCAGTTCATCGGGACGGTCGAGGAGAATGACGTCGACAAAGGCGCGGGTGACGGCAGACCGCTCCGCGGGTTCACAGCTCATAGCGCCTGCGGCGTGGTCGGCGCGGGCCTTGAGGATTTGTGTACCATTGGGGTCGCCTTCGACGGCGCGGCACGCTGCCCGAATGTAGAGGAGGGTCGGTACGTCATTGTCGGATGCTGAGGCTTTCAGGCATGCAGACTCGAGGGGAGACGCATGACTACTCGTGATCATTTGGAGCCAAATATCTTCGATCATATGAACGACAAAGGAAGGATCGTCGACCCCGTTGGCGTGGTTGAGGGCCTCCGTGGGATCGGAAGGGGCAAGCCACGTGGCTGTCGCACGCTGAATTTGGTTGAAACGATCCGGGTCACGATGCTTCGCAATTGCCCGACAGCTTTGTGAGAACACGGAATGCCAGCTAAGCCTTGTTTCACCGCTGCCACTTTCCAGAAGATCCAGGAAGAGACCGCGCTCGCGGCATTCATCCAACAGGCTGGAGCTTTGTGAATTACCGGTGAGATGATTGGCGAGCGCCGGGCTGATCTCATCTGTGACGGTCACCGTCAGAAGGAAGTCCTTCAGCTCGGGAGACAGGGAACTGAGCACCTCGTTCTCGATGTAGTCGGTGAGAATCACCGGGGCAGTGGAGTTCTTGAGGGAGAAAAGGGAGCCGTTGTCGGAACGGAGGAGGAGCTGTACGGCGATCGGCCATCCCAGCGTCGCATTGTGTAGGGCCTGTGCGACTTCATCCCGATTGCCCTCGTGCAGGTCTGCGGCTTCGAGGAGCTTTGTAATCTCGTCCGGCGTGAATGCGAATGCGGAACTGGGGAGAGAGCCCGCGATTCCCGATCCCAGTTCTTTCACGAGCCACCTGCTCACGTGACGCTTCCCGCTCATAACAAACCGGAGCTTCCCTCCGCTGTACTCGGCAAGGGCAACAACGATCTCGGAGGGGGCTTCGCGGCTACCGTTGTGTGCGTTGTCAATAACGATCGTCGTGGACTCCGACTCCGGGAGGGAGCTAATGATCGCCTCGAGAGCGGGGTGAAAGGGTGGTTGGCGGTGATGTAGCCTCGCCATCTCCGCCTTAAGTATTTGGCTGTCTGGAAAGAGGCGGAGAAGGGACGAGACAACGGCTCCCAATAACTGGATCGGGGTACTGGGTGGATTCAATTGATTGTCGCAACACCTTGGTGGGAAAGGTGTGAGTCGATGGCTACGGATGACTGGGGTAGGAAGCCTGGTGATATGCCGGTGGAGGTGCGTCGTCAGTGGCGTGCGGATCGGGCGTTGCGTCCGCCGATGCGTTCACCTGGCCGGCCGGTTCCCTCGCGGGCAGTTCAACGTGACTTTTGGGCGTTGATCGCTACGGGGATCACGACTGCGGAGGCTGCCGTGAGGGTGGGGGTGTCCGTACCGGTAGGGACACGGTGGTTCCGTCATGCTGGTGGGATGAGACCCTTAACTTTGGACGAGCCCTCGGGGCGGTATCTATCGTTTGCTGAATGGGAGGAAATCGCGATCTTAAGCTCCCAAGAGTTGGGGGTACGTGAGATCGCCCGCCGGATCGGACGCAATCCGGCGGGCGATCTCTCGTGAGCTACGGCGTAACGCTGCCACCCGTGGTGGCACGAGCGTCTATCGGGCCGGGGTGGCGTAGTGGAAAGCTTAGGAAGCCGCCAAGCGTCCCAAACAAGCAAAACTCGTGGGTAATCCGCGCCTGCGAGACTACGTTCAGGAGCGTCTTGCCGGGACGGTCCGAGATGAAAACGGGGTCGTCATGGCGGGGCCTGGTACTGCTGGGTGGAAGGGCCAGAACAAACCTCACAGGGCAGACCGTCAGTGGTTTACTGCACGGAGCCCGGAGCAGATATCGCAGCGGTTAAGGATTGACTTCCCTGATGATGAGAGTATGAGAATCAGCCATGAAGCGATCTACCAGTCCTTGTATATCGAGGGGCGCGGGGCACTTAAGCGTGACCTCGTCGCCGCACTACGCACTGGGCGGGCACTGCGTAAACCCCGGGCCAGGAGCAAGTCGAAACCGCATGGACACGTGACTGACGATGTTGTCATCTCTAACCGGCCCCCTGAAGCCTCGGATCGGGCAGTACCTGGCCATTGGGAAGGCGACTTGATCATCGGCACCGGACGTTCAGCGATCGGGACCGTGATCGAACGCCACAGCCGGTCGACCCTGCTGGTGCACCTGCCTGGCCTGGACGGCTGGGATGAACAACCAAGGACGAAAAACGGACCTGCCTTGAGCGGATTCGGAGCTCAAGCGATGAACTCCGCCCTACAAACCGCGATAACCGATCTGCCATTACAATTACGTCAAACGTTGACCTGGGACCGAGGAACCGAGCTCGCTGACCATGCCGCTTTCACTCTAGAGACGGGCACGAAAGTGTTCTTCGCTGACCCTCACTCGCCATGGCAACGGCCCACGAATGAAAACAGCAACGGGCTCTTACGCCAGTATTTCCCCAAAGGCACCGACCTGTCTCGATGGACAGCCCAAGACCTCGCCGCAGTCGCCTACACGCTCAATAACAGACCAAGAAAAGTCCTCGGATTTCGAACCCCAGCCGAAGTATTTAAAGAACAGTTACAATCAATTCAAAACAGCAGTGTTGCAACCACCGATTGAATCCAAGCAGTACGTCAGTGTTGTCTACAATGGGCGACTTACCCAGCACGGTATTACAGCTTCCACCGGAAGTGTCGGTGATTCCTATGATTGTCAGACTGTTTTCACCTGGTTCCGCAAGAATCGG
>NZ_JBQCYC010000012.1:0-71345 GCF_052087705.1 Flaviflexus sp. | reverse complement strand
ATTCCGGGATTAAAGGCCGATACGACGCCATTTATGTTGAACGGCACAAATCGGATATCAAGAGTCCCAAGGTTTGATTCAACGTTTCACGGCACTTTGGTTTAGTGGCCAACAGGAAGGTCGATATAGTTCAGGACTTTATACGCCGAACCCTTGTGGGGAACATCGTAGGATTGGTCTATTAATTCATGAGTTTCAATGACGAACAGGGTGAAGAGTGGCAGACGTGGGAATTGATGTAGCGGGTAACGGTGATGGGTTTGATCAAGAGCTACAAAAAGCGCATGCGGTCTTGCTCGAAATTGACGAGGAGATCCGTCGTGGTGAGGGAGACTCAAGATCTCTAAAGATGGTGAGGGCTTACGTTTCGGGAGCCACGCTCGAGAGCATCGGTGAGGGGCACAAGCTTACTCGTGAAAGAGTGCGGCAACTTATCAACAAGACTCGCTGGAAGGCGACAGATCTCAAAAAGCTTAGCTTGGTGTTTGCTGAGCAGAGTCGGCGAATGGTTGAGAAAGCCGACAGGGAACGCGTTATAGCTTGGTCTTTTGCTAATCCAGGATCAACTCAGGAAGAAGCGAGTGAAAAGCTTGGCATCGACCGTTCACGCGTTCGGGAGCTTCTTGGGGAGAGGAGTGGCCGTCACCCAGCTACGTCGGTGGTGAAGAAAAGGGCCAAGAGGTGGTCTGACGAGGAGCTCATTGAGCTTCTTTGGCGGTTCCATGAGGAGACCGGCTCGACAGTGGCAACGCAGTTCACGGAGTGGAGCCGTGCGAATGGCGGACCGACAAAGCAAACACCAATGAACAGATTTGGTAAATGGTCTGCGGCAATCGAGGCGGCGGGAATTGCAGGATCCTACTCGGTAGACCGTGAGCGGCTCTACTCGAACCAGGATATGTGGGCTATAGTCATCGACTTCTTTAGAGAGGATCGAACTGAATACACATACAGGGCCTTTGAATCATGGCTGGCAGAAACACCAAACTTTCCCTCTGGCTCACTGATCCGCGTTCGTTTGGGTAAAACGTGGCAAATACTCGCACGGGACGCACAACGTCTCCTCGCTGGATATCTGGATGAGTTTGAACCCGAGTGGGTGAGTGACGTGCTCACACCGAGAGACTGGTCGACATTTGTGCGTAAAGAACTTGATGTGCGCAGCTACATCGAACAAGCACTTGAAGACCGTGGTCCAATTCTGACTATCGCAAAATACAACGAGTGGGCACTTGAGAACGATGCTCCAGCAGGAAACAACCTTATTGTACGGTCGGGAATTTCGTGGGCCGAGCTCGTTCGCTCATGTGGTGGCAGGGTCGGGCTTTTGGGGCGTCGGGGAAATATCTCAGAGGAGGAACTTCTTGAGCCGCTTCGTGAGTACCTTGACGCCGGCGGCCGTCGCAATTATGAAGCCTATTCATCGTGGGCGAGTGAGCGGGGGCTACCCGTGGCTGGAACTATCTCCGAGAAGTTAGGCGGCTGGAGCAAAGCTCTCGCGATGGCTCGTGAAGAACCCACTGATGTGTGACTTCTGAGCGAAGATGGACAAACGTGGAGCAGAAAGAACATACGCAAACAAGCGCTTCAGGATCTTCGGAACCGTTGTGGCGGACCGTAATGAAAGTTATGCCGGAGCGATGGGGACGCCCGTCGATTATTCCCACGAATCGTTAAACCCGAGTGCCACATATTAATCTTGTTTTGTCCGTAATTAATGGTGAGGGAGTGGCTGTGAAGGTTCTGATCGTGCGCGAGTCCTATTTCGGTAATGGTACGAAGGTCGTCGACTCCGTGGCTACGGCGATTGCTCAGCAACTTGGTGACGATGCTGTTGAAGTAGTGGAAGCAGGCGAAGCTCCCACTTTATTGCCGGAGGATGTGGTCGCCCTTATTGTCTCTGCGCCCACTCACGAGCTGTCTCTTCCCACTCCCAAGACCCGTCGGGCCGCACGCGAGCAGGGAGCAATCATCGGGTTTGAGTATGGCCTTCGGGAATGGATCGATGCCGTTGAGGTCCGTGAGAACCTGATGGTCATGGCGATCGATACCTGTACCAAGATCAGCTCGGTCATTGGCAGTGCATCAAAGGCAGCGGTTAAGGGACTAAAGAAGCGCGGCTTCACTGACGTTCACCGTGGCCCGAGTTTCCTTGTAGGAGGCACTGAAGGACCCCTGCAGTCCGATGAGATTAATAAGGCCCAGGCGTGGGGCAAGGAGTTTGGCGCGGGAGTTCTCACCTCTGTGGCGTGATGAGGTTCCTCGGAGGGCGCAGTGGCATACGTAAACATCCTCGGAAGGTCGAGGCATTGAAGTGAATTGGGCTCTGCGAGGCGCTGGGCCGGGAAGGCCTCGTGGCGCTGGGTTCGAAAGAAGGACCGTCCCTGTCGCCTTCATGTTTTTCAATGGAATTTAGGCATTGGGCCCGCCTTCAATCGTGCGTAGCCACGGGGTGCGTTTGTAGAACACGTCCACGAGGACCCCGATAAGGAAGGTCGAGATGATCGTTCAAATCCCCGATGCCAATAAGCTCGCTGAGGAAGATGGAAGAGCAGATCACAACGGCAAGCACGAGGGCTGAATCGAAGAAAGCTTCGACAGTTCCGAGTCTGATGCGACGGACTATGCCGATCGCTTTAACGAGTCCCTCGCCGGGGACGGTCAGAACGTTCGAGGCGACTTCGAGAGCGATGCCAAAGGCAAGAACAACGCACCCGACAACAACGGCGAGTAGCCGAAGCGAGAGGTTTCCTGAAGAGCCTCCTCATGGGCCGTCGTTAGCTCAGACGGGAGTTTCTCTGCTATGCCTCTCTGGACTTTTCGTGCCGACCACCATTTACGCGTAGGTCATCTGCCGTAAAGACGGGGCTGTAACGTGGAAGATTCTCCGAATTCTGGAATCTGGTCGGCAATACTTGGATTAAGGTACGTCGACAAGCACCGAGAAGAAGCGAGCCGAAAAGCATGAGCAACCCTCCGGGAGCCTCCAAGGCCCAGGTTGGAGCCGCCTACATCCGAGAACGGATAAACAGCGGCGACTGGCCCGTTGGCGAGGCCATCCGCAAGGAGCCCGAACTCATGGAGATCCTCTCGGTCGGTAGATCAACCGTACGTGAGGCAGTACGTTCCCTCGCCTCTCTTGGCATTCTCGAAACCCAGAAGGGTGTGGGAACGTTCGTAAACTCGCGGACACCCGTTCCCAATGTTCTCGTGGAAACCTATGCTTCCTTTGACCCCGGCGAGATCCTCGTATTCCGCCGCGCCCTCGAAGTTGAAGCCGCACGGCAAGCAACGATGAAAGCAACACCTGAGCAGATTGATGGGTTGAAGGCGAGCTTCGAAGCAACCAGGGCTCTTAAAGAAGGCCAGCTTGGCAACAGCTACATGGGTCAGGGAGCCCCCGGCCACTTCCATAACCTGATCTTTGAGATGGCGGGGGCGGGGCCACTCAGCCTCTCCTACTCTGCCGCCATGACAGTCATCAACCGCGGCGTCCGCAAAGGCACCATCATCCAGGGCTCGCCTCCCGGTACCGGAAAGACCGACCACTTGAACATCATTGCCGCAATCGAATCAGGGGATCCCGAGCACGCTGCAAGGGTTGTGGCCGAACACATCGACCATGACCTCATCCCAAAGCCCGAGGAAACCACGCCCTAGAGGGACTGGCCGTAGGGGATTCGCCGACAGGCGACACTGAGCGGGTGTGGGGAGGAATTATAGGCATCTTTCTCCCCACACCCTTTACTTACAAACCGTGGCACGTATGAAGAAACCCCGGCTACGCGCGAAATGATCGCGGTCATGTGCCAAGGAAACCTCGGCTTCTGTACTCCGCGACGCAGGCTCGCACTGCTGTCTTGCTTTCTCGTTGTGCGGTTTTACTCGAGGAATTAAGCCGATATGGACTCTATCTTTGGGGAAGCCCGTAGAAAGTTGATTCGGTGAAACCCTTCGTTGCCATTGATTTCGAAACAGCCAATGAAAAGCGTGCTTCCGCATGTGCGGTTGGACTTGTCCGCTACGACGAGGGCGGTCAGGAGGCCGGCCAGGTCACCACCCTGCTATGACCGCACGAGGATCTCGACTGGTTGAGCTATCGCAACATCAAGGTCCACGGAATCACAGCCGACGACGTTGTTGGCGCACCGACCTGAAATGATGTTCATCCCGACATCACAGACTTTGTCGGGGCCTCCCGCTTGTTGCCCACAACTTGGCTTTTGACGGCTACGTGCTCAGTGATCTTGCATCGTTGCAGGGCCTGAACCAGGCCGCTAACCGCCGTATGTGCACCCTGGGGCTCTCCAAGAAGCTACTCGCCACCGACACTGGTCTTCCGTCACTATTTCCCGGCCGACACCTTCATTCGCCACGAGGCCTCGACGGAGGCTCGAGCCTGCGGCGCCCGCATGCAGTCCGAATACGGCTACGAGCACCTGGAAAAGCTCTGCCCTCCCACCGGAGTACTGACTCGCTAGCCGGACCGCTCCGATAGCTACTACTCGGATGAGTCGCCATGTTGGGTGCAGGGCGATCTGGGCGGGTGTCCCGGGCCTAATTCAGGACAATGGTCACGGGTGCGCGACTTTTCCCATTTCGCGTAATTTTTCCAGACTATGGTTTTGCTGCCGATTCTGGTGCTGCGAAGGAGCGGGTTTCTGCAGATCTCTTATTTGTGCGGATTCGCTCACTTAGGATGACCAAACATTATTTAACTCATAAAAGACTCACATAATGCACTTGGCGACAATACTGAATTAAAGGTTAAAAGATGATAGATCTTAAGACGGAGTCCACAGCCAATAGGCTCATCCGCGTACAGAGCAGTCCTGGGTGAGCGAGCTGGACACGACTCGTCACGTTTCGTACTTGAGGTGAAATTGGAAACCTTCGTTCCGTCAATGACGGCGATAGCGGATTCGACCGTACTCTCCGCCCTTGTTGGCATCCTTCCTCTTCTTGTCTTCTTTGCTCTGCTCGGCGTTTTTAAGCTGGCAACCCACTGGTGCGCGGTCGGTGCGCTGATCGTTGCTACGATCTCAGCGGTTGTTGGGTTCGGTATGCCGGTGGGAATGGTGGGGCGCTCCGCCCTCCAAGGCCTGGCGTTTGGTATTGCCCCTATCCTTTACATCGTGATCGCTGCCGTCTGGCTCTACAACCTAACGGTGCGATCCGGTCGTGCCGATGATGTGCGAGCCGTGTTCTCTGCAGTTGGTAAGGGTGATCAACGCATTCAGGCTCTGCTCGTTGGCTACTCGTTCTGTGCCCTCCTCGAGGGCTTGGCAGGTTTCGGAGCACCAGTTGCCATCGTTGCCGCCATGCTCGTCACTCTTGGGGTGAAGCCGCTTAAGGCGGCAGCTGTCACGATGGTGGGTAACTCAATCAACGTGGGCTTTGGTGCGATGGCAATCCCCGTGACAACCGCAGGCCGTATCGGCGGCATTGCGGCAACCGACGTTGCCGCGACTGTTTCTTCGATCACCCCCTGGATCGCGAGCCTTCTGCCTTTCCTGCTCGTCATCATCCTTGATGGTACCCGCGGGATCCGTCAGCTCTGGCATATCGCTTTCATTCAGGGCCTGACCATGAGTGTCGGCCACATTATTGCCGCGAACGTTATCTCTTATGAACTCACGGCAGTGTTTGCGGCCCTCTTGAGCTTCGCGGCCGTTGCCCTCCTCCTTAACTATTCTCATCCGACAACCCCGGAGGAGTACCGCTCGGAAACGAGCGAGAAGCTTCCCTCCGTTTCCCGGACCACGCTTGCTCTTATGCCCTACTGGCTGGTTGTCATCGTCTTCGCCGTCGCAAAGCTCTGGGCAATCGGTGTTGATATCCCGGCTGCACTCGCGAGCACGGACGTGACTATCGAGTGGCCGGGACTCTATGGCAATCTGCTTACAGAGTCCGGCGAGGTATCGTCCTCGGCAATCTACAATCTGCAAACCCTGTCTTCCCCAGGAACAATGATCGTGCTGACCGCGCTGATTGTTGCCTTCGTATACGGGAGGAACTCGTCCGGTGGGCTCTTCGAGCTCACGTTCAGCAGGGGAGTGAAGGTACTTGGCGAAACGATTGTGTCCCTCCGGTGGTCGCTCGTGACCATTGCTTTGGTCATGTCGCTTGCGTACGTCATGAACTTCTCGGGCCAAACCATGGCCATTGGCGCTGCCCTAGCGGCGACCGGTGCCGCCTTCGCGTTCCTGTCGCCAATTCTTGGCTGGATTGGTACAGCAGTCACAGGCTCGGCTACCTCTGCCAACGCCCTGTTTGCTGACCTTCAGGCAACGGTTGCTGCCGGTGCCAACTTGGACTCTTCGGTACTTCTATCGGCAAACACCATCGGTGGTGGCATCGGCAAGATCGTGTCCCCGCAGAACCTCGCCATTGCCGCAACAGCTGTGGGTGGTAAGGCTTCAGAGTCTGAGATCCTCAAGAAGGTTGCGCCCTGGTCTCTCGGTATCCTCCTGCTTCTCTGCGTCCTTGTGTTCTTGGCCACGCAGGGTATTCTCCCACTCATCTAGTTTTGTCTGACTGAAAGAAAGAAGAATCTATGAAAGTCGCACTGTTCGCCACATGTTTGTCCGACGCCATGTTCCCACAGGCTCCCCAGGCAACCCTTCACCTTCTGAAACGACTCGGCGTTGACGTTGTTTTTCCGCAGTCCCAGGCCTGCTGCGGTCAGATGCACGTGAATACTGGCTACTACCCGGAAGCCATGCCACTGATTGAGAACCACGTGAAGACGTTCTCCCCGGTGCTCGACGGAGAATGGGATGCAGTTGTTGTCCCCTCTGGTTCCTGCACCGGCTCTATCCGTGAACAGCAGGCCATGGTGGCCGAGAACCAGGGCAACAACCAGGTTGCCGCGAGGGCAGGACTCATTGCCAAGAAAACGTACGACCTTTCGGAGTTTCTTGTTGATGTTCTCGGGGTAACCGATGTAGGAGCGTACTTCCCGCACCGGGTCACCTACCATCCGACCTGCCATTCTCTGCGAGTCACGCGCGTTGGCGACAAGCCTGAGCAGCTCCTGTCTGAGGTCCAAGGAATCGATCTAGTTTCCCTTCCCGAAGCAGAGTCCTGTTGTGGTTTTGGGGGCACGTTCTCGATCAAGAACTCGGAGACCTCGGCCGCGATGGTGTCTCGCAAGATAGCCAACGTTATCTCTACCAAGTCCGATGTGCTGGTTGCAGGCGACTATTCCTGCCTCATGAACATCGGTGGTGCGCTTGCACGTAACCGCGCAGGTATCCGCGTTATGCACCTGGCTGAGGTGCTGGCCGGAACCCAGGCCGAGCCCTGGGAGGCCCCGGCCACGACAACGAAAGTTGGTGTGTGATGTCGACATTCCTCGGAATGCCCAAGATCTTCAACACGGGCCATAAGCAGTGGGAACAGGGCGATCCCATCCCTGCCGATCCTCTGAACTGGGGGACCGACTTCCCCGAGGGATCTTCAGTAACCCTGCGCAATAGCCAGATGAGGAAGAACCTCGGACACGCCACCACGACGATACGTAATAAAAGGAACATGAGGGTGGCGGAGATGCCGGACTGGGAAGAGCTCCGCGAGGCCGCCTCCGCCATCAAGAACGAAACCATGCTGCGCATGCCGGAGCTGCTAGAACAGATGGAGGAGAACGTCACTAAGCGTGGCGGCATCGTCCACTGGGCACGAGATGCCCAGGAGGCCAACGAGATCATTCACAAGATTCTCGTTGAGAAGCAGGCGAAGGAGGTCATCAAGATCAAGTCGATGGCCACTCAGGAAATCAACATGAATGAGTACCTCGCCGAACGTGGCATTACCGCCTGGGAAACCGACCTAGCCGAGATGATTGTCCAACTTGGCAAAGACATGCCTTCCCATATTGTTGTCCCCGCCATCCACCGCAACCGTGCAGAGATCCGCGAGATCTTCATGTCGGAGATGGAGGACGTCCCGGAAGACCTCACCTCGGATCCCCGCGACCTTGCCATGCTGGCTCGTGACCACCTGCGGGCACTGTTCCTCAAAACCAAGGTCGCGATCTCCGGCTCCAACATGATGATCCCGGAAACCGGCACGCTGTCGATCTTCGAGTCCGAAGGTAATGGCCGCATGTGCCTTACCCTGCCGGAAACCCTGATCTCCGTTGTTGGCATCGAAAAGATGGTGCCAAGATACAAGGACACCGAAGTCTTCGCGCAGCTGCTGCCCCGCTCGGCCACCGGTGAGCGCATGAACCCGTACACGTCGATGTGGACCGGGGTAACCCCCGGGGATGGTCCCCAGGAGTTCCATCTCATCCTTCTCGATAACGGGCGCTCCCAAACCCTTGCTGATCCGGTCGGTAGGGAAGCCCTCAACTGCATTCGGTGCGGTGCCTGCATGAACGTCTGCCCGGTGTACGAGCACACGGGCGGGCATGCCTACAACTCCGTCTACCCGGGACCGATCGGTGCGATTCTCACCCCGCAGCTCCTCAACTCCCTGGATGCAGATCACCCGCAGTCCCACCTGCCATTCGCATCATCACTGTGCGGGGCGTGCGGTGATGCGTGCCCGGTCAAGATTGATATCCCCGGGATCCTCGTGCACCTGCGCCACAAGATCACCGAATCAAACCGGGGTGGTATCCCCTCCGGCTGGGATGTAGCGATGAAGGCAAGCTCCAAGGTCATGTCGTCAGGCAAGGTCATGGGAACCTCTATTAAAGCCGGCAAGGCACTGCGACCAATCGCGGGCAAGGACGAGAAGATCTCGAACGCACCGTGGCCACTCAGCGGCTGGACGAGAAACAAGGATGTTCCAGCCCCACCGGCCCAGACATTCCGTGACTGGTACAAGGAAGAAGGTCAGAAATGAGTGCCCGTAGCGAGATCCTTGCCAACGTACGTGAGGCCCTTGGCGAACGAGTAGATCCGGCACCCGTTCCGCGGAACTACCGTCAAGAAACCGAGAACGCACCTGGTTCCCAGCCCGTCATCGACGAAATGATCGAGGCCCTTGAGGACTACACGGCGGTGGTCGTCCGCGTTAAACCGGAGGAGGTCCCCGATGCGATCGCAGATTTCCTCGATGGCCTGAACTCGGTTGTCGTCCCCGATGGTCTAGATCCCACCTGGAAGGAAGCTGCCGCACGGGACGGTAGAACCGTCACAGAGGACTCGCGAGAGAAGGGACTAACAAACTACGAGCTCGACGAGATCGACGCCGTCGTCACTGCTTCCCGCGTGGGCGTATCCCTCTCGGGCACCATCATTCTCGATGGTGAACCCGACCAGGGCCGCCGGGCGATTACCCTCGTTCCCGACACCCATGTCATTGTTCTCAACGAGCGGGACGTCTACCCAACAGTTCCGCAGGCCGTAGCAGTCCTTGAAAAGAACCCGCTGCGACCCGTCACGTGGATCGCGGGACCGTCAGCTACCTCCGACATTGAACTCGTACGAGTCGACGGTGTGCACGGTCCTCGCAACCTCCGCGTTGTTCTTGTCAAGGAGTAGGTTGGGAAAGGGATTTCCAGAGAGAAAACCATACGTGGCTCTGAGAAATCTATGAAGTTGGGCGGGGCTCGTCTCTGATGGATCACCATCGTTAACGAGCCGCGCCTGCTTGCTTGCTTGGATCAGATCATTTACTCGGGTCGGATCAATTGGATCAGGGTAGTTGTTAGGAACGTTGCTGGATGAACTTCTTGACGACTGCAAGGTCCTCATTTCCAAGCCCGGCGTCAACCAATTCTTGGTAGGAGCTCAGAAGCGCGGGAAGTAAGACGGGAGATGCTCCAGTCGATACTGCGACTTCAGAAGCAAAACCGAGATCCTTCAGCATGTAAGCAGCAATTCCACCCGATGTGAAGTCGTCATTGATAAGCATGTCCTTCTTCGCCTGAAGAAGAGTGAACCCGGCGTAACCACCACCGAGCACTTCCAGCAGCTTGGCAGGTGCAATACCGGATTCTTCACCGAGAACCGTCGTCTCACCAAGGGCAAGCATCGTTGCGGCCACAACCATTTGATTACAGGATTTCGCTACCTCTCCTGCACCGAGGGGGCCGAGGTGGTGCACGGTTCCGCAGGGGGAAAGGATTGTTCGAGCTCGCGCGCACTGGCCATTCGTGCCACCAACCATGATCGATAGGGTTCCAGCCTCGGCTCCTTCGACGCCACCATAGACCGGTGAGTCAATGAGTTGCACTCGTCCGTCAGTCTCTTCTTTCAACTTCTTAGCTAGTTCCCGAAGCCTGACCGCCGAAGAAGTTGAGCCAACCATGAGGAACAGTTCGACGTTGGCGGCAAGCAGAGACTCATCGCCGGTCAGCATCGGTTCCAGCTGCGGTAAATCGGGGAGCATGACGAGAATCGATCCGGCGTGCTCTGCTAGATCCTTGGGGCTGTGCGCCTTCATGGCCCCCAGTTCTTCAAGCTCCGCCTTCGGACTACGACTGTAGTAAATGATCGATCATCCCGCCTTGATCAGTTGCTTCGCCATGGGAGAGCCCATATCGCCGGGAACAATAATGCCAACTGCTTCGCGGGTCATGACTTTCGCTTTCTGAACGCGGCATCTTTGTCGCTCGTTCGTGGAATCCCATATGGCTAGCGCATTTGGAGATTCACCAATATTACGGTGGTTCTTTCCAGCCCGCGAGGAGAAATATGTGCCGCCTACGGCATGCTGCCCCAGGACGCTAAGAGCTGTGTAGATCTGGTGTCATCAGGTCGGTTCTGAAAATAGGATTGACTGGAAGCCAGGGTCAGCTGGCAACAACGGGCAGCAGGCATAGGAGGGAATGGAGGCCGTCATGGATGGCGAAATGCTTCAACGAGTCACCAAAGAACGTGCCCTTCAGTTGCCTGCCACTGAGATTGCTTACCCGTTCGGCCCCGAATGGGACGTGTTCAAAGTTGGTGGCAAGGTCTTTATGATCCACACCGAACTGAAGGGTGACCTGATTGCCGTTATTAAAGCTCGACCGGGTGATAGCACGGCACTTCAGGAAGCCTTTGATGACATCACTCCCGGTTACCACATGAACAAAAAGCACTGGATCACTCTCAACCCCGGCGGATCCCTTGATCAGGAATTCATTGAAGACCTCGTTACCGAGTCGTACTTGCTCGTCATCGAGAAGAGTTTGCCCAGGGCAAAGTGGCCGGTCGATCCGTTTACATATGGACAGGAACCAACAAGTGATCCCGCCTAAGCATGCAACTCAGGGCACACGTTGTTGATCCTGCCCGGTGCGTACCGCATACCCGCTTCTTAGGTGCCCGAGTTCTTATTTTCCTGAGGTCAGAAGTGGCTCCAGGTTGGCTTAGGACTGGGCCTGCGATTTTGGCTAGGGCTGGATCTCCGCTTTCGGAGCGGTGCAAGGGCTGATCCGCAATATCTCCATTACTCGGGACGGTGGCTGAGCCTCGGCCCTGTTTGAGAGAGTAAGTGAGAGCATGACTTGGTGGAAGAAGTGGCAGTGTCTCGACGAAGCGAAGTTCGTGAAGGTATCCGGATCTCGTTGCCTGCGGGCCTTGGAATGTTTCCTCTCGGTCTCGCGTTTGGTCTGCTCGTTATTCAGGCAGGGCTGGAATGGTGGGTGGCTCCCGCACTCTCAATTGCTGTTTACGCCGGGTCGCTCGAGTTCCTGCTTGTTAGCCTCATCGTCGTCTCGGCCCCGTTACTCACGGTGGCTGTCACCACTCTCCTCGTGAACTTTCGGCACGTGTTCTACGCCTTCACCTTCCCGCTCCAGGTTGTTAAGAACCCGATTGCCAAGCTCTACTCCGCCTATTCGCTAACCGATGAGGCTTTCGCGATCACGGCAGCAAAGCCTGATGGCTGGACGGCATGGCGTCTGGTCTCTATGCAGATTGCCCTGCAGATCTACTGGGTCGGCGGCGGGCTTGCCGGTGTCCTTATCGGATCCCTCCTCCCCGCGGGGATAGAAGGCCTGGACTTTGCTCTGTGCGCCCTATTTATCACCCTGACCCTCGACGCAAGCAGGACGAAGAAGGAAGTTCCCTCACTTCTCTTAGCTGCATCCTGCTACGCGTTTGCTGCCGTGGCATTTCCGCAGGCTGCAATGTTTGCGGGGCTTTCGCTCTTTGTTGCTGTTCTGTTCATTCGATATGTCATCGAACGAGCAAGGGGGAAAGCCGGTGCCTGAGCTCTCCTACCTCATTGCCGTTCTTGCCATCGGTTTTGTTATCGACTTTGCGCTGCGTGGAGTCCCGTTCCTGGTTCTGGAACCGCTACGGGAATCCGACTTTGTGGGTCGCATGGCGGGGTGGATGCCTGCCGGCATTCTTGCCATCCTCGCGATTGCCACGGTCCAGTCAGCGGCGGAGGGCGGTGGATCCCGCCTTGCCTACGCACTGATTGCCTCCGCAGTGACCGTTACCGTACATCTGGGCTTTGGTAGAAGAACTCTGCTGAGCGTGAGCGCCGGAACCGGCGCCTTCGTTCTGCTCGTCAATCTGGCTTGAGAGTACGTGTGGCGCCGTGCGTAAAACCGACGGTGCCATGGATCTACTGAGCTGCTGAATATTGACCGACGCGATAGCGCAACTGATTCACTGGCGTTAGAAGTAACGCGCTCAACCTGAGTAACCAACCGGTGCTCAAATGCGAAACTGGAGGCCAGTTCATGGCTGGGTAATGGCCTTCAGTTCATGGCCAAGTCACCGGCATCCAGCTCGCGGCTAGGCGACCGGAGCCCCCGGCTCGGCGGGAAGAATCGCGCTCAGGGTGTGGCCCATTCCGAGAACATCGGTCAGGGTCACCTCGATTTCACCACCAACCTCGATTGGGACATCCCAGGTGACTTCCCAACCGTAGGTGACGATATCCGTCGTGCAGTTCAGCCCTGCGTTTGCAGGATCGAAAGTGATCTCGATGGTCTCCCCATCGGTCCACGCCTCTGTCGGCACTGGATAGCAACCGTCGGTGCTTGATCCTCGAGTGTAGATATGGAAGGTCTCGCCAGGAACGGTCCACGTGAGAGTGACACCAGTTTCGGGCGAGGGCGGCAACTGCGCATCGGTATCGAACTCGACCGGAGTGGTGCCTTGCTCCGGAGGCACGGTCGTCGGATCTTCGCTTCGGTCATCAGTTGGCGACTCCGTGGGATCCTCACTGGGACCCTCGGTGGGTTCTTCGCTGGGAGCGTCCGTCGGATCTGTCGTTGTCGGGTCCGGCGACACTTCCTCGAAGATCGTTGTTGGCTCCCCAGAGCTATCCGAGCATCCTGCAAGGGCTAGGGCTGCTAGGAGTGTTCCTGCGATGGCTGACTTCTTCATGGCGTCATTCCTCTCCGATCCGTAACCCCAATCCGGTAGGGAACGTCTCGACAGCGAGTTCCCTCAGTTCACGAGATTGCTGATCAGGGTATAGATCCGGTGTCTTGGACGCTATCAAACAGAATGCCACATCGCGAGAGTGAAACCGGGGTAGATCAGCCCCGTTGCACAGACCAAGTGTCGGAGAACTCATGCATTCAGTGGGGCGCTGACGCGAATCTCGGTGTCGCATATGTCGCGACACATCGCCTCACCGAAGGTGCGGCTTAGTGCTAGCGCATGTCTTTCTGCTGGTCGTAGATGGTCAATGAAAGATTGCGTGCTGTTCAATTCGCGAAAGAATTTCCTTGCGTTCGACTCAAATGTCACCTAGACTCCCAAGTAACCTCAGAGGTCAGAGCACAAAGGAGTGTGACAATTGTGGTAAAGAAGCAACTTGGCGAGCTGGTCGCCGATTTTCCCGAGCCCGTTAGCGTCTCGGCAGATGATGTTGTAGCGGCAAGAGCGCGCGAGAATGACACGGTCGTCTACGTTGTTCTCGACGATGATCCGACCGGAACGCAGTCGGTTGCGGATCTGCCCGTACTGATGACATGGGAGAAGGACGACTTCCTGTGGGCCTTCGAAACCGGCAAGCCCGCCGTCTACGTCATGATCAACTCCCGTTCGCTGGCACCCGCCGATGCTGAGCGTGTCAACCGCGAAGCGGTGACCGCCGCGCTCGCGGCAGCGAAGCAAGCCGGGATCGAGGTAGCGTTTGTGTCCCGTTCCGACTCAACCCTGCGTGGGCACTTCCCCCTAGAACCGAACACCATCGGTGACGAGATTCAGAAGGCCACAGGTAAGCCCGTCGACGGCATTGTGATCGTTCCCGCCTTCGGGGATGCTGGGCGAATCACCGTTGGTGGCATGCACTACGCCGGGTCGGAATCCGACGGCTTCATTCCCGTTGGGGAGTCGGAGTTTGCTAAGGATGCGACGTTCGGTTACGAATCCTCCTACATACCCGACTGGGTCGAAGAAAAGACCCATGGCGATATTCCGGCCAAGGATGTCCTCGTCCTTGACCTCGATATCCTTCGCGGTGACCGCCAGGCCGCCGTTGAACTTCTAGGCTCCGCCAAGAGCAGCACTCCCATTACCGTCGACATTGTCTCCGAAGAGGACCTGCGGCTCCTGGCCATGGCTCTTATTGAAGCCGAGAAGGCGGGATCCACGTTTATCTACCGGGTTGGCCCTCCATTCGTTCGCGCAAGGATCGGCCAGGCCGTCCATGCTCCGCTCACCGTTGACGAGATCAATGACTCCCGCGGGGACCGTGACATCGCCGCAGGCGGTCTCGTTGTCGTTGGCTCCCACGTTGGACTGACCACCCGGCAGTTGAATGAACTACGGGAACGCAGGGCGCCTTACGAGCTGGAACTCGACGTTGCTCGCCTCATCGATTCCGAAAGGGGGAGCGGACTACATCGCAGGTATTGCCAGCGATGCTGCGGAGGCGCTGAACTCCGGCAATGTCGTTATCCGCACCTCCCGCAAGCTTGTCACCGGAACGGATGCTGACTCCTCACTCGACATTTCCCGCCGCGTCTCCGCGGGCGTTGTCAGTGCCGTTAGCCAGATTCTTGCCAAGAATCCGCCCCGCTTCGTTGTCGCGAAGGGCGGCATCACCTCCTCCGACGTGGCATCAAAGGGACTCGAGATCGGCCGTGCCATCGTCGTTGGTTCGATGCTTCCCGGAATCGTCTCCCTCTGGTCCGGTCAAGATGGTCCGGCCGCAGGGATCCCCTACGTCGTCTTTGCCGGCAATGTCGGAAGCGACTCCTCGCTCGCCGATGTCGTCGACAAGCTATCCGCCTAAGGCCCAAATACGCTGTGTGAACCCGTGATGATGCTGGTTCACACTCCAGATCATCGTTTCTTCTGCGCCGAACGATTCGGTTGTCCTTCGCGTTTCACCCGGCACCTGCCCTGCTGGATGTCAGTGATTCGTTCCTAACCAAAGTCCTGCTTGGCCCAGCGTCCTGCTGGATGCTTAGGGGGAGCCCACCACCATTTAATTACTACCAATACTTCACCCAACTCAAAGGAGAGATTATGTCCCGCAGAATTGCCGTACTCGGTCTGGGAGCCATGGGTCTGCAGATGGCGAGCTGGCTCGCCAAGTCATTCGACGTCGTCGGATACGACATTGCCGCTGAGCGCGTTGCGCTCGCGGACAAGGAGGGAGTAGCTAGCGCTACTTCCGCAAAGGAAGCAGCTGACGGAGCGGACCTCGTTCTCGTTGCCGTCCGCAACCGAACGCAGCTCGATGAGCTTCTCTACGGGGCCGATGGTATTGCGGAGGTCATGAAGAAGGGCTCCGCCATCATCCTCACCTCCACCATCGGTATCGCACCGGTTGAAGAAGTTGCCGCACAGCTTGCAGAGCAGGGCATTGGCCTGGTCGATGCTCCCGTTTCGGGCGGTCCCGCACGTGCCGCCAAGGGTGACCTGCTCGTCACCGTTGGCGCCTACGAAACAGAGTACGAGTTCGCGAAGCCCGTGCTGGACGTGATGGCTTCCACCCTTGTCTGGGTTGGTAAGGCTCCGGGCAAGGGCCAGTCCATGAAGACCGTGAATCAGCTTCTCTGCGGTATTCACATTGCTGCCGCCGGTGAGGCTCTTGCCCTTGCTGGCAAGCTCGGACTCGATCAGACCGTTGCCCTTGAGGCCCTGATGTCTGGTGCTGCCGCTTCGTTCATGCTGGGTGACCGCGGTCCGCGTGCCATCCAGGCTGACAACGGTGAAGAAGCCGAAGTAAAGTCCCGCCTCGACATTTTTGTTAAGGACATGGGAATCGTGACTGACGCTGCGAAGAGCGTTGGTATGGCGGTGCCGGTGGCTGCGGCCGCCGAGCAGGAATACCTCCTCGGTTTTGCACGCGGCCAGGCGGCCATGGACGACTCGTCCGTCATCCGCGTCGTTTCCCCGGAAGACCGCGCCTGATAGCGCCTAGATAACCGGACAGTGATCCACTCGGTTGCTGGCCGGTATTTTAAGGAACCCAAAATGAGTGCTGCAACGCTTTTAGGCATCGCTATTGGTGCCATTATTACCCTCCTCCTACTGGTCATCAAGGTTAAGATATCGGCCTTTGTTGCCATGCTCCTCGTCGCCTTCGGAACCGCCCTAGCCACGGGAGTTCCGGTTGAAGAGGTCGTTCCCGTTATGCAAACAGGTATGGGTAACACCCTGTCCTCGGTCATGATTGTCGTTGGCCTCGGTGCCATGCTGGGCCGCCTCATTGAGGTAGCCGGTGGCGCCGATGCTCTGGCGCAAAAATTCACGCAGGTTCTCGGTGAGAAGCGAGTGATTGGTGCCGTTACGGCAGCGGCCTTTGTTCTCGGTATTCCCGTTTTCTTCGACGTTGGTTTTATCATCCTGGCCCCGATCGTCTTTGGCTTTGCTCGCGTCGCCAAGATCAATCCCCTGAAGATTGGTTTGCCGGTCGGCGGTGTTCTCCTCACCGTCCATGTTGCCGTCCCACCTCACCCTGGCCCGGTTGCTGCCGCCGGTATCACCGGTGCCGACGTCGGCATGATGCTTCTTGTTGGCCTGCCGCTCTGTGCTATCACCGGTGTTATCGGCTACTTTGCCGCGAAGATGTTCAGGACCGATGGCATCACCCTCATGGACTCTCCGGCAACCGCCGCTCCCGCGGTCGTCGAGTCTGGTGCACCCGCCGATGAGATTGTCGGGGATGGCTCCGTAATAGGTGCAGTCAAGAATCGTGTTCGGACCATCGGTGCAGGCACGGTTATTCTCCTTATCCTCCTGCCAATCCTCCAGATCATGCTCGGCACCGTGGGCAACATGGTCCTCGAGGAGGGGACCGCCGCACAACGTTGGCTAGGTATGATCGGTTCCTCCACCATCGCTCTACTCACCGGCGTTATCGTTGCCTACCTGGTTATCGGTAACAAGATGGGATGGTCGCTGGAGAAGCGCGGATCGATCCTCGACTCCGCCCTCCCCGATGTTGCTGTCATCGTTTTTATGACGGGTGCCGGTGGCGTGTTCGCTAACGTCCTCGTCCAGTCTGGCATCGGCAACGCACTATCCGAGACACTGATCGAGTTGAATATGCCGATCATCCTCGCCGCCTTCCTTATCTCGGCCGCGCTACGCGCCTCCCAAGGCTCGGCAACCGTAGCGATCCTGACGTCGGCGGGCCTCATGGTCGAACCAATTGCGGCGGCGGGGTACTCCGGCCTGGAAACAGTGCTGGTTACCCTTGCTATCGGTTTCGGTGGCCTCGGCTTCTCCCACATCAACGACTCTGGATTCTGGATTGTCACAAAGTACCTTGGCCTGTCCGTCAAGGATGGCCTCAGGACCTGGACTGTCCTGACAACGATCTTCGGTGTTACGGGCTTCCTGCTCACCTGGGGTGTGTTTCTTCTCGTCTAAGGACCGGAGTAGTGCCCTCCCGATTCCCGAAGGAACATCAAATTAAAGCCAGAAAGCATTAAGAAACTGATTGAAGCTAGAAAATGGCTTTAGCCTCAATCCGCATGAATAGGAGGGGTCGGGAACTTGTCCGCACTGGCGGAGGCTCCCGGCTCCTTCTGTCTATGGATGTGGATGACAGTTGTTATGGCCGGCTTGTTACTCGGCGAAACTTGCCTCAACGACTGCCTGCTCCTCACCGAATGAGGCGGCTTCGTTCTGCACCCTGAGTTCGAGAACTGAACCATCATCAAGATTCGTGTAGGTGACAAAGACAGAGCCAGCCCCAGCGTCACTCGCCGTACGGTCCCAGTTTGGGCCACCTTCGTCACCCAGAGCATCAATAACCTCGGCCGTGGCAAGCAGCTCCATGACCTCCGTGTTGCCGTTGCCCCACGCGACCACGAAAGCATCCGCATATTCTAGTGCGTCTGTTGGCATGGTGATCTCGCCAGCGTCCGTGGTTGCCTCATCGCCTGTCTCGGTGTCAGCAGGATCGTTGGGTTCGACGGAAGGATCCTCAGAGCCGGTGGGCTGTTCGACCGGCGGCTCAGTGCTCTCCTGGGTTGGAATGGTCCCTCCGGTTGGGATATCGGTTGATTCGGTCGTGGTTTCTGAATCGCTTGCAGTATCCGACCCGTCACTATCCGTGCTGTCGGAGCATGCAACGAGAGTAGCGATGAGTGTAGCTGATACGAAAAGACCGGTGTACTTGCTGGTTGACATCATGGGATTCCTCCCCTCGAAGTGTTTGATAGTTCAGCCCATAGCTCGGCAGTTCGGGGGACTGGAGCCCAACCGCTTAGAAGAAGCGATTGATTGGCTGTCGCGACCCCGGGCCACCGTGCTATGACTGCGGGCTCTCGTACTGCCGGGGCGGGTGATGTTAGATCCAAACGTCTCGGGGCACGAATGCCCGGGAGTGATTCTTCCACTCCCCGTGCCCAGATACGACTACGGGACGGAATGCTCCAAGGCAGTGTTCAGACTCGATGAGCGAAGATTCGTCTTCCTGACTACCGGCATGGGACGGTATTCCTTGCAGGTAGCTAGAAGTGGCGGGAGGAGCTGATTGCGCGCGCCGTTGAGCGGAGCACAATGGCAACAGCGCGTGGTGAACCGGTTCAATACCCCGGCTGGTTTGCGCAACTAGCATTCATTGTGGACATCACACGCGACACCCTGATCTTCCAGGAAGGGCTTCTGGGCCCGTGCCGACGGTCTACAAGTGCTCTGATGAAAATGAAGTTGATTCGCCTGTTAACAATTTGAACTTCGGTTTTACTGGGTATATTTCTTCTGGTGACTTTGATTGGGCTCTCCGAGTATGTGAAGAGTTCTACACCGGTCTCGTGGTTAGCAACCGGCCGTCCACCGCATCGAAAATGTTGCTCCGTGGAGAGAACCGTTCAGGTTATGGCAAGGAAGTGGGGCTCATGGAATCAGGGAATTGACGCTCGCCACGTTGCTCTGCCACCCGCCGGTGGATCCCTCCGCCAATCCGATAGCTTTCAAAAGCTATCGCGCGGAAGGTTTGGGACTAGGGGCACGCTCCGCCTCTCATCCCAAGACAGGGGCCTAGTCTCCCACCTAGGCTCGATCAGCACAGTTGCATTGGTGGGACCCGTCCCAGGTTCCTGATCCGAAAGTGACTTCTTAGCCTGCAGCGCGGCGTTGTCGTCGCATGCCGGGATACTCTGAAGCATGACAAAGATAGCGCCGATCCTCGCTGTTTCTCTGCTACTTCTTTCTGCATGCCAGGATTCTGATCCTGATTCAAGCACTGGCTCGACTGATCCAACGGGGAGCACAACAACATCGTCTGAAGGGACCGTGGCAACCTGGATCTTAGTCAGCCAAGACCTCACGTCAGAGTCAACTACTTTTGATATCGGTGTCATGAGGGTCGAATGTGCAGGGGGAGAAACCGGCACTGTGCTCGACCCAGTTATCGACTATGAGGATGGCAGAATTCTGATCGAAGCCCGCGTAGAAACACTGACAGATGGAGAATACACCTGTCAGGGGAACAGCGTTGTTCCCCTGACGATTGAGCTCGATGAGCCAATTGGGGAACGCTCTCTGGTCGATGGTGTGTGCCATGTTCCCGGTGGTGGAATAGGCGGGGACTGCGAAGGTGATGGGGTGCGCTGGCCCATTCCTTAGTTCTTTATTGACCGGGGTGTGCGAACCGTGCTCTCCGTGATCGGCTTGACCAGGCCAAGATATGAGAGAAGAAGTGGCGAACGCGATCACCGTGGGATCCAGCGCGGCGTTGGCCGACAGAGGCTGTAACCCTGAAGTCAAGCTATCCGAGCAAACGCCTTCTTCGGCTGCAGACTGCTTAGGGTGAGTGCACGTCACTTGACCGGCTAGGTCCGATATGAGTGAGGATGCGCAAATGCGCGGGATTTGCGCGCGCTGTTTCGCAGGTGCGGACGGCCTCTCTTGAGTCATACAAATCGGTCAACCGATAGATGCTTTGTCCGTTTAATTACGAATCATCCTTGTTCTCTATATTCGTTAAACCCGTTGGGACTTTGGTGTCGAATCGGGACTTTCTTCACCCTATTTTCTGGAAGTTGGTTCGTAGCCTGGCCTCAGCGACGTAATGAAAGCTTAGAAATCAAGAGGAAAGAGGATGACTATGTCGATGACGGTCACGGAGGGCTTAAGCCGCCGGTCGTTTATGAAGTGGTCTGGTGTAGCTGGCGGAACGGCTGCACTCGTTGCCACTACCACTCAGCTGGGTATGCCGGGCGCGCGAAGCGAAAGTGGCGACGGTGCTGCTGATGTTGACGCGACGATCTGGTCTGCCTGCGTGGTGAACTGTGGTTCGCGATGCCCGCTGCGGTTGCAGGTAAAGGATGGCGTAGTCACCCGGGTTCTCCCCGATAACACCGGTGATGACACTCTCTGGAACCGTCAGATTCGCGCCTGCGTGCGCGGGCGCAACATGAGGGAGAGGATCTACAACCCGGATCGCATCAAGAAGCCCCTCAAGCGAGTTGGGGCCAAGCGGTCCGATGCTGAGTTTGAAGAGATCTCGTGGGATGAGGCTTTCGACATCATCACCGAGAAGCTTAAGTACACGTACGACAAGTACGGTCCGGAATCCGTGTACAAGCAGTACGGCTCCGGTGTGTGGAACGCACATGTTGCAAACTCGGGTGGCTGGCATAGGCTCTTCAACCTGCTCGGTGGTCACCTCGGCTACTACGGCAACTACTCATACCTTCAGATCTCCCAGTGCACCCGGTACTTCTACGGTAGCCCGGACGAGCAGATTTCGAACTCGATCGAAGATGCGATCGAGAACTCAAACCTTCTCGTCCTGTGGGGCAACAACCCGCTCGAGACCCGTATGTCCGGCGGTGGCAACACGTACACCGCCACCCTGGCCAAGAAGGCCGGTCTCAAGATCATTGTTGTGGACCCGCGCTATTCTGACTCGGCCTCGGTTCTTGCCGATGACTGGATTGCTCTTCGTCCGGGCACCGACGCTGCTCTCGTTGCGGGCATGGCGCACGTGATGATCACCGAGGACCTGCACGACCAGGAGTTCCTGGACAAGTACTGCGTGGGCTTCGATGAGGAGCACATGCGGGAGGGTGCTCCGGAGAACGCCTCCTACCGCTCCTACATTGAGGGCAAGGGCGAAGACGGTATTGAAAAGACTCCCGAGTGGGCTGCGGAGATTACCGGTGTTCCCGCGAATAAGATCCGTACTTTTGCTCGCGAGGTTGCACTGGCAAAGCCAGCCAACATTGCTCAGGGTTGGGGCCCTCAGCGTCACGCCAATGGCGAGAACAACGCGAACGCTATCTACCTGCTTGCGGCCCTTACCGGAAACGTCGGTATTCCCGGCGGCGGCACCGGTGGTCGGGAAGGTTACCTGTGGCCCTACACGCCGTGGCTGGATGATGGTGTGAACCCGGTCGAGGCTAGTATCTCCTGCTACAAGTGGACGGATGCCATTGACCGTGGTCCCGAGCTCACCGCCGTTCGGGATGGTGTGCGAGGCAAGGACAAGCTCGATGTGGGTATCAAGTTCATGCTCGTTTACGGATCGAACATGCTTGCAAGCCAGCACGGTGACATCAACCGGACACGAGAGATTCTTGATGATGATTCGAAGTGTGAGTTCATTCTTGGTATCGACAACCAGATGAATGCTTCGATGGAACTCTGCGACCTGGTTCTGCCGGATACGACCACCGCGGAGCGGTGGGATCTTGTCCCGTCCGAATACACGGGCGACATGGCTTACGAGATCATGATCCACCAGGCCATCGAACCGCTCTACGAATCACGTTCCTCGATTGAGATCACGGCCGAGATCGCTAACCGCATGGGTGTGGGTGAGGAGTTCTCGCAGGGCAAGGAAACCACCGAGGACTGGGCCCGCGAGCTTCACGAGCAGGCCCGGGAGAACCACCCGGACATCTTCCCGACCTTCGATGAACTCAAGGAACAGGGTGTTGTCCGGTACACGAGCCCGGATGGTCCCACAGTTGCGCTCAAGTCCTTCCGTGACGATCCCGAAGCAAATCCCTTGGGTACGCCTTCGGGCAAGATTGAGATCTACTCGAGCCAGCTTGCTGACATGGCGAAGGAATGGGAGTTCCCCGACCCGATCCCCGGCGATGAAATTACTCCTATCCCCGGCTACGTGGTCACCCGCGAAGGCCCGGAAGAGGCCCGAACCAACGACAAGTACCCGCTGCAGTGCATCGGTCACCACTTCAAGGGCCGCACCCACTCCACCTACGGCAACCTCGAAGCGCTCCGCGCAGCACACCACCAGCGCGTATGGATCAACGAAGCTGACGCCAAGGAACGCGGGATCGAATCCGATGACAAGGTTGTGGTCTACAACGACCGCGGCAGGATCTCCCTGCCAGCCATGGTCACCCCTCGTATCGTCCCCGGCGCAATCTCCGTCCCGCAGGGTGCATGGATCCAGATTGACGAGAACGGAGTCGACCAGGGCGGTGCGGTCAACATGCTGACAAGCCTCCACCCGACACCGCTCGCCAAGGGCAACGGACAGCACACCAACCTCGTCCAGGTAGAAAAGGCGTAGGAATACTTCTCTGATCAGCCGAACCACACCGGCACACTGCGCCTCAGGCATGGGACGAACAGACTTCAAAGTCTTATGATGATAGGCAGAGCGATCAGAGAAACGGTTGAGGAATCTCAGTAAGAGAATTCTCAGCCTAAGGAAGGTCCGGCTCCATGAGCCGGACCTTCTGCCGTTGTGTTGTTGCTTCCTTGCGATCCGGCAAGTTGTGGGAAAGGAGTCAGTAAGCTTGGGACATGTGGAATGGCGAACGTGAACTGACCGAACCAGTTTCTCTTGTCGGGCCCGATGGGTTGCTTAACCCGGATGCTGTGGGATGGTCACGTAGGCCGATTCATGACACCTCGGGCATTGGGATTGGTCATGGTGGGCTACCTAAGGTGTGGGGACGCAACAAGCGCTGGGAGTACTGGCTCGTTATGACTCCCACCCATCTTTTCTCGCTCACGATCAGCGACGTGGATTACGCCTCTTCCCACAGTATCTGGGTTTATGAGATCCTCACGGGCAAGCGCCTCGATGTCGCCGCCATCGTTCCGCTTGCTCGCGGAGCGGTACTCGAACCATCTCTCGGTGATGGCGTGGCGCGCGGTGGTTCAATGAGCTTGGGTGGCAAGTTGCTGCCAACGGGACCGGGCAGGATGAGAGCATTTATTGACCCGGTGACCGAGGGAACACGGCTCCGTGCAGAAGGTCAGGCACCTCGAGTGAATCCTTCCGGTATTTCATCCGTACGGTTTGATGTGACAGCACATCGCTCTCCCGAACACGAAGCGCTTGGCGTGGTCGTGCCTTGGTCGGAGAAACGCTTCCAGTACACCGTAAAGGAAACAGCACTGCCGGCAACCGGATACCTTGAACTCGATGGTGAAGTTATTGAACTGCCAACGGGGGAGGCCTGGGCGATCCTTGATCACGGGCGTGGCCGCTGGCCGTACAAGATGGATTGGAACTGGGGTGCTGCCAGTGGATACGGGCAATCGCCTTCAGGAACTGTCGCCGTAGGATTCCAGTCCGGGGCGAAGTGGACTGATGGCACGGGTGCTCGAGAGAATGCTATTACAGTTGACGGCAGGCTCTACCCAATTCACGAAGACATCACATGGGACTATGAGTTTGGGCAGTGGGATAAGCCCTGGCATCTGCATTCTGAATCAGTGGACCTCTGGCTGGAGCCGTTCTGGAACCACGATGCCATCACCGATCTCGGAGTCATTGCCATGAAAGCGAACCAGGTGTTCGGCTACTTCAGCGGAACCGTGACAGTTGATGGACAAAAGATCACCATCGACAACATGCGTGGCTTCGCCGAGGACGTACGTAACAAGTGGTGATTGCCCGACTGTACAAGGGCGGTCTCTTGATGGGGTCGCCCTTCTACTGGAGTGGCGTAGCTGTCGGTAATGCCGACTGAAGTCGTATCAGTCGGCAACGGGGGAAAGCTGACCCGTTACCTTGTTGACAGGTTCTGATTGGAGGGTGTTGATTGACCCCGGACAAAGGTCGGGAATGGATGCCTCTCAGTGAGCAAAGCAGGCACGTTGCAGGCGAATATTGGTGCTGTGACGTCGATGACTTGGCAAGGGAAAGTCCAGCTCCTTAATCGGCTCTGTAGATGCGTATGTTACGTGAACAACATATGACCAAAGGGCAACAAACGAGTGTCTTTGTCATGCCATAATTTTCATGGCCTAACAGGCCTGATGTGATGTCGGGCCGACCTTTTAATCGAAATTGGAGTGGCATGGAGAGTCGGGCGCCAAAGCCGAATTCCGCTGAATCGTTGGCCTTCAAGGATGCAACAGGGAGAAACACGGGCTGGAATATCGCCTTCGGTCTTCTCATGGCGATGTCCTTCTTCCTGTTTGCCAGGTGGGGACTCGACTACATTGGCTCGGACGCCAACATCCCGATCTTCTTCCTGGCCACGATCTTTGGTCTGTTCATGGCCTTCAACATTGGTGGCAACGATGTCGCCAACTCGTTTGGAACATCGGTGGGTGCTGGCACTCTCACGATCAAACAGGCGCTATTAATTGCGGCGGTCTTTGAGGTTAGTGGTGCAATCATTGCCGGCGGTGAAGTGACCGATACCGTTCGCTCCGGCATCGTCGATCTCGATGCCATCAACCTGGAGCCGAACGACTTTATGCTCATCATGATGAGCTCGTTACTGGCTGCAGCGCTGTGGCTGCTATTCGCCTCCAGAATGGGGTACCCCGTTTCCACAACGCACTCCATTATCGGGGGCATTGTTGGTGCATCCCTCATGATCGGATTCGTGACCGAGCAGAGCAATCCGCTCGCCATGGTGCAGTGGGGAGAGATCGGTCAGATCGTTATCTCCTGGGTCCTCTCACCGCTACTTGGCGGCATCGTCGCCTACCTCATGTACCGCTGGATCAAGACGAACATTTTGCAGTTCAATGATCGGGCCGATGCTGCCTTGGAGGCTTTGGCTGATGAACGGAAGAAGGCCACGGTCAATCACAAGAGGGCCTTCGAAACTCTCTCGGAACTCCAGCAGGTTGCCTACACGGGGGCACTCGACCGCGATGAGAAGCGGATTAAGTCGGGCGACTTTGAGATCGATGAGCTCGAGTCCGACTATTACAAGGAACTTAAGAGACTTGATAAGAAGGCCGACGATGTGGGTGCCTTCAGGGCTCTTGAGAAGTGGATTCCTGTCCTTGCTTCCTTCGGAGCACTTGTTATTGCGTCCATGCTTCTCTTCAAGGGACTGTCGAACTTGGACCTTGATCTGAGCACCGAAGGCAAAATTGTCATGTTGGCGATGATCAGTGCAGTGGTTTGGATGGCGACCTCGATCCTCGTACGTTTGCTCAAGCGCAAGTCACTTCAGCGCTCTACGTTCCTCATTTTCTCGTGGATGCAGGTATTTACCGCATCAGCATTCGCCTTCTCTCATGGCTCTAACGACATTGCTAACGCGATTGGCCCCTTCGTGGCCATTCTCGATGTGCTCCGCAGCGGGAGCCTGGAATCCATGGCACCCGTTCCTACGGCCGCCATGGTCGCCTTCGGCATTGCTTTGGTTGCGGGCCTCTGGTTCACGGGACGCAACGTTATCCGTACTGTGGGTACGAGCCTGACGAAGATGCACCCATCATCCGGGTTCGCAGCCGAGCTCGCCGCCGCGATGGTCGTCATGGGAGCTTCCGTGCTTGGCCTTCCTGTATCCTCCACCCATATTCTTATTGGCGCGGTCCTTGGTATTGGTGTTGCCAACAGGGCTGCGAACTGGAAGCTCATGAAGAATATTGGTATCACCTGGGTTGTCACCCTTCCGATCGTCTCAGCACTTTCTGCATTCACTGTCCTTGGGCTCAGACTCTTTCTCTAGCGAGGCACGCCTCTGGAATGGAGAGCATTTCTCTTAGAGGAAGACATCTGTTCTTCGTAAGCATCCTCAGTGCCCGTCTGCAAACCTGACGGATTGGTAAGTGATCGGGCAAGGCGATGGCGCGTAGGCTAAGGGCATTGGAGCCCTTGGCGGTAATTGCGCGGGTGATTCTTGCACGTCTGGGTTAAGGATTATTCCGGCGTGAGTACCGTGACCGAGTGCATTGAAGAGTTTGCATCGGCATCGTTTCGGTGATTTCACGTGTTTCCTCCTGTGCCCTCCCACGCATTAAGATCGAGGTTATTGCTACGCATAACCCGACTTGGCTCAATTTGGAGTGGTGTGGGTCACTGCGAGCCTGTGATCTGTGGTGATGCGGGTTGGGAGACGGGTTTTTGGACACTAAATCGGGCTGGTTTTCGGGTGTGTTTATGATGAGTGTTTGTGAGCCTTTTCATTCGGACGGTGAAGACCGCGTCGGGAGCTACTGCGGTGCAGATTGTCTACTCCCACCGCCAGGGTCACCGGGAGTTCAAACAGGTTGGCTCAGCCCACACCGATGAGGAGCTAGCACTGCTGAAAGCCAAGGCTCGACTAGAGGGGAGTGCTGAAGGTTTAGGTGACATCTGATCTGGCTAGCCGGTGTGCTGGTCTGGAAAGGATGACAGTTATGCCAAGACCGTTTCCCCAAGAGTTCCGCGATGACGTCGTACGCGTTGCCAATAGTCGCGGCCCGGGAGTGACGCGCGACCAGATTGCCAAAGACTTCGGCATTCACGTAGGCACCTTGGATAAATGGATGCGCCAAGCAAAGATCGATGAAGGCGCTCAACTGGGACCGACACGTGCCGATGGTGATGAGCTGCGCGAGCTGCGTAAACGTAACCGGCTACTTGAGCAGGAAGTGGAAGTGCTGCGGCGAGCAACCGCGTATTTGTCGCAGGCACATCTGCCGGGAAAAGGCTCTACCCGTTCGTGAGCGAGCTCGCCGAGGACGGGATCCCCGTTACGGTCACGTGCCGGGTCTTCAAGCTTGCCCGTCAGCCCTACTACCGGTGGCTGGCCAATCCAATCACCGATACCGAGCTCGTGGAAGCCTACCGTGCCAACATTCTATTCGATGCCCACCTGGCTGATCTTGGGTTCGGGCACCGTCTGTTAGCCGATGTGGCACGCGAAGCAGGCCAAGACATAAGTGATCGCACCGCATGGAAAATTGCTTCCGATAACGGCTGGTGGTCAGTGTTTGGCAAAAAGCGGGCCAAGAACGCGAAGTTGCCCGGACCTGCGGTCCATGACGACCTGTGTGCCTGGATCGATGAACACGGCCGGGTCCGGCATGAATTCACTGCTGATGGGCCCAATCGGCTGTGGCTGACCGATATTACCGAGCACTGGACCGATGAAGGCTGGCTCTACCTGTGCGCGGTCAAGGATGCTTTCTCTGGCAAGATCGTCGGCTATTCCATGGACTCTCGCATGACATCTGATCTTGCCGTGGCCGCACTGGAAAACGCAGTAAGCATGCGCGGGCCAGTTGCCGGTTGTGTCGTCCACAGCGACACAGGCTCGCAGTTCCGTAGCCGAGATTTCTTGGCCGCGCTGAATCGCCACGGACTGGTCGGGTCAATGGGCCGGGTCGGGGCTGCTGGCGATAATGCAGCCATGGAGAGCTTCTTCGCTCTGCTACAGAACAACGTTCTCGATCGTCGGCGCTGGGCCACTCGTGACCAGCTGCGCGGTGCGATCATGGCCTGGATCGAAGGGACCTATCATCGTCGGTGCCGACAAGCAGGCTTGGGACGTTTGACTCCGATCGAATTCGAAACCATGATGAACACACCCGCCGCAACAGCGGCATGAAAACAAGCTGTCACCTAAACCTTCAGCAGACCCTCGCGTCCCAACAGTTTCTCGCACTCGCCCTCCAGGAAGGTTCGTTCGGCGCCTCGGACTGGCCACGGTGGTGGGGCGACTTGGCGCTTATGGCCGACGGTGCGGAGGTCCTTACCTACCTACGTGAGAAGGACTTCCTCGTCGAGGATTCGGGGCTGCTCATGATCGGCCCCCGCGCCGAGAAGGAGTTTGGACGACGGCATTTCATTGATCTGCTCTCCACATTCGTCGCTGACCTTGAGCTCCGGGTTGTCGCTGGTGTTCGAGAAATCGGATTCGTCTCGCCGCTGGCCCTTCCAGCTAAGGCGGATCGGGAATCGAGGCCGCTGGTACTCGCGGGTCGAGGATGGTTCGTCCGACATATCGATTGGGAGCGTTTCACGGTTTGGGTTGAAGAGATTCCCACAAAAGGCGATGTGAAGTGACCGTCGGAGGCTGTTGCACAATCGTTCGAGGTGAGCCAGGCAAAGCGGGAAGTACTGCTTGGAGCTTTGCCTGACGTCGAGTTGTAAAAGCGTATTCCGGCCGCGATCGACCGTCTCCGAGAAGAACGCGGTACAGAGGTCAGTGAGAGAGGCCTTGTGTTGAAGCCATCGAAGAAGGGTGGCTCGCGCTTATGGACATGGGCGGGGCTCAAGGCAAACGCAACGTTGCTTGCCGGACTGGGGCTCGAGGCGCAGGGAGTCGAAAACGACAGCATTCTGCTTCCGGATGGCGTCACCATAGACAACATCAAGGCGTCTGACCCCGACGCGGTGCCGCAGATTGGCGCAAACGCAGTTTCCGGCCTCAAGTTCTCGGCGGCATTGCCACCGGCCCTCGCTCTCAGGACGCTAGGGGAGCGCCTAACAGACCCGGCGGGAGCTTCAGCGACAGCTCAGACCGCTATCGTCAGTCTCTATTCGTGACCGTTTAACAATGCGGAGAAGCGGAAGAGAATAGGCAGACGGAGAAATGCACTTCCTCATTCCGCAGAGTTGTACTTTTCGCTGCTTCCGTAGGATTCTTCAATCGTGTACTTCTGCCGATTGGTCTCGAGCTTCTGCCTGATGATCGTCCCGGGATCAAAATCCAAGTCGTCCGCGAGCATCAGACAATAGATGAGGACGTCAGCAAGCTCCTCGGCCAACTCTTGTTGTGAGCCGCTGACCACGTCGTCCGCGCTCTTCCATTGGAATAGTTCTAGCAGCTCAGAGGCTTCAAGGCTGATCGACAGCGCAAGGTCCTTCGCATTGTGAAACTGTCTCCAGTTCCGCTCGTCTCTGAATTGATTGATTTCGTCGACAAGTTCTTGGATTTCCATCTTACAAAAGCCTTCCTGTCGAGCGGTGTAACGCGTCTCGCAACTCCTCATCGACCGCGTAAATGTAGAGTCCGTTGACTCCCCTTGTCAGCAGGACATTGAGTTCGTTTCGGATGAGGTGCTCGCCCATGTGTACCTTTGTGCCGTCCAGCAGAGTCCGCTTTTGCGTCGCCCCCTTATTGGCACTCTCGGTAGGGTCAAATACAACTCGCCCGTCACGGAACTTCACCGATGGCCCGACAATGACACCAGCGAAGTTGAGGTCGAAGCCCTGGATAGTGAAAGTCGATCCGACCTCGTCGATAGTATGGTCCATCTCCGCCCACGCCATATCCTTGAGCATCCGAGCCTCAGTTCGACTGAGCATTGGCATGGTTTCTCTATTCCATGGCATTTCCCAATCGTCGATGCGCACGGACCAGGTCCCGCCGTCCTCGGGCGATGAGCTGCTGCTGTAGGGCCAGTCGTACGTCGCCAAGAGGCGGGAGAGTCCCTTTTCCATCTCGGAATTGGAGTCTGCACGCTGCTGAATTGCAGAGTGCAGCTCGTGAGGCGAATCGAAGATCTTCAGCTCATATCCGTGATCGTCTCGTCCAAAGTCGTCCACGGGGGCTTCTGAAATCAGCTGTTCGTCGATGATTCGGCGCAGCCACCTGACCGTCTCTTCACTTGCGTCGATTCTCATCTGATTCTTTAACTCAACATGGTGGGTGGTCCGAGATCGTAGCCACTCCAGAGCGCTCGGCTCCCAATACTGATTGGTTCTGAGGATCTGGTTTTCGTCAAAGACCAGGACAACGACCTTAGCTCTGTCAAGCAGATCGGCGAGCTGATTTGAACCGCGATAGCTCTGCTTGCCCTGGGTCCAGAGAAGATGTCCCTCATCGACGAGGATCACTTCCGCCTTCTCATCGGTTGACCGAGAGTTGATGAATGACGTCGGCTTCGTGACGCGGTTGGGGTGCTTGTCTATGAGCCCCAATTTCTTTGCGACTTGCTGGTACACCGTGAGCTGCTCATCGTGATTCACCAAGAGGTATGCGTCGAGATCCTTGAACTCGAACGGATCATCGCCAGTCTCCTGCCCCTGGAAGAGCTCATAGAACAGCGAGCTGAGGAGAACTGTCTTCCCCGCTCCGGCCTCTCCTGAGACCATGATGAGCTGACCGTCTTGATGGTTCTCCAGAGCCGTCGAGATCAGCGCCAAAGCTTCACCCTTAGCATCAAGCTGCTCTTGCGTGAGTTTGTGAAAGGGTGATGCTTTGAAAAGCGCTGAATTCTTGATGAAGTCTTCAGCAGGAAAGAGCTTCTTGTTCCTCTTGCGTAAACCCCGCCATATCGACTCAAAGACTTCGTCAAATTCTGTATGCGTGTAGTACTTGTTCTGGGGGTTAGTTCGGCGGTTGTAAAGCTCCTCAATCAACTCCGATCCCGACAGGTAGAGCATGAGCCTGTTCTCGACATCGAGAGTAAGGGACTTATTGAAATACTGATGTCCTATGACGAACATTCTGCTTCCTGGCGAGGCTGCAAGGAGACGCCAGTCATCGCGGTCGCGTTCCAAATGCTGAAGAGTCCGGCTTCGAATATCGGTAGTCTCTCCGACGTAGACGCGGAACTTGGCGGATTCCTCGTGGAAGACGACGTACACCGTGGGGTAGTCGAGTAGAAAATTCGAGGCCCCGGAGCCGTTTGGTCTTGCCTTCAATTCGGAGATGAACGCGTCGAGAGACTCCCGCTTGAAGTCCAACTCTTCAATGTAGGGGGATTTCCGAACCATCAAATGCTCCTGATCATCTTCTCTCGTCCATACGACTCTAGTCGATAAGAAATGGGTTCCTTGATAAGGAGGGCTGTGGTCGTTGAGTGCCAACCAAACGAACGCCCGCCTTATGGCCCTTGGTACGTCATGGGATCGTCAGCTCCGCGGCGTTCTCGCGCTTTCAATTGTCCATCAACTGATGACGGGTCGGCTCGCCGGGGGAATGAAGGGCGTTACGAGGCATAGCGCCTCGTAACGCGGTACTGATGTGCGCAGTCGTGAATACAGGAATCAAGGTCTTGGTGCCGACGTCTCAGTGACTGTACCAGAACCTCTCCAATGCTCGGTCGACGCTCCTTTTCAGAGTCCCCTGCGTTCCAAGAGCGCCTCCGCCCTCGGCTCCCTTCCGCGCACACAAGTGAAGGACTCCATCGAATCCCTCGATGAACCCCGTGACAGCAGCTCTCGGCGCAGCTTCTCGCCTGCCTCTCGGTTGAGCCCGCCATCGCTCTCTCTGGCACCCTCGGAAGCGAACCACTGCTCGATGTCGGCGACCAGCACCTCGGCCCACATATACGAGTAGTAGCCAGCGTCGTATCCGCCGCTGAAGGTGTGCTTGAAGTAGGCGGTGCGGTAACGCGGCGGCACGAGCTCGTGGTAGACACCGAGATCCTTCAGTGCCTTCTGCTTGAACTCTCCAATTGCTGAAGAGCTCGGCACCTCCTCGGCGCTGATCTGGTGCCATGCCTGGTCGAGGAGCGCCGAGGCGACGAACTCGGTTGTGGCGAAGCCTTGGCCGAAGGTCTTCGACGCCGACAGCTTCGCCGCGAGCTCTGTCGGCAGCGGCTCGGCAGCTCGACGAAGGCCCTGGGAACTGCTGTTCCTGAGGTTGACACGTAGTACGTGTCCGACAGCAGTCCGTGAAGGGCGTGCCCGAACTCGTGGAACACAGTCTCGACCTCATCCCACGTGAGAAGCGTTTACTGCCCCGCGGGTGGCTCGTCGAAGTTCGAGTTGTTCATGATGACAGGCTTGGTGCCGGCCCGGCGCGACTGGTCGACCAGCGAGTGCATCCACGCACCGCCGGACTTGCCCTTGCGGGCGTAAAAATCGGCCTGGAACAGACCGATCGCCTCGCCGGACTCGTCGAAGACCTCCCAGGTCTGGACGGTGTCGACCTAGCCGGCGATGTCGGGGCGCGGAGTGAAGGTGAGGCCGAAGAGCTTCTCGGCCGCGTAGTAGATTCCCTTCTCCACAACATTGCTGAGAGCAAGATACGGCTTGAGGGCAGAATCACCGACCGTGACCTGGCCGCGGAGCTTCTCCTGATAGAAGGCCCAGTCACCTGCCTCGAGACCATCGTTCAAGGGGTCGTCCTCGACGAGCGCGCGAAGATTCTCCTGCTCGCGGTCGACAGCCTGGACCGCGCGTGAAGCAACGGAGGTGAGGAGATCGATGATGCTCTGAGAGTCGCCTGCCATCCCCTTCATCGCCACCACCTGGGCGTGATGCGGCTGGCCGAGGAGGGTCGCGCGTTCGGCTCGCAGCTTGGCGATATCGACGACGAGCTGACGAGTGTCAGACGATTTGAAGTCGCCGAGGCCGCGCCTAATGGACGCATCGAGAAGTGCCCGCCGGGTGGCGGGATTTGGGAGATCCGCCTGGAGTGGCTGGTTGGTGAAATTGAGGAGCGGAATGCGGAATGTGCCGGCCTCCTGCTCGAAGCTCGCGATCTGCTCGTCGCTCAGCCCTGCCAGTCCGTCGCGCGAATGGACGATGAGCGCGTTGTCGTCCATGGCCTTCGTGGCGCGTTGGCTGAAGAGAATCTCAAGGCAGGACAGCTGCGAGTCGATCTCCTTCAGCTTCGCCTGTTCCTCCTCGGACATGTCGATGCCCTTGAGTCGGAACTTCTTGAAGGTGTCCTCGACGAAGTGATGCGTCTCCTCATCAGCCTCGCTCAGGTCGACCGCCTCGAAGCGCTCGAACATGCGACGGTCGAGCCAGAACGCATTCGTGTGTACAGTGAGCGCCGGACCGAGTGTGGCCTGGATCTTCTCGAGTTCGGGACCGCCCATTGACGAGAAGAGCGTGAATGCCGGGGCGAGTGCGTGATTGGTGACGTCATTTGACTCATCGAAAGCCACCACGGTGTTCCAGACGGTGGCGGGTTCCGTGTTGGTCGCGATCCCCTCCGACTGCGTCCGCTGATCTTCCATGGCCGCGCGGGCTACCGGAATCATGTGCTCGAGCTTGATAAGGCCCCAGTCGGGCGATCCGTGCGGCAGGGTAGATAGGTGCGGAGAGGGTTGTGCACTGGACGGATTTACTCCTCATCAAGCCCAAATGCAGTTGATACCTGTTCGATGGTGAACTGTTGACGGAGTCGGGTAGCGCTGTTCTGGTTGGCGAACATTCCGGTTCTCCAGAAACCCTGACCGCTGGGGACTGTGTGGGTCCAGTGGACAGGGGCGGCCCATTCAGCAACGTTGTCGTCTTCATCTCCGTTGTGTCTGTAGTTGCCATCAAGTGCGAGTGACGCCAATAGAGTCTCGACTCCCTTGTATTCAACTTTGAGCTCATCGAAGCGTTCAGCTTCGCCAAGTACGGTACCGACTCCCACATACCCATCTTTGGGAATGCATGTGAAGACACGTGCGCCCGGCTTAAGGTTCTTCAGAGTTCTGCTGAACCACTCGCCACCGCCTGCGGACACGAATCCATACTTCCTCCCATCGGACCACTGTCGACCGCCTTCATACTCGCCGAAGGACACATACCAGTCGGTACCGTTCCAGGGCTCGCGGGTCTTCGATCGGCGCGAAGATGCTGATGCAGGCGCGGCTTGGCTCGTCGCCTCAACAAGCCAAGAGCGTGCGAAGTATGAGTTTCCGCCATCGACAAAGTGTCGGAAGAACACCACGTTGATGGGAAGCGCATACTCCTCATGGAGGAAGAGAACAATACGTTCAGTTGCGGGATCCACGCTCGATGCCACGATAGTGAGGACCTGAGAGGCGTTCACCTCGAGCGGCAGCGTTTCGTTGAACATCTCCGCGAAAGCTTCTTCAAGTGCAACGCCCGGCTGGTAATCTTCGAAGATTGCTTGAATATCAGCTCGACCAAGAGTCGCCACCCACGAGCCATAGTCAATGACCTGGGCTGTGGTCTCCCGCGGAGTCTTATCTCTCTTCAATTCGATGACATAGACAGCAGCGGTTCCATCAAGAGCAAGGAGGTCAATGAAACCACCGTGCGCCGTCGGCACCTGGCGGCCAATAATAAGGAGTGCCTCGCCGAGCATTGAAGCGTCCGACTCAATGTACGACTCGAGCTGAGATTCGAGGCTGACAGCCGTCGGGACGACTCGTGTTAGCTTCTCGCCATCTACTCGCCAAAGCCCCATTTCAACAGGCATGACATCTCCACTCGCATTAGGATTTCAGGTTTCTTCTCCTAGCCTACTTTGATCTCCACAAGGTGGATGCACCAACAGCTCATGAGCTGCACTCGGAGCGACTGGCCGGACTTCGTCGGCGCGGTTGAGACCTTGCTCTGACTATGCGAAGTGCGTAGATGCTTGAATCACCCCTGAAGGCGTAGAGGGGAGAATTGTCCAACTCCTGAGCGAAACAATTCATGAATAGTTCGCTGGAATCGTGTCGCAGCGCCTTGGGGTTTCGGTGAGAGTGACCGGCGGATTGCTCTTCTGTAGGGTGGATCCCCTAACAGGCACGTCAGGGGGTTACGGCATGAAGGTGAAGAAGATGATTGCTGTGATAGCTGCCGGATCAGCGGTCCTTGTTGCCTGCTCATCTGCAGATAACAGCACTGCTGATGGTAGCGAGCGCTCTTCGGATGACGGCGCTCAAGAGTCTGTTGATGAGAGAGAGCGGGGCGACGGGGCCGGTGAAGAAGCGGAGCCTGCAGAAGAGGCAGTTGCGGTGGTTGTCGAACCCACGTCGCTTCTTGTCATCGGTGCTGAAGCGAGCGAAATATCGATTGCGATGAGTGAGCAGTTCTTTGAGTCCTCACCCGGAGCTGTTGTGACTGATGAAAAGCTTGAGCTGGAGGCGTCTTCGCTCGGCATGGCCTATGCCGTGCCTGTCCTTGTCGAAGGAGACGGGATTGTTGACGAGCTGGAGCGGCTTGATGCAACCTGGGTGATCACCGTCGGCGTCGAGCTCGAGGACATGGAAGACGTAGAAGCCATCCCCGCAGTCCTTCCTGCAGAAGCGGAAGAGGAGTCTGGCTCTGAGGATAGCGCCGAGGATAGCGCCGAGAGTGCTGAGGATAGGGCTGACCCCGGTGTGACTGGTGAGGAGTCAAGCGTGCCGGATGAAGGGGAGGAGGCTGAGGCCGATCCTTCCCTTACGGTCGTGACGCCCGAGGGAGAAGACCTTGATGCTCTGCTTTCTTTGGCTGAAGGGGAAGCCTTTATTGCTCCGCAGTTGACTGATGTTGAGCTGGAGCATGGCATTGATCTGCTCGATGGGGTTGTTGTGCTGACCGATGGCAGCTCGATTGCGGCGGTGGGCACGGCCCGTGCGGCTGGTGCGGCCATTGTCCTGTCCCCGGCTGACCCCCGCGGGTCGAGTGAAGCTATTCAGGTAGCCGAGTCTGCCGACATTGTTCTCGGGCTGTTCGAGGAGGAACTTGAGGACTTTGAGTGGCAGCTGGCTGCCGCATCAACCGGTGTTGAACTGCCGGGTGGGACCCAGCATGTGTTCGGGGGGAAGCGCTACATTGCCCTGTACGGCTCACCCATCACACCAGCACTTGGGATCCTCGGCGAACAGGATGTTCCCTCCACTGTTGCTCGTGCTGAAGAGATGACGGAGCCATACCGAGCTCTGACTGATGACACGGTTGTGCCGGCCCAGGAGATCATCGTGACCGTGGCAGCCGGCGCACCGGGTGATGACGGAAACTACTCCAACGAAGGCCCGATCGAATGGTTTATTCCCCTCATCGAAGCCGCGGGAGATGCGGGCCAATATGTCATCCTCGACTTCCAGCCCGGCAGAACTGACTTCCTTACACAGGTCCAACAATACGAGGAGCTGCTCGCCTACCCGCACGTGGGAATAGCTCTCGACCCGGAGTGGCGGCTTGGTCCCGATGAAGAGCCACTGACACGGATCGGCCATGTAGAGATCGATGAAGTGAATGAGGTGATTGCCTACCTCAGCGACTACGTCCGGGAGAGCAATCTTCCCCAGAAGATGGTCGTCCTCCACCAGTTTCAGCTTCAGATGATCCGCGATAGGGACCAGCTCGATCTATCTCGCTCTGAAGTTGCTCTGCTGATCCATGCAGATGGTCAGGGGAGCCAGGGGGCAAAAGCGGGCACCTGGCATGCCCTCCACCAGGATGCTCCAGAAGGAATAGCGTGGGGATGGAAGAACTTCATCGATGAAGACTTTCCCATGCTCACCCCGGAAGAGACCTATGCGGTGGAGCCGCTGCCGGAGTTTGTGTCCTATCAGTAGGTGATGTCAAAGCCCCGCGTGCTTCGGTGAAACCCGCTGGAGCGTCGTGAGTTGCTGGTAACGGCATCTAATTTTTGACGGGCTGGTGTTCGCAATGATGAGTAAGTGGGAGCATTCGTCCCTATTAGTCCGCCTCGACGGGCGGGTTTTATGGGCCGAATAAACCTTGTCAATTGTTAATCGGATTAACAGTTGACAAGGTTCCTAGAGGTATATATTCTGGAGCGTAGATCGAGAAGTTCGACGCTAAGCCCCTCGGCTAGTCGACTAGCAACCGCGTTACGTGCACGGTGCTCCTGAGGGAAGATCGGCCCCCGCGCAAAAGCTCGGGCGGAAGAACGAAATTTAAAGGAATGTTCCATGATGGATCACGGTCCTTCTTTCGGGAGCAATGCTCCCAGCTCTGAAGATATTCTAGAGCGTGAATTGGTGGCTCTTAGTTTCACCTCCCCGTCAGGTCGAGCCGTTGGTATCGCGCCGGCGGCCCCGCTGTGTCCCATGTATGTGGCCGGCCACAGCATCCACGCTATTCATGCGCGTCATGCGGTGGAAAGCACGGATTGGGTACCTGCCCGCATCGTCGAAGTCGACGGTCATTATATTGAATGTGAAACCGTGAAGGGTCGGTTCCGGCGGTGGAGCCATAACCCGGTGCACCTGCGTAGGGGTGCTGAAGTCCCTGCGTTGCTGCCCAATGTAGAAGTCCTGTGGTGCGAGCGGTACTACATTCTGAAAGTTGAAAGTGACGGAATCGGCCAGCTGTTCTCCTTGGGGGAGGGAGAGGTTTCCTCGTGCAAGGGCTCCTGAGGGGCTGATGTCGGATAGTTCCCCTAGCCGACTGTATTAGCTCTGCTGATGGCTTCCGGCACGCGGTGTGCCTGCCGGAAGCCATAACGGGGGCCTGAGTGCCGGTTCTGGAATGCATTGGGTTGAAAGAGTTCAATCATCGTCGATGCGAGGCCGGTCTTGAAATCATTCGTTTTGTAACAGGAGAAAGTAATGCTTAACGAGCATGACTTATCCCTAAGCGGCAGGGATTCTGTAGGTCGCAATAAAGAATTCGACATTCCTTTCAATTCTCACTATGTCGCGGGACTCTCTCATCAGCGGGATGGCGGCGTTAGCCGGCCAGTGCTTTCATCGACAGTGGAGAATGTTCACTCCGTGCCCCATTCTGAGAGAGACGAGAGCCGAGCGATAGTCGGCCAGGTTTTGGAACTTCTTTCCCCCCATCTCCAGAGGCTTCTGGATGAGCGGTTCGCTGAGGCAGTCGAAAAGCGTCGCGGAGAAGTTAACCTGACTATGTCGTGGGTTGAATGCCTTGAAGGTGTCGATAGGGCGCGAGGCAGGACGCCTCTGCCACTGTCGTCGGGGGACCCCCAGTCCCAGCTGCGGGCACTGACCGAATCGATGGGTAGCTTCGGCTTTGTCTTCGATGTGCCTCGCCGCCGTGATGTGTCCTGTAACGGGCAGGTCTTGCGGGTCGCCCGCAATGACTTTGTGCATCAGCGAGACTTCTTAATTCCAGAGGTCTATCGAATCTGCGATGCCGCGACGGTCGTTCTTTCGATACTCGGGAAAGGCTTGCGAGATGACGCTCTTGAAACTTTGAAACATAGCGCTCTCAAGAGGCTTTGGCAGCAAGCGGTGGCGATGCGAGAAAGTAGGGCATCAGAGACTAGTCAGCGTGACACGCGGGCCAGCTCCAGTCGCGCCGAGCCTTCGACCGTACGGTCTGTGAATCTGGAATCACCGACGAAGGACTTGGAAACCCTTTCCCACGAGCGTGCGAACGATAATGGACCCCTGCCATTTGCTTCGTGGAACGAGCGTCATGTGGGTACCGCCGAGGAGTTGGATTCCATTCGATCGGGAGCGACCAAGAAAAAGATCCAGGCTCTTATTCGCGAAGTTGTTGCGTGTGAAGGACCGATTCACATTGACCGACTTAAAACCCTCGTTGGAAAAGGCTTTGGCCTTAGCCGAGTGAGGGGGTCGCGTGTTGACCAGTTGATATGGCAGATCAAATCTAGTGCTCTACATATCGACCAGCACCGCTTCGTGTGGCCAGATGGTCTTGATCCGTCGACTTGGCGCGGTTTTCGCACGCGCGAGTCCGGCCCAAATCTTGAAGAGGTTTCACCTCGTGAAATCGCAAATGCCTACGCATACGCTCGTGCACTAGATGAGCTTTACTCTGAGGAAACGCTTGAGAGGTTGACTCTCAGGATGCTCGGCGGAAAGGTGATGAGCACGAGGTCGAGGAATGCGATACGTCGAGCGCTTGCGTTGTATTTCACTCTGCCGGAGATGCGTGAATACGAGGCTGCCTGATTCACCTGATGTGGGAACGAGTCGGTCCAGCGCTGCCCTCATTCCCGCACAGGCGGGCTAGGGAGGGTGCCGGCCTCAACTTTGTTGTGCAGTGCGCGAGCTGACTCTCTTTCTACAGAGGTCCAGGGCAAAAGGTGGGTCTTCAGGGATCTCGTCTAAGAAGCGAGGGCTGACGTAGACGGCAACGACTGCCCCAACAATCCACCAGCGACGCTTCACGCTATGTCCTCATCTATCCACAGGTGAAAGTTTTCACCAACGTAACCGTCAGTGAGGGCGAAAACCTGGGGTGAAAGCCCCATGGGAATTAAGTCGTTTGTGACGGACTGTTCGGCTGAAAGAGGGGGTCCAATTGAACGGGACGCAGAAGGGGTCGACTCATTAGAGCCGACCCCTTCTGCGATGAAGGACTTAGAGGCCCCTACGCTCCAGCAGTGCCTCCGCACGAGGCTCCCTGCCGCGCACAGCCTTGAAGGTCTCCATGGGGTCGCGCGATGAGCCGCGTGAGAGGAGCTCGGAGCGGAGAATATCGCCGGCTTCTCTGTTCAATCCGCCATCGCCATTCTTCGCAGCTTCGGACCCGAACCACTGCTCAATGTCGGCCACGAGGACTTCGGCCCACATGTACGAGTAGTAGCCGGCATCGTAGCCGCCGCCGAACGTGTGCTTGAAGTAAGCACTCCGGTAGCGGGGCGGGACCAGGTCGTGGTGAACTCCGAGATCCTTGAGAGCCTTCTTTTCAAAGGCCTCGATCTCATCGGAGGTCGGCACCTCGTCGGCACTGATCCGGTGCCAGGCCTGGTCGACAAGAGCAGATGCGATGAACTCGGTTGTTGCGAAGCCCCGGCCGAATGTCTTCGAGGCTGAGAGCTTAGCTACGAGATCCTCGGGGAGGGGCTCCCCGGTCTCGTGGTGCACGGCGTACTGGGAAAGGACCTCGGGGTGGTATGCCCACATCTCAAACAGCTGGCTCGGCAGTTCAACAAAGTCCCTCGGCACTGCTGTGCCCGATGTTGATGCGTAATACGTGTCCGAGAGGAGACCGTGCAGAGCATGCCCGAACTCGTGGAAAACAGTCTCAACCTGATCCCAGGTGAGGAGCAGATCCTGGCCGGCGGCCGGCTCATCGAAGTTCGAGTTATTCATGATGACGGGCTTCGTGCCCGCTCTGCGTGATTGGGTGACGAGGGAGTGCATCCAAGCACCGCCCTGCTTGCCCTTGCGGGCATAGAAGTCGGCCTGGAACAGTCCGACTGCCTCACCAGACTCATCGAACACTTCCCATGTCTCAATCGTGTCGACGTAGCCCTTGATGTCAGGGCGCGGGGTGAAGGTGATGCCGAACAGCTTCTCGGCCGCGTAGAAGATGCCCTTCTCGACAACGTTCGTGAGTGACAGGTAGGGCTTAAGAGCAGCATCATCGACAGCGACCTGGCCGCGGAGCTTCTCCTGGTAGTAAGACCAGTCGCCAGCCTGAACACCATCGCCGGTGCTGTCTGCGTCGATCAGACCCTTCATGTCCTCAAGTTCGCGGTCCACTGCTTCCACTGCCCGTGTGGCAACAGAGGAGAGGAGGTCGATGATGTTCTGCGAGTCTCCTGCCATGCCCTGCTGTGCGACAACCTGGGCGTGATGCGGCTGGCCGAGAAGCGCTGCGCGCTGGGCGCGGAGAGTCGCGATCGCGGTGACGATCTCACGAGTATCTGAGGACTCATGCTCACCAAGACCACGGCTCATCGATGCATCGAGCAGAGCCCGGCGCGTTGCCGGGTTCGTCAGATCAACCTGGAGGGGCTGGTTCGTGAAGTTGAGGAGCGGCAGGCGATACGTGCCGTCGTCCTGCTTGTAGGACTCGATCTGTTCATCGCTGAGCCCAGCCAGCTCCTCGCGTGAGGATACGGTCAGGGAGTAATCATCCATGGCCTTCGTGGCACGCTGGCTGAACAGGATCTCAAGGCGGGACAGCTCGGAATCGAGTCCCTTCAGTGTCTCCTGCTCCTCGGCTGGCAGATCAATGCCCTTGAGGCGGAACTTCTTGAGAGTGTCCGTGACGAAGTATGTTGTCTCCTCATCAGCATCGTTCAGGTCGATCGAGTTGAAGCGGTCGAATAGGCGGCGGTCGAGCCAGAAAGCGCTCTGATGTGCGGAGAGCTCAGGGCCAAGAGCTGCCTGGATCTCATCTAGTTCATCCCCGCCCATCGAGGAGAACAGGGTGAATGCGGGTGCGAGAGCACTGTCAATAACATCGTTCGACTTATCGAAAGCAACAACTGTGTTCTCTACCGTTGCAGGCTCCGGGTTCGATGCGATGGTCTCCCACTGCTGCCTCTGAGCCTTTAACGCTTTATGAGCGGCTGGAAGGATATGCTCCGGCTTGATTGCCTCCCAGTCAGGGACTCCGTAGGGCAGGACAGATGGTGTCAAAAGAGGATTCGTCATACAACGATGCTAAACGAGATTGATGGCGCAGTTCTCCCGCCAGTATTCCCTGCCGCCCCTGAAATCATTGTGCTGGTTGAGGTATCTCAACTGAGAGGAGTTCAAACCAGCCGGATGCTCCATTGGAGCTGAGGCTCTACAACTAACTTCCAACCTAACTTCACACTTAACTTCACACCCTGTGAAGTTAAGTGTGAAGTTAGGTGTGAAGCTGACTCTCTGCTCGTGCCTGCGGATGCTCAAATCTCTTGCAAGCCCAATGTTTGTCGCGTGCCGCAGGCGGTTGAATCGTCATCCTCTGCAGGTGTGAAGCTCCGGCAGGATTCACTTCTGCCCGTGAGGTTAGGTGGGGGTGGACAGTGTGGTGAGTACGCCGCGTCGTAATGGATGATGGCTGACTGCGCTATTCGCAGGCGATACCGTCCCTGTCCCCGTCCATCTGAACCCGGTAGCCGGGCTCGCCTTCGAGGATAGGAGCGGCGCCGGCCTCTCGTGCTTCCGTGCAGTTGGTGTAGTACACGTCCTCGGGTGATACGGGGCTTGGTGCGGGGGTGGGTGCCTCAGTTGTTGGCGCTGCTGGCTGAGGGTTGCTCTGATGGATGTTGCCCGATGGGATGACAGGGACGGAGTCATCGGCCTCGGGGATTGTCTGATCAGGGCACGATGACAGGATCTGGATGATTGCGTCCTTCTCCGCAGCGGTAACCCACAGGCTGTACTTTGCTTTAACGCCGACCTGGTGGGCGACATAGTCGCAACGGTAGGACTTATTGCTCGGCAGCCATGTTGCCGCATCGCCCGCTCCCTTCTGCGAGTTGCTGCGACCGTCAACAGCGAGAAGATTGAGAGGATCGTTGGCGAAGAGCTCGCGATCATCGGCAGACATCTGCTGTGCACCCTTCTGCCATGCATCGGACAGTGCGACCACGTGGTCTATCTGAACCTCTGAGGATGTCGACTGGCCGCGTTCGAACAGAATGGTGTCACCCGTGTATGGGCTGATGATGGTCCCGGTCAGGACAACGCAGTCCCTTGTCCCGGGCTTGAATGTTTTATCCGTGAGGTCGCGGCTCAATATGTCATTGCGAGTATCGCAGCCGTTTCGGTCGATGTCTGCCCATCTTTGACCAAAGAGCTCCCGGTCATAGCCGGTCTTCGGTGCACGTCCTTTTACTTCAAGAGTCTCGACCACCTCGGTAGCGAGGAGCCCGTCAGTATCAGCTGTGGTGACGCTCTGTTCGGGAGTTGTTGATTCCTCAGTAGCGGTCGGTGTTTCAGTCGGTTCAGGCTCCACCGTCGCATCGACGGTGATCAGCTCTTCTTGTTCGTCTTCCTCTGACGGGACTATCGAAGCAGGCTCTTTAGTTTCTTCATGAACTTCGACAAGCTCTGTGCCCTCGGTGGTCTCTTCTGAGAAATACGTGCCGGCACCAACAACAGCAACAGCTCCGAATACCCACCAGCGAAGCTTCATTCTCAGTCCCCAATTTTTAAGTCTTGTGAGTTCTCAACAGTCCGAGTGTAATCGGGGTCGGAGGCGGAAATGTGGGCCCTATAGTTGGCAGGCTATGCATTCAAGCACATGTTGACGGCCACTGTTCTGGGTACGTCCCCTCTCCAAATAATTCGGCTCCGCCATGACGATCAGCTCAGAGCGAGCCCGGATCTCTTCGTTGCTGATACAAGACAGGTGGAGAGAGGGGCGGGAAGAAAATCAACAAATTTCTGTCCGACCCCCGTGTGCATAATAGAAACATCGATCAAGAAGTTCGACGCTAAGCCCCTCGGCTAGTCGACTAGCAACCGCGTCTCGCACACGGTGCTCCCGAAGGAAGATCGGCCCCCGAGCAAAAGCTCGGGCGGAAGTATGCGATATAGGAAAATTCTTATGAACCCCATGGACGATGCGCCGGATGCGCACGAATACATTTTCATCGAAGGCCCAGACGTCACTGTGGAAGACTGCAGTAAATACAAGTCTGGTCACCGTGTCCATTTCATCCAGGTCCGGCTTGCCTCTGAGGAGCGGAGAGTCGCGGCCGAAGTGACCGCGGTAGATGGTCATTACATCGACTTCAGAACAGAAGCAGGCACCCAGCGCCGCTGGAACCACGACCCCCAGCGCCTGCTCAAAGTGCAGGAGATAGCTGCCCGGGACCCCGAGGCGAGGACTGTCTGGTCGGAAAGATACCACCTCCTGACCGTGTACTCGAAAGAGCCCAGCGGGTCTGTTGTCGGAACTCCAGTCACGCTTGCGCCGAGCCCAACGGACTGCGGCTACAGCCTGTAAGCCGCTGCCGAGGGCAGCCGAATCGCAGTGTGTTCTGACCATTGAAATCAGCTGTTTCAGCTGAGCTCTCGAGGTCGAAACACGGGTCGGGTAGAAAAGCAGAATATTTCTGTCCGACCCGTGGGCCCATAATAGAAGTATCGATCGAGAAGTTCGACGTGAAGCCCCTTGGCTTGTCGACTGGCAACCGCGTATCGCACACGGTGCCTCCAAGGGAAGATCGGCCCCTGGGTAAAAGCCCAGGTGGAAGCGAGCGAAAAAGGACATCATGAACGACGACAACCACCATGAGGCGCATCCTCCGGCGGACGATAAGAACAGATTCACCGAGGTCTACTCCGGCAGCACATGCCGGTCCGGCGAGAACGGCCACTATCTTTCCGCCGAAGACTACGAAGCAGCGGACCAGGACACCTGGGAAACCGTCATCCTCACCGGTACCCATGGGAAGTTCATCCACATCATCTCGGGCGAAGGCTCAACGCGGGTATGGACTCACTCCCGTTTCCTGGTGACATCGATCCGCCTTCTGCACTCTGAGGGCGGAAACGTTGAACTGCACAAGTCGAAGGGAATCCTACGAGCGACGAATGGCCTGATAAGAGCGATCACCAGAGTGGCAGCGGAGGTCACTCCATGCGAGTACTCGAGGCCTGAGCTGCCAAAACCTCTACCCCGAAGCATCTAACCTTCATCAACCTCGAATCAGTGCGGGAAGCATATAGCTCCCCGCACTGATTCATCTCTTTCACCGCGATAGCGGTGTCTTCTCAGCGGTGCAGCCACGAGGCTGCGCCGCGTCTTCGCACTCAGTGCCACAGGATTTGACAGATATTCAATCACCCATGGTGGGGCACTGCCTGGCTCAGGTCGTGCCCCACTCGATTGCCCTGGCGGGGCTAGATACGGATAGGACAGATATGTTCGAGCACGAACACCAGGCCATGCGCTTTTCCAAGAAGACTTTCGAATGGAGCGAAATCCTTGTTTTTGACAGTGTCGAGAAGGCCTTCTGTCAGCATCGCCGCCCTCATGTCACCAAAGTTGAAGATGCTAAAGCGGCTCTTCACGGCAGGTGGGATGAGGTGATCGTTGCCGGAGTCGATGCTCCCTACGTCAATTTTGTGACGAGTGAAGGCCTGATGCGGATGTGGGCGCATGAGCCTAACAAGATTGAAGCTCTCCGTATCCGGGTCGAGGACGGTGACGACGTGTGGTGGTCTGAAGAAGCTCAGATGATCGCAGTGACGTTTGAAGAGTTGACTGTCATGATCGGCCTTGAAGAAGGAGAGGCCACGGAATGTGTTGCTCTCGAATGTGAGTAGCTAGCCAAGGCTGTGGAAACGACACTAGCCTTGCGGTTAGGCCCGGGGTCTGCTGAAGGTTTAGGTGACAGCTTGTTTTCATGCCGCTGTTGCGGCGGGTGTGTTCATCATGGTTTCGAATTCGATCGGAGTCAAACGTCCCAAGCCTGCTTGTCGGCACCGACGATGATAGGTCCCTTCGATCCAGGCCATGATCGCACCGCGCAGCTGGTCACGAGTGGCCCAGCGCCGACGATCGAGAACGTTGTTCTGTAGCAGAGCGAAGAAGCTCTCCATGGCTGCATTATCGCCAGCAGCCCCGACCCGGCCCATTGACCCGACCAGTCCGTGGCGATTCAGCGCGGCCAAGAAATCTCGGCTACGGAACTGGGCGGGAAACCCTCAAACGCAACCACTGATTCAGTTGCGGAAAAGAGTCAGTGGCGCACGCGTGGAAAGGCTCGAGGATATCGTTTTCTGGCGAGATTCTCTTATTAAACTTGAGAGGATCTCATAACGCCTGAGAGAGCCCCCCTAGGCCTGAGAGAGTCTGGTTAGATCTGAGAGCGTCTCTTTAGGCTTCTGAATTTTCGGGCCGAATGGTGTCGGGACCTTCTGTCTTGCCTTCCCAGATTTCCTGCGCGTGCTTAACGGCGGACTGGAAGTGGTCAGCGGCAGCTATCTCGAGGTCATCGAGCATGTCCTCCATGAGCTTCGGAACAAGGGCAGAGTCGGTTCCGTAGTAGTGGATCTCTGCCACCACTTCGTGGAGCATCTCAGAGATTGATTGGGGTTTGTGAACTACCCGTACGTTCCCATCATCGTCAGCCATGTAAGGACTCGGCTCAATAACTGTGACAAGGTGCCGGAAGATCCGGTGGATCTCGTGAATCGACTGTGCTGCCGTGGCCGGGTCGTTGACGCTGGCCGAGAGTGCCCGCTCGGTGATGTCAACTAGCTGGCGTAGTCCAAAGGCAACATCCTGGTGGAGTTCCCGCTCGGTATGTACTTCGAAGGACGAATGGATGAGCCTGATGTCAGCGTCGCTGAGCTCGCCATCCCACCACACTCGTAGGAGTGGCTGGCCGGCAAGAACGAACTCGCCAACCGATCGGTCGATCGTAATGATGGCGTCATTGCGTTCAGCCCACGTCATGAGCCTGCGGTAGTTGATCCACACGAGAGCACCGTGACTATTTGCTTCCACGCTCTCTCGTGGATCGCCGGGATTGGGGGACCAGCCCGGCCCCATGCTCGGACCAACCTCTGTGTCTTCGATTGGGTAGAGACGCTTAGCCAGTGCGACTGTCTCATCGCCTATCTCAGAAATAGCATTGGCCACTCGCATGGAACCCATGATGATGCGAATAAAGGCGAGGAAGAATCCGAGACAGCCAAGAACAAGGATAAAAGCAAGGGAGACTGATGCTCGGGGAACGAATCCCGTGAGCTCCTCATCATCGGTCCACACGTTACGGATCACCGTCAGCGAGTAAATGAAAGTACCGAGGAAAATTCCCATGGTGGCTTGAACAACCCGGTTCCGGAGAAAACCGGACAGCATGCGGGGACTGAACTGGCTGGCCACCAGCTGGAGAACAACAAGAGTGATCGAGAACGTCAAGCCAGCAACGGAAATAGTAGCTGAGGCAATCGTTCCAAGAACCTCACGAGCAGCATCCGGGCCGCCAGCAAACACGAAATCAAGCGTTGACTCCGGCAGGTTCTTCTCCAAAGAGGGAAGGAACATTCCAAGTAGCAGAGAGACAAGAACGCAGGCTGCCGGCACCGACCAGAACGGACTCCACATCCGCACCCACCAGGTGCGCTTAGGGATATCGGGGATCGCACCTCGGAACCGGTAAACATCTGCCGCGCTACTGGAATTCTGATCGTTGTTGCCCACACCAGCATTGTCACACTAACGGGAGTCAAGCGGTGCTGCTATGTGGGGAATGCTGGTAGTGCTGGGTAAAGGAGCTCTCGGTGTTGTAAGTGGCTTTGTATGGAGGCTACTCGGAATGAGAGTGGTTGGAATACAAAGCCCAGGATGTTTGGTGGGGGCTGAGCGAAGCACAGGGGGTACCAACATCGAACGGGTCTTGTCCACTACGGTTCTCGACAACAATGCAAACATTCTCGTGGCCTCGTACTCGCACCGTACCGGGTGAGTACATGCGATGCTCGCCACGCGCAATCTTCAGATCGGTGCCGCAGATACCGGCGGCAGCGACCTCAACTACGAGTTCGCCCTCGCCCGCAGTAGGGGTGTCTTTCTCGACAATCTTCAGGCTTCCGTCGCTCTGATACTCGTATGCCAACATGTCAGCTCTACATCGATAGACATGGCTCACGCAGAAAAGTGTGGCCACCTCCAACACTACGCCGAGATGAAAGGAAGTGAGCTGATAGGAATGTGGAACTGATAGTGAAAACGTGCGCGGTTTTTGTCCAGATGGGGTTGGAGCCCACCCAGCGGTGACCGCAATACCAAGAATTGGTATTGTAGGTGCATGGCTCGTAATACATCGATCAGTCTTGATGATCATTTTGCTGACTTTCTTGCGAAGGAAGTCGCCTCCGGTCGTTACGGATCCGTGAGTGAGGTTGTCCGGGCAGGCCTTCGTCTGCTCGAGGGTCAAGAGCTTCATTTGGCGGCCCTGCGTTCAGCTCTTGTTGAAGGAGAGGAAAGTGGCGCGCCGGAGGAGTTTGATTTCGATGAATTTCTTGCGGCAAGGCGGCCGTGAAACCTTATCTCCTTGTTCCCGCTGCACAACGGGATCTCTCTGCGATCTGGGACTACACGCTTGAGGTGTGGGGCGCGGCTCAAGCCGAGCTATATATAGATGACTTGCGGGATGGGATCGAGAAAATTGCGGCAGACCCGTCCCGAGGGCACCGATGCGACGACATTCGAGAAGGATACCGTCGTTATTCAGTGCGGAGTCATATTGTTTTCTACCGGGAGCGAAGCGACGCCGTTATCGTGGTTAGAGTGCTGCACAAACGAATGGATGTATGGCAACACGTAGGGGCTGTTGAATGAATGGGAGACCGCTTTGTTGCTTCTAGGTCGATTCGATAGAGGCTCCCATGATGATTACCCAGCTCATATCAGGCCCGGCAGTACTGTAGGAATCTAGCTCACGCTGAGGGGCACGGCCCTCACGCAAATTGTTGCTCTGAGTAAGTGAGAATTCTGGTTACTAATCACAGATAAACGCTGAGGTTTCGACATTTAAGAATTGCGAAATGGGGAATAAAAGTCTTGCTTTACGGGGAGTGAATCCATTGCAGAATGGGGAGTAAAACCGTTGCGGAGTGGGGTATGGTGGCGTCATGGCCTATTATCCTCGAGTTGCGGACAGTGTGCTCAGTGAGCTTCTGGGTGGGATGGGTGCCGTCCTCATTGAGGGGCCGAGAGCCTCTGGAAAGACCTCTACTGCACTCCAGCAATCTGCCAGCTCGATCCGACTGGACCGGTCGCCTGAGCTAGTGCAACTTGCTGAGCTCAGCCCTGGTGAGCTCTTGCGTGGATATACGCCTCGTTTAGTTGATGAATGGCAGCTTGCTCCCACCCTGTGGAATGCCATACGCCAGGAAATTGATGAGCGTCAGAAACGCGGACAGTTCATCTTGTCGGGTTCTGCGATGCCACACGACGACGTAACCAGGCATTCCGGTGCGGGACGTTTTGGAAGACTGCGAATGCGCACAATGTCCCTGGCCGAAAGTAGGGCTTCGTCAGGTGAAGTGTCGCTGTCCGGATTGGCGCCAGGCGTGAGAGTACAGGCCACGTCTTCACTTACGTACCGAGATCTCGCCGAGCAGGCAGTGCGAGGTGGGTGGCCCGGGCTGCTGGATGCTACAACCAGACAAGCAATCGTATTCAATCGTTTCTATGTGGACGATCTGTGTGAAACCGAGATCGTAGAGGTGACCGGAATCCGGCATAATTCGGAGCATTTGCGTCGCCTTATCGAATCGGTCTCTCGAAATATCTCGGCGGAAGCAACGTTGAAGAGCCTTTCTGCTGATATTTCAGGTAATAGCGACCACCTTGATCGAAAGACGGTCTCGAATTACATGGACGGCCTCAGGCAGGTCTTTGGGCTCGATGAACTACCAGCCTGGAGTGTTTCCCTACGCTCTCGTTCACGTCTGCGGACCTCTCCGAAGCTACACCTTGCTGATCCCGCTCTAGCATGCGCCGCCCTAGGCGTTGGAGTCGATCGGTTGGCTCGTGATCCCGAGTACTTCGGCCAAATTTTTGAATCAATGGTTGTGAGAGACCTTCGTGCCCTCGCCAGTGTCGAGTTCGGCCGAGTTTGTCACTACCGTGACAATACTGGCCTGGAAATCGACGCCATCATTGAATACCCAGAAGACGGCAAATGGGGTGCCTGTGAGGTCAAGCTTGGATCCTCCAAGATCCCCGATGCTGAACGCAATCTCCTGAAATTGAGGGATGAACGGGTCGACTTGGACAAGCTCGGAGAGCCATCCTTCCTTGCTGTCATTACCGGTACCGAGTATGCATACACGCTTCCAAGCGGTGTTCATGTCATCCCGTTAGGGGTGCTGGGGCAGTAAGGTAGACGTTGCCATTTACTCCGGTGAGAGAACGGACTTGACTAGGTTGCCCGGATCTTGGTGGGTAATCAGGAAGCTGTTGCAATGCGTAGATCGTTCATCGGGCTGGGAGTCGCTGGTCCCCAATGCGGACCCCGCGAGCACGCTGTTTTAGGCTAAGCCTTGCTCTCCAGTAGTTCCGAGACCTCTCTGATAACTAGGCTTCGATGGCACTGCGAATGGTCGGACTCGTAGCAAAGGACAATCACAGTTCCACCCGATGCGAATTCGGCCAAGCTATGGATCGCAAGCTGCCCCTCCGGGGCACCTAGAATCTCGGTCGCAAATCGTGCGTGAGCTTCCTGCTCCAATAACGTATTGCGTTGACGTAGCTCTCTCAGCTCAGCATTCTCAGTCTTTGACGGGGCGGGCTCGTGACTGTCGTGGGCGCGGGCTTCACGTAAGCACTTATCGAGCGTGCCGACATGGATGCCGAAGTCTTTCGCGATGTCATCACGGGTGACTCCAGGATCGCGGTTCAACACGATATGGACAACGTCCTCGCGGAACTCTTGAGGAAATGGAGTAGGCATAATCATCGTCCTTCCAGACCAGCCCACAGGCTAGCCAGCACAGATGTCACCTACTCGTTCAGCAGTCCCGACTGCGGTTTTAGACTCGAGGTAGTTCACATTGCGGCGAGTTTGTGCGCCATGTGAGAGGATTCGAAAATGCCACTTCTCCCCATTGCGCTTCTGTTGCTCCTCGTAACCAGTTTGGGTACCTGCGTGGTGTTGATTCGCAAGATCAAGAAACTGGAATACGAGGTTGAGGAACTCCGGGATGAGGCTGAGGAGAGAGAACGAAGACCAGCCATCATCGCTCATGAAATTAGAACTCCGTTGGCACTCGTTCGTGGTGCTGCGGAACTTCTTGCAGAGCAAACTCCCGGACCGCTAAACGATCGACAGCTCGAATTTGTCGAGACAATTACCGAAAATTTATCGCAGGTCATCGACATCTCGGAGAATTTCATTTCGCAGGTGCACTTGGCGGAGAACCCTGAAATCCAGAATTGGGAAACCGTAAATGTGCGGGATGTCGTATACGAGACTGCGCGGAACTTGCGGAAGGTGACCAGCGTACCGATACATGTGGATGCCCGTGGTGGCCCAATGCCAATCGCTTCGGATCCGAAACTCATCCGACAGCTCGTTTGGAATCTCGTGAATAATGCGGCAAGGCACGCGGGTGAGGGAGTGCCAGTATCGGTCCGTATCTCCCCATCTGAGAGCGGTGGAGTACTCCTGTCGGTGAACGATTCGGGCTCGGGTATGGGGGAGGAGGATCTCAAGAAGCTGTTTACGCCGTTTGCTACGGGTTCTTCCCGAAGGTCAGGTAGTGGCATTGGCATGATGGTAACGAAACAGATTGTTGAAGCACATGGAGGGAAAATAATGATCGACTCTGAGAAAGGGTATGGAACCGCTGTTCTCGTCGCGTTGCCGGCAGGTGGTGGGCGCCTGTGACTAAGCCGGTTGCCCTCATCGTCGATGACGAAAAGCAGATGACATCAATTGTCTCCTTTGCACTGGAAGTGCAGGGTTTTGATTTTCATACCGCCCACAATGTGGCCGATGCCTGGCGAATTCTCAATACCTATTCGATCGATATTGTTGTCCTGGATGTTATGATGCCTTCCGGCTCAGGTATCGACCTTACGCATCGGATCCGCACGTTGTCGTCCAGCATCCCCATCATCCTGCTGACCGCCCTTGGCGCGGAGAAGGACAGGATTGCTGGCCTGGAGGCGGGGGCGGATGACTACGTGACAAAACCATTCAGTCCGCGAGAACTTGCGTTGAGAGCACACGCCATTGTGCGTCGGTCCAATTCGCGATCTGATCACGACTTTGTGGAGTACGGTTCACTTCTAATTGACCGCACGAGATTGGTGGCTTCTTGGAAGGGCCGCCACCTGGATCTGTCGGACACGGAAGTCCGTTTGTTACTGGCTTTGTCCGGAGGTGACATCGTGAGCCAAAGGGAAATCCTCAATAGGGCGTGGGCAACGACCGAGATCGTTGGTGGGCGTGAAATGGTCAAGACGACCATCTATAGGTTGAGGCGGCAGCTGGCCAATCTGGAGGTTGAGGGCCTCGAAATCGAATCTCACAGGGGTCTGGGCTATTCCCTGAACGTTGAGGAATAGCTATTTCTTTGGCTGACCTCGTTCTTGGTGACAGCGTTGTTACCGAGTGTTACCTGGGGCTGTGGTGGTGTTACCCGGGTATAGCCAGGATATTCAGTGAACGGTGCCGTTGACATTGGAGTGATGGCGCCCCACTGAGTAAGGGATATTTCATGGCTGAAAAATCTAGAGGAAACTTGGGTGTGCTAGCGGCCCCGCGCGTCGCACCGCGTCTCCCGGAAGAAGAGCAAGCGCCTCTCTACAAGCGCCTCCGAGCGCAAGCATTCCTAGGAATTTTCCTAGGCTACGCAGGCTACTATCTGATTCGAAACAACGTATCGATTGTTTCTGCAGTACTTGAAGAACACGACGTGCTTGACGCACTGGGATTGGGCATTGTTGCGAATGCTGTTCTCTTCTCCTACGGTCTCTCCAAGTTCTTCATGGCGATGCTGTCCGACCGTGCGAACGCTCGCTACTTCCTCCCGCTCGGACTCGCATTGTCCGCGATCGTTAACCTGCTCCTTGCCTTCGTTCCGATTCTGACGGCGTCGGTCGGCATCTTTGCCACCATGATGTTCATCAACGGTTGGTTCCAAGGAATGGGTTGGCCGCCTTCAGGGCGTGTGCTCGTGCACTGGTTCTCGACCAATGAACGTGGCTGGATGACCTCGATTTGGAATTGTGCCCACAACGTTGGCGGTGCCGGCGTCGGTATTCTGTCAGCTTGGGCCCTGTCTCAATTTGCGAGCAATGAAGCTGACTGGACTCCGGCGTTCTGGGTTCCTGCAATTGTCGCTCTCGTTGTCGCAGTCATTGCCTTTATTCTTGTTCGTGACAGGCCGGAGGCCGTCGGTCTTCCCCCGATTGAAGAATGGCGAGAAGACCCGGCGAAGGTTGACGAGACCGCCGAAGAGCTGGAAATGCCGTGGAAGGATAAGCTGTTTAAGCATGTCCTCACCAACCGAGTGATCGTACTGCTGGCATTGACCAACGTGTTTGTTTACACCCTCCGTTACGGTGTCTTGAACTGGATTCCGATCTACTTGACGAATCAAATCCACGCCGCAAACATTACGGATGGCATCATCGGCTTCGCTATCTACGAGCTTGCTGGAATTGTCGGCACCCTGCTGTGCGGTTGGATGTCTGACAAGGTGTTCAAGGGATGGCGTTCCGGTGCGGGACTAGTCTTCATCCTGGGAGTTGGAATCGCGCTAGTTTTCTACTGGCAGATTCCTGCCTCAGCTCCGCTGTGGATCTTCTACGTTCTGATTGCAATCATTGGTGGCCTGATTTACGGCCCAGTCATGCTCATTGGCCTGATGGCAATTGACATGTCTCCGACAAAAATTGCTGGAACAGCAGCTGGTTTCACCGGAATGTTTGGATACCTGCTCGGAGCTTCGCTCGCCTCCACAGGTGTTGGCCTGCTGGTCAAGCACTTTGGCTGGGACGTAACTTTCGCCTGCCTGGTAGGAATTGTTCTTCTGGCTCTCGTCTTTATGTGGGTGCTGGGACGAGATGAGCGGAAGATGATGATCGAGCGGGAAGAGAAACTCCGCGACATGGAGGAAGACACCAAGTAGACGCTCAATCATGACGTGTATCCGCCAGCACCAGATGCTGGCGGATACACTGACAATTATGCTCGTACGGTCTCGCTGGTGGCGGGCAAAGCTGCCTGAAATTGCCACACTCGTTATCCTCTCCACCGTCGCACTCGGATTGATCGTTGTGCCCCGGATTGGTGCTTCCGAACTTGTGGTTCTGTGCTCGAACAATGTCTCAGCTTGTGAGGCCGTCAGTGCAGCTTATGAAGAGCAGAGTGGGCAACAGGTCACCGTCGTTCGTATGCCCACATCTCAAGCCTTGACTCGAGTGCGCGTTCCCAAGGAATCTGGAGAGTTCGATGTTTGGATGGGTGGACCGGCAGATGCGTATGCCATTGCTGCCCGTGAGGAGCATCTTGCACGTATTGAACTTGATGCTCAATCGGTACCGGACAGATTGCAGGACCCAGAAGGGCGATGGTACGGAATCTACGGAGGTATTCTTGCTTTTTGCGTTACCAACTCGATTGAGCCACCAACCACCTGGGCGGAACTCAACAGCGACTCTTCTTACCGAATTGTACTTCCCAACCCGGTGAGTTCTGGAACTGCGGCCACGATCCTCTCTGTCCAGGTACAACGGCTGGGAGGTGAGAGTGCGATGGTGGACTACATGAAAAGCCTCGATGAAGCGGTGCTCTCATATACGGATTCGGGAACGGTCCCCGCCCATCTCGTAGCATCGGGTCGAGCCGATATTGGCGTTTCCTTCGCCCCTTACTGTGAAACTGAGAAGCTCCTTGGAGCGGACATTTCTGCAATCTATCCTTCCGACGGTACGGGTTTCGAAGTTGGGGCAATTGCAGTCTTGGAGGAAAGTAGGAGACAGGACGCCGCAATCCAATTTCTTAACTACGTAGTCTCGGATGAAGGGCAGCAAATTGGCGCCCAGGTTGAGAATCAGCTACCGGTAAGTGAGTCGCTCGAACCGAACTTAATCGGGCAGTTGGAGAAACTGGAGACCGCAATTTATGGCTGGAATATTCAGGAAATTGGAGCAAGCCGAGCCGGCCTGATTAATCTCTGGTTGAACGAGGTTCGCAACGGTGCGTACTAGCCCGCCGTCGGTCCAGGTCAAGAGAAACCGAGTCAGTGTTCGGACTGGTCTCATCGCGGTCCTCGCTTTCGCTTCGTTCTCTGCATATTGGGTTGCTATTGGAGAGCAGGGGACCCATCTTTTGCCGGTGGTGCGAAGAACGTGGGTTATGGGACTCGCCTCAGGCTACTTGGCTGCCTTGGCGGCAGTACCGTTAGCGTTCTACTATCGCACTGCGCCCCGGGCAGCTAGGTTCCTAATCGGATTTGGTGCCTGTACTCCCATTGCCTTCGCTCCACTGACACTAGCGACCGCACTGGTCCAAGAACCTTTTAACCTTGACCCGTACGGCTCGGCAGTTATTGTGCTGTCGCAGGCGCTAGCCAACCTGCCGATTGCATTCCTGCTACAGGTGGGAACACTCGTACTGGTTCATGACAATCTTATTTTTGCGAGTGCGACATTGGGACTCGAGCCTCGTAGCACTGCTAGGCGCCTCTTTGGAAACCGCAGAAGATGGTCTTTTGTTGTTAGTGGAATGGTTGCATCGCTCTTTGCGGCATCGGATCCTTCGGTAACCCTGGTTTATGGTGGAACTCAGAGCTATCTCGCATCTCATATTTATCGGGGACTGAATGCAGGGATGCAGCCTGGTGCCGCTATCGGTGCGACTCTCGCACTTCTATTGCCTGCCGTTTTTCTGGCAATTTACCTCACCAGGACGATCATGTCCTCATGGTCTGCCGGTGGCCTGCTCGCATTCGGTCAAGCTGATGTCAGTACTTACTTTGGGAGGCAGAGGTTATACCAATTCATGAGTTTTGCTCTGCTGGCTCTGATTGGACTTGTCCTGGTGGTGATTATAGCAGGGGCACTTGGTGTAAATATTGGGGAAGTTCTCAACGTCAGTACGGTACTGACAACACTGGTGACGGTCATCGCCATAGTTGTCGGTGCTTCTTTGGTTGGGCTGTGGACAGCGCGACTCTCGAAGCGGGGATCAAGCTCGGCGTTCGTCGTTTCCTTTGTCCTGATCCTGAGCTTTCTTGTTTCTCAAACTGTCATGGGCATGGTTCTCTCTTCCCTGCTTCGCAATGCCGTCATCATCGGGCAAACTCCTGTGCTTCCGTCACTCGTTGGTGGTGGAGCATTCGCGGGAGGATACATTGCGGTCGGAATTGCCTATCTTTCCATCGCAGCCCCAATAGCACACCTGACAATGAGTGGGATCTTGCGGAGCACCACAGATCTTTACGATGCTGCACTCGATAAGGGGGCCGACCGATTTCGTGCCGTATTTACAGTACTTCCCGCTGTGGCGCCCCGTCTGGTTGTCATGATGGCGATCCTGTCAGGGATTATTTTGACGAGGCTTTCACCGATCCTGTTTGTGCAACCTCCCGGCTATGCCGCCCCGTCCACGAATCTTCTGACAATGGCATCGGCAGGGTGGGATGAGCATGTTTTTGCTCTTGGGGTCGTATCAGCGATTATCCCGGTGCTAGCTTTTGCCTACGCTGCAACTCATGAATTTCGAGGAAAGGGACGTAAGAACGCGTGACCGAACTGGAATGGCAGAATCACCGTGAGCACGGCAATACCGAAACGGGACTGGTGGTGCAAAACCTGAGGGTCTCCTTTGACAAGCCAGTAATTCGGGGCGTCAACCTTCGCGTTGATGAAGGCGAAATACTGAGTCTGGTGGGCCCTTCGGGATCAGGAAAAACAACTCTGTTACGAACCATTGCTGGCCTACATGCTCATGCAGGTGGGAGGATCTTGATCAACGGACGCGATATCAGTGACGAACAACCACAGCATCGCAAAACCGGCTCAGTGTTTCAAACGCCGGCACTGTTTCCCGACTTAACAGTCCGAGAAAATATCGCTTTCGGATTAGATGACGCGATGATGAGTGACAGCCGCCGTGATGATCTGGTCGAGATTGGCATGACCATGATGAATATCGCGCAGCTTGCTGATTTACGACCGGATGTCCTCTCCGGAGGGCAGGGTCAGCGAGTTTCGTTTGCTCGCACTATTGTCCGTAGGCCGCGCGTACTTTTACTTGATGAGCCTGTCGCTCATGTGGAGGTGGCCCTAAAACACGCAATTCACAAGGACATCACCACTCAAGTGCGCAGGATGGGGATGAGCGCAATCTACGTCACCCATGACATTAGCGAGGCCTGTGCGCTGGGTGATCGGATCGCGATCATGAACAACGGTCAGATTGTTCAAGAAGGCACACCGCGGTGGGTGTACCAGCATCCAAACAGTGCTTTCGTTGCGGAGCTCATGGGAGTGGTCAACGGGTTTGCTGCGAGAGTGATCAATAGGACAGGCGATCTAGCGCATGTGAGACTTGGCAAGGTGACATTGTCATTGCCGTGCCAAGACAGCGTGGTAAATGGCCCCGTCACGGTGTTTGTTCCTCCCGAATCTGTGGACCTTTCCGATGCTCCCCAGAGGGAGGGATTCATGCTTGGACAAGTTATCGAAGCAGGATTCGCCCGAACCCATATGGTTTACGACATTGAGACGGATTTCGGGACGCTTGTCGCCCACGACTCCACGCAGAAGGCTCCACGCCAGATTGGAGAACGAGTCTGGTTTCGGGTCCGTGACGGCTGGGTTATTCCACCTGAAGACTAGTCACACCACAGGCATGACAAGATAGCCACGTGGTAGAGATTTCTGAAGAAGAGTTTGAGGAAGCCGTCGGTGACGCTCTCGGCCTGGTACCGCCTGAGCTAATGAATGCTGTCGACAACGTCGTGTTCCTCATTGAGGAGGAACCGACCGAGGAGCAGATGGTCGGCACCGAGCTGGTTGATGGTCAGCCGGGCCTACTGGGACTCTACGAGGGGACGGCACTGACCGATCGAGACGATGGCTGGTCTGGAGCCCTGCCCGATACGATCTTCATTTTCCGTGGCCCCCTGTCGAGGCTGTGCGAGAGCAGAGAAGAATTGATCGAGGAAATAGCCGTCACAGTTATTCACGAAATTGCTCATCACTTCGGGATCGATGATGATCGCCTCCACGATCTTGGATGGGCATAGTGACGGGGGAGTAGGCGCAACTTCAAGAGAGCAAGTACGTCCTGTGTTTAGTGCAGGGAAAACGCCTTCTCATTTAGACAACGTCTGATCCTCTTCGCCTCGGATGCTATATCTCCTGGTAGGGGTCCAGTTGTGCCATATACAAATTTGTCGGGATCCTGTTATTCACCAATCGTTCAGCTGGTGCATAACAATCGGGGTGAACCAGTGGCGGTTTCGTGCGAAAGTGAGTGGTATGGAACTACGCCACATCATCGCTAACGGCCAGCCCCGCAGCACGATCCTGCTCCTGCATGGCTACGCCGAACACTCCGGTCGCTACCCGCGCGTCATCGAGCGTTTCGCTGCGGCTGGATTCGATGTGTTCTCGTACGACCAGCAAGGGCACGGTAAGTCCGAAGGGAAGCGGGCCAGGGTTGATGTAGCAGACCTGATCGCCGATCACCGGGTAGCGAGGATGATGGTGGGGGAGCGAAAGCGTACAGAGAATCTCATGCTCTTCGGTCACTCCATGGGAGGCCTGGTCACCGCGGCCTCCGCACTGATTGATCCAAGTGGGGTGGATGCTGTTGTGCTCTCGGGACCGGCCTTCCGCCAATTCCCCGAGACGGCACACGTGGTCTCCCGCATGGGCTATCGCCTAGCCAGGCTTCTGCCGGGTGTGCCGATGGTGAAGCTCGATGCTGGGCTGGTCAGCCGCGATCCGCTCGCTGTACGCAAATACGAGCGTGATCCGTTGAACTACCACGGCAGGGTACCCCTGCTGACAGGGGCTTCCATGGCGGTCCAGGGCTGCAGGGTTTTGGATCATGCTCGCCTGTGGGATAGCAAGTTGCCTCTCCTTGTCATGCACGGGGAGGATGACGGGCTGGCAAACGTTGATGGTTCGAGGGAGTTTGTGGCCTCTGCCAGACTGGCGGGAGCACCAGCCCGGCTCGTGACAATCCCGGGTGCCTACCATGAGCTTCTGCAGGAGCTCGAGCGTGATGACCTGCAGGATCAGATGGTGGAGTGGATGATCGACCAGCTTGCTGAAAGCGGCCCTGCCTAGCAGACTCGGAGCCCTTCACTACGTACGGTAAAAGGGGTGAGTCCCATATCGTTCTTCCGTAAGAAAAATTCCGAGCCACAGGAGTCGGCACCCTCTGCTAATCCACCGGTTGAGGTATAGGGAGCCGAAGTTGTGCGGTACATCTACCACCGCTTCCTCGAAGACGCCACTTACGCTGACATCATCCGCGAATGCGAAGCCCTCGGCTATGAAGCCTACTGGGGCGGTCGTTTTACCAATGCAACGTTGAAGTTGATTCTGCGCCAGGAACGCTACACCGGCAATACGCTTCTTTGAAAGTCATTCAACCCGTACCCCGGACACCACGGCATCAAGTACACCGGGCAAGCACCGATGTACTTCGCCGAGGGCACCAATCCAGTCATCATCGACCGAACCACCTTCGACAAAGTCCAGCCCTTGTTGGAAGCCCGAACCGCACGAAACCGTCGCGCTGCTCACAACCAGACCATCACCGTGTTCTCTGGAAACGTGTGGTGTGGTCCTTGTTGTGCAAAGGCGCACCGGTGCCTGGCCTTGATGCGCCCTGGGTTTAGTGGAGACTCAGGGCGCATCATGCGACGAGGTCGGCGAAGAAGGAGTTCCACGCGGCCCCGGTCTCACTGGTTGCAACCCGCAGGCCGAGGACTTCTCGGCGTCCGTCGGCATTGACACCGGTCGCCACGAGCACGACCGCGTTGATCACGCGCCCACCCTCGCGCACTTTCATGGTCAGTGCGTCAGCAGCGACGAAGGTGAACGGGCCGGCCTCATCGAGGGGCCGGTGGCGGAACTGGTCCACGTGCTCGTCGAGCTCGGTGGCCATGCGCGAGACCTGAGACTTCGACAGGGAGTGAATGCCGAGCGTTTTCACGAGCTTATCCATCCGCCGCGTGGACACTCCGGCGAGGTAGCAGTCAGCCACGACCGTGATCAGTGCGGTCTCGGCCCGTTTCCTGCGCTCGATCAGCCAAGCAGGGAAATACGTGCCCGACCTGAGCTTCGGGATAGCGACGTCGACGGTGCCGACCCGGGTGTCTAAGGGGCGGTGGCGGTAGCCATTGCGCTGGGTGATCCGGTCGGGGTTGGGCTTGCCCCATTCGGCGCCGACCACGGCATCAGCGTCGGCGGAGAGCAGGGCGTTGATCATGGTCTGGAGCAGGTCTCGCATCAGATCCGGGGATGCTTCAGCGAGGGCTTCGCGGAGCAGGCCTGCAGGGTCGATAATATGAGGAGCGGTCATCGTGGTGATGTCCTTTCGAGTGGGAAGTAGAGAGCTTTCTCGAAGGATCCCACGGTGACCGCGTCCACGTCAGCAACGACGCTCACGACCACCCCGGGGGCTACACCACTCTAAGGGGCACTACTCCGCTCGGGATTTTACTGGCTCCGAGAGGGGCCACCCTGTGGCTCCTAAAGGCACGATTGCTAGGTTCTGAAAGACACCACTGGGTGGCTCTCAAACGTATGGTTGGCGCCTATGAGAGCCGCCTCGAGCAAGTGTAACTATCGCTGCCTGTTCTTGATCAGATCCTCACGTGCCTTGGTTAGCGTGGGGTAGGTGCCCCCGGGGCCGTAGGCAATGTAGCCAGGAGCGAGGTGGTCGCGTCCGTTTTCTTCTGAATAGCGAATGTCCTGGTACGTTCCGCCGGCCTGGCGGATGACGAGCATTGCGGCCGAAACGTCCCACGGGTTCACCGAAGATCCAAAGGCAGAGTCGGTCCATCCTGTCGCTACGTGGCAAAGGCTGAGTGCTCCCGAGCCAGTTCGGCGAACCGAGGAGAAATCAGTGACCAAGGAATTGAATACCCCGAGTGCGAACTCGTCGCCATCAATTTCTAGATCTTTGGCTGTGGGGTAGCCGGTGATAACAGTGGCGGCACCTGCTGGGAGGGCTGGATTGGTTTTGAGTGTCTCACCATTGAGATAGGCGCCGTTTTCATCCGCCGAGAACATGTTGTTAGCCATCGGGTCATAAACAGCGCCGGCAACGATCTCACCGTCAACCTCGACTCCGATGGAGCAGCAGAAGAAGGCGAGGCCCTGAACGAAGTTTGAGGTGCCATCGATCGGGTCGATGTACCAGGTGGCCGGACCTTCAGCGTCAATGCGACCGGCTTCTTCTCCGAAGAGAATGGCGCCGGGATTGTGCTCGCGGATATAGGTGGAAATCATCTCTTCGCAGGCGCGGTCGTGTTCGGTAACGAGGTCGTGCTGGTCCCGCTTTTGATCAACGATCATGACGCCGCGGAAGGCTTTGCGAAGGTAGTCGCCAACCGAGCGTGCGGCGCCTTCGGCAATGGACCGGAGTTCAACGGAGTTAATGGCTGTTGTCATGAGGAGAGTCCTTGGAGGTGGTTGAGGAGACCAGCGGGATTGTCAAAGGTATAGGTGGGTTCAGCCAGAACGGTGAAGGGCCTCGTGGAGGCGCCGGGCACTGGAGTGAGAACCGTGGCGCCAACCCCGGCGCGAACGCCACACAGAACATCCCTGTCGATTCGATCGCCAACGTACCAGCACTGATCCACGGGAATGCCAATGGCTTCTGCCGCCTGCAAGATCAGCTGTGGATTGGGTTTCCTTACTCCCGCCTCATCGGAGTAGATTTCGGCAAAAAAGTAATCGGATAGGCCGTGCTCGGCGAGGAAATCGCGGTGCACCTGCCCGGAGAGGGCGTTCGATGCGATCGAAACGGGAATGCCGGTTTTCTTGCACCAGGCAAGGAGTTCAAGGATGCCGGTGCGGAGGGTGCGGATCTCCTGATTGATACCAACGGAGTAGCAAATCTCTGAGGCGTGCGGCTGAAGGAGTTCCCGCGCTTCATCAGGCCAGTCGGCTGCAATGAAGTCGAGAACGTATGATTCGTGGCTGACTTCTTTGGGGAAGCGAGGGCGGGACATCGCGTTGCGCAGAAGCTTCACTGCCGTTTCGCCAGCAACGACATCGGCAACAATTGTTTCGCGAGTAACGAGCGGTGACCTGGTCGCATTCACGTCCGCGTCAGTCGGTGAAACAGTATCGGTGTCTGTACCGTGCAGAATGCCCCCGATGAGATCGGTGACTTTCTCCTCCCATCCTTCTCCCTTGGCGGATTGAACAATCACGCCTCCAAAGTCGAGGATCAGGCCAGATAAGCTCATCGGTGCATTCTTTCGTAGGTTGAGTAGATAGTTCTTGGGACAGCGGGGCTGTTTGAAAGCGGTGCTTACAGTCTTCTACGTGGTTCTTGCCGTCCGGTTCAAACCACGCCGTTATCCGGGTCCGGTGCCCCGCGTTGTTCGTTGACCGGCCCAGCTGGGCCGGTCTCGGCATTCCCGGTGGTGCCGGGTCCATTACTCATCGTAGGCAAAGGGCCCGGCATTTGGGTTAGTTAGCGGAGGTGCGCCAGAGATCCTGCCAGTCCTGGCGGGTCTGCCAGTCCGTGGCGATGTCCTTTCGAGTGAGAATTAGTGAGCTTTCTCGAAGGATCCCACGGTGACCGCGCTCGTGTCAGCAATAACGCACACGACCACCATGCGGCTACACCACTCTAAGGGGCACTACTTAATGGAAATCATCATTAAAGCAGTTATTGCCTTCTTTGTTCTCTGGCTCCTCACAAAAGCAACCGGCAGAGCGACCCTTGGCGAACTGTCATCCTTTGACCTACTGCTGTTTATTTGCATGGGGGATTTGATCCAGCAGGCAATCACTGGTGAGGACCGCACACTCACGGGCGGCCTTGTTGCCGTCGGTACTTTTGCTCTTCTCGCAGTGGGATTCACCTTCGTTGTATCCCACTGGCCAAAGACCAGCAAGGCCCTAGAAGGGCCACCCGTCGTTCTCGTTTCCGACGGTGTGGCACATACTCGGGCGATGAGACACCAGCGAGTATCGGCTGCCGAACTGCTCAGTGCTGGCCGGCAATCAGGGTTTGAGAAGATGAGCGATATTCGACTTGCCGTACTCGAGCAGGACGGGAAAATCTCCTTCTTCGCAACCGAGGCGAAGGAAGCAGATAGGGCCTAGATGATCCTCCTGAGCTTGTGCCCCTCCTGAAACTCCGACCCTCCTGAGGCTCCGCACCTCGGGCAGAATCTAAGAGTTGAGGATCGCTAGAGCTTGGCGGGTGTGCCCATAGAAGGTGCGTGCTGTCGTGGGTGCGTTCTGTAGCAGGTGCTGGTTATCGCTGAAGGGTGGATAGAGATAACCGGTGGGTCCAGGTCTTTCGACGTGAACCCACCGGTTACTCATTCTTCGCGGGGCAATGTCCCAGACTGAACATTCGGGATTAACGCCCCGCACTGTTTCGTTTGGAGTGCCCTGTCGTGGTGGCACCCGTTACTCAGTTCTGTCTCGTTGATCGTGTTCAATCAGTGATTGAAAGTGCCCTATCAGGCGTTGATTGTTTCCAATCAGTTGCTGGTGGGGGTGTCGGCCTGGCCGAGCTCGGTGGGCGTTCCACTGTCCATTGCTGAGGTGCCGGAGAATCCGATCGGGGTTGCGCTTCCCGCTTCCCGGGAGAGCAGGTCGGCTTCCTGGTCTGCGTTGTCTGCGAGGGCATGGGCGACCTGACCGTCGATGCTGGTAGCCAGCGGCTCTTCCTTGATGAAGAACAGGATGATCGTGGCGAACAGCATGAGGGGGAGGAGGTACAGGAACACGGGTGCCAGGGAGTCGTTGTAGGACGAGACAATGACATCCTTGATCGGAGCGGGAAGCTCCGCGACTGCCGCCGGGGTAAGCGAGTTCTGGCTGAAGCCACCCTGCATGGCCTCCACCGGCATACGCTCCGTGAGGAGGGCGGTGAGCCTTGAGGTGAACAGGGCGCCGACGATTGCGGCACCGAGAGAAGCACCGATCTCACGGAAGAAGTTGTTTGCGGCTGTTGCTGTACCAACGATGGCGTTCGGGAACGTGTTCTGGACGATCAGGACAAGGATCTGCGCGCCAAGTCCCAGGCCGAAACCAAAGATGAACAGGTAGATACTGAACACGAGAGTTGAGGTGTCGGGCTGCATGGTGGACAGGAGAACCATGGCTCCGGCAACAACGAGAGTCGAAGCGATCGGCATCCACTTATAGCGACCGGTCTTCGACGCGAGGAAACCGGTGGCGATCGAGGTAAGGAGAACCCCCGCCATCATCGGCAGCATAAGAAGACCAGCATTCGTTGCCGATAGGCCGTTAACCATCTGAAGGTAGGTGGGTAGGTAGGCGACTGCACCGAACATAGCGACGGCAATGAACAGACCGGCGGCGGTTGCCAGGTTGAAGTTCTTGTTCTTGAACAGGTGGAGCGGGATGATCGGCTCTACCGCGCGGCGCTCGACCTCGATGAAAGCTAGTGAGGCAACGATTGCGAGAGCGATAAGACCGAGGATCGTCGGGGAGCTCCAGTCGTACTCGGTGCCACCCCACGAGGTGACGAGAACAATCGAGGTGACGGCGATGGCCATGGTGACCATGCCAGCAACGTCAAGCCTAGTACCTTCCGGCATCTCCCTCTTGGGGATCTTGAGGAACGCCCAGGCTGCGGCGATGGAGATGATGGCGAGCGGGATGTTGATCCAGAAGGCCCAACGCCATCCAATACCTTCGGTGAACCAGCCGCCGAGGATCGGTCCGAGAACGGAAGAGATGGCGAAAACGCCACCCATGATTCCCATGTAGCGACCGCGGTCGCGGGCCGGGATTACGTCGGCGATGATTGCCTGCGACAGGATCATGAGCCCGCCGCCACCAAGGCCTTGAACGGCGCGGCCAGCAATCAGCCAGTTCATGGTGGGGGAAAGCCCGCCAATGATCGAGCCGACAAGGAAAAGTCCGAGGGCGAAGATGAAGAGCGACTTGCGACCAATGAGGTCGCCGAGCTTGCCGTAGATCGGCATCGTAATAGTCGCGGCAAGAATGTAGGCGGTGGTCACCCACAGCATGTGGTTAACTCCGTTGAGTTCGCCAACGATCGTGGGCAGGGCCGTGCCAAGAATCGTCTGATCGAGCGATGAGGCAAACATTGCCGTCAAAAGCCCCAAGAAAACGAGGTGGACAGCCCGCTTATCTGTTTCAGGTGTGGTGTTCATGAGTTCCGTCGAAGAATGAGAGACATAAAGTCGAGAGCCTGCTTCAGGTCATCCGACCAGGCATGAGGATCAGTGGGAGGCTGGTCGACCCAGCAACGAATGGTGTATCGGAGGGCAGTGCCAACGAGCTCCACGGTCAGGTGGGCTTCGTTCTCAACAGCAAGCCCGCTGTTGATGCTTCTTTCCTCCGGGTGACTGGTAAGCCGATCGGTCAGGAGGGCCGATAGTTCAGAGATGTATGCGCTGATCCCGGCCAGATGGAATTCGTGCAACTGCGGGTATTTCTTAAGAAGCTGGCCCCTGCGGCGAGTCAGGTCATCGTGAAGAAGTTCTGGTGTGAGTGCGAGTTCGACAATGCTTGCGAGGCGAATAACGATCGGCTGCGACGTGTCGGCGAGAATCTCGTCGACACCGTCCGTTCCAGCAACGGTTAGCGGCAGGCCGGCAATAGCGGCGTCCTTGGAGGGGAAGTAGTTAAAGAACGTCCTCGGGGAGATGTCGGCGCGGCGACAGATCTCATCCACCGTGGTGTCGTCGTATCCGAGTTCCTCAACAGCATCCACTGCGCCATGTTCAATCGCCGCAGTTGTCGCCTCGCGTTTTCTTTCCCGGAGTCCGGGCTCTGACTTTTGCACGAGATTCATAATTGCACTGACTGCAAGAATGCACAAGGTGAAAGTTTATACAGTGCGTCACCGCAATGGTTTAGCTTTGGTAAACGCTGCCAATTAGCTAGTTTCTCCCGGTGGAAAAATCCTGGTGTTGCGGCCCCGGAATAACTAAACCGATATGTTTCTATCTGATCGCCGGCGGGTGAAAGAGTCTCTTGCAGATTTTGCACACGGTGGAGGGGCCGTGTTCCTGCTTTGGTTGGGCAGTGATGGACAAGATTGAAAAAGTCCGTAGTCGAACTGCCAAGAACCGTGGAAATCCCGGAGTGGCACAATAGATGGGGTCAGTATTCCAACGGGAGAGTGGTGTCATGGAGTTTCCGACAGCAAACACGGTCGAAGCGTTCCGCGAAAATCTTGCCGCGGTGCGGGCAAAGATTGAACGGGCGGCGGAGCGAGCAGGTCGCAATGCTTCGGAAGTTAGGCTCCTCCCGGTTTCTAAAACGGTTCCTGAGGAGCGCATTCGCCTGGCTATTGCTGCTGGTGCTCACCAGCTGGGGGAGAACAAGGTCCAGGAGGCAAAGCGTAAGCACGCCAACCTGATCGATGAGGATGTGAAGTGGTCAATCATTGGCCACCTTCAAACCAACAAGGCCAAGGACGTTGCGGCTTTCGCTAGCGAGTTTCATGCACTCGATTCCCTCCGTGTTGCCGAAGCTCTTGACCGTAGGTTGGAAATGGAAGGGCGGAGCCTCGACGTATACGTCCAGGTCAACACCTCGGGTGAGGAGTCAAAGTACGGACTCGAGCCCGATGCTGTTCCGGGAATGCTGGAGGCGCTCAGGGGTTTTGAAACATTGAACGTCAAGGGGATGATGACACTCGCAATCTTCTCCGACGACAAGGAAGCGGTGCGAACGTGCTTCCAGCTACTCCGCAGATTGCGGGACGCGGCGCGGGATCGAGATCCGGCCCTTATTGGTCCAGGTGAACTGTCCATGGGAATGTCGGGCGATTACGAGATCGCTATCGAAGAAGGCGCGAACGTTGTTCGCGTTGGTCAGGCGATCTTCGGCGCGCGACCAACAACCGATGCGTACTACTGGCCGAGCGCAACGGCCAAGCAATAACCCTTACCTGCTCGTGCGGGAAGGCTGACAATCTCGGCTCTCTCGGTAGTTCCGACATTGCTTCCTTTCGAAGCGTCCTTCGAAGCTGGGCCTTCCCGGTCCGTCGTTCATTTCATGTAGTTCACTGACCGTTTTGGAATTTTGGTCGGCTGAGCAATTGCCCTCGTTGGAGTCTGCATTCCTCCGTTGGTTGGCTTGAGTACGAGGGAAGTGACTCTTGCCTTCGTGTTTGCTCTCCGATGTTGAAAGTGGCCTGCACGAATTAGTTGAACTATTGACTTGAGTAGTGACCGCTACCACACTTGCACGTACCGCGTGTCAATGCAGACACAGAAAACTGGAGCGTGCAATGAAAGCCGTAAGAATTCACGAATACGAGAAAATGCCGTCCCTTGATGAAGTCGACAATCCAAAGGTCACAGGGCCTTGGGATGTCATCGTCAAAGTCGGCGCAGCCGGTCTCTGTCGTACAGACCTCCACGTCATCGAAGGCCAGTGGGCCCCGATCCAGAACCCCGACCTCCCCTACATCCTCGGCCACGAAAACGCTGGCTGGGTAGAAGAAGTCGGAAGCGCCGTCTCCAACGTCAGTGTTGGCGACACCGTTATCATGCACCCCCTCGTCACGTGCGGGCTGTGTCCAGCCTGCCGTGCGGGACAGGACTCGCACTGCTCGAACTCAAGCTTCCCTGGCCTCAACTCAGACGGTGGAATGGCAGAGTTCCTCAAAACCAATGCTCGAGCCGTCGTTAAGCTCGATGCTTCTCTCCAGCCCAAGGACATCGCTGCGCTCGCGGACGCTGGCCTTACTGCGTACCACGCGGTAAGGAAGGCCGTGAAGTGGCTCTTTCCTGGAAGCCATGCCGTTGTCATTGGTTCGGGCGGACTCGGCCATATTGGTATTCAGTCCCTCGTTGCACTCACCTCGGCACACATCACCGTTGTTGATCGTTCCGAGAAGGCCCTCGAGCTTGCCAAGAGCCTCGGTGCCCATGAAACCGTTCTCTCGGGTGACGATGAAGCCACACTGGATAAGGTTAAGGAGATCACCGGCGGCGGAGCCGACGTTGTCTTCGACTTTGTTGGTGAACAAGGAATGGAGAAGGTTGGCCCCAGAATGCTTAAGGGCAGGGGAGACTACTACGTCATCGGCTACGGCGGTAACGTCGACCTGCTAACTATCGACATCATCTCCCAGGAGATTAACGTTATTGGCAACCTGGTGGGAACCTACCAGGACCTCGTTGAACTCATGACACTCACGGCAGAAGGCAAGATTTCCCTGACCACCGCCGTCTATCCGCTTGATGCATTCGACGATGCCATCAACGATCTTGACCAGGGCAGGCTTATCGGACGAGGCATCCTCGTTCCCTAGTTCCCCTCCCGTAACTACCAGCTTCGTAATCTGACCATTACTCCTTCCATCTAGTTGGGCCTCCCCTTGCAGTCAGGGGAGGCCCACTTTTGTTTGGTGTCAGGAGCCGTTATGAATAAGCAGGCCAGAATTCTCTGTTATTCATCTGTGGGTTGGTAGCGTCTCACGGTGCTATGAGATCCCACTCCGACCACCCCTTGCCGTAGAGGAAAGTTGCGAGTTCCTTTGCGTTGGTGACTTCCTTCGGGATATCGCGGAAGTAGCGTTTTGATCCGAACATGCCACCAGGGCTATCTTTATGGAATTCGGTTGACTCCACTGGTGCGAGAATGAAAACTTGTAGATCGTAGTGTTGTAGTTCTGCACGTCGCTCGCTATTCGCGCTGACGAACTCTAAAGCCCGTTGCTCGAGCTGTGCAATTGCGGCGGGAGTAATCGATGGCAGTGAATGTTTGACGCTCGTGCTGAGCTTCTGTTTTTGTCAAGGCTGACAATAACAACGCCTTCGATCTCCGCCACCAGCGAGACCATCTTGTCTTTGTAGGCGCCTAAGTATTTTGCTCGTTTATGCGAGTATGCTCCAGGTGTATCCGGGCAGCAGTAGACGTTGTAATTTTCGATTTCGTGGAACAGTCGACCACTATTGACGACGTCGAGGATCCTTTGCCACTTGGGAATGAGGCCCTCTTCGTTGAGGAAATCCTCAAACTCAGATATTAGTGAGTTGAGGGAACCGGTTGATGATGCTGGGTTGCGTTATATCGATTCCAGAAGCTTTTGGAAAGTCGTGGAAACGACTTGAATGCCGCGCTTGGCCGCCTGCTCAGCCTCTTCGGTAAATCTTTCTTCAGGCTTAATTTCCTCCGGGGATAGCAGAACGAGAACTGAAATGTCATCTTCGACAACGTCCGGCATTCCGTTAACGTGGGCGGATATCTGAGGCCTGGTGAACCAATCTGAGAGCTTAATTTCAAACCGGACCGTGAAGCGTTTCTGCTCAATTGTTAGGTCTGGAACTGAGCTTGCGATGTGGGTCTGTTGGCGGAACACGGGGCCAACTTCAACCCAACTGTCGTTTAGCAGAATGTTGACAGCCTTCCGGAAGGCGATTGCGTCTTCTTCGTAAAGGAGCTTCAGCATGAGACCGATGTAGTTCGTAACCCGATTCTCTTTCTGGTGATAGGTGTTAAAGAGAGAGATTTCTCGAGCCATTTAAATTCCTCAAGTATTGAATGGTGGAGGTATAGAGCCGTTGCTATGACTCTATCGACTGTGCGATCGGAATGGTTCGAAAAATCTTTCTATGTCTTGGAGGTCGGAGAAGTCTAGCGGCCGCTATTGGGCATGCAAGAGATGAGCATCTAAATCGCTCAAAGGTCGGCTGATCTAGCCGTTTCGTGATGCTTGGTAAAGGGTGATATTTCGCGGAATTGAGACCTGAAGTGGGCGAGTGTGCGGGCGCTCGCCTAGACGTGTAACCCGTTGTAGTGTGAAGGACAGCACGTCGTTAACGTGTCGGGTGGCCGTGCCCTGGCTACTCGGAAACCTGACAACAATGAGGTAGTCATGCCCAAGGCAAAAAAGATTATGAATAGTCCCGACAACATCGTGGATGAGACTCTTGACGGACTCGTCGCGATCTCCAACGGTCTGCTTGCTCGCGACCCTGGATCTCGGGTTATCCGCAGCACCAAGATCGAACAGGGCAAGGTCGGCCTGGTCGTTGGCGGTGGCTCCGGACACGAGCCCATGTACGGTGCCTTCGTTGGCCCCGGCCTCGCAAACGCCTCCGTTTCTGGTGATATCTTCGCAGCCCCTGCACCCCAGCACGTTCAGGAAGCCATCGAGGCCGCCGATGCTGGCGAAGGTGTTCTGATTGTCTACGGCAACTACGCCGGCGACGTCATGAACTTTGACATGGGAGCCGAGCTCGCTGAAGACGACTCCGACATTGAGTCGAAGACCGTCCTCGTACGCGACGATGTCGCAACCGATGACTACGAGGGCCGCCGCGGAATCGGTGGTGCCTTCTACGTTGTGAAGGCTGCTGGCGCAGCCTGCGCCAAGGGACTCTCCCTCGAAGAGGCCGCTGCCGTAACCGAGCGGGTTCAGTACAACACCCGCACGATCGGCGTTGCCGTGCGTGCAGGCGTTCTCCCCGACACCGGTAAGCGCACCTTCGAACTCGGTGATGACGAGATCGAGATCGGTCTTGGTATGCACGGCGAGGTGGGTGTTGAGCGCTCGGCGATGATGTCGGCCGATGACCTCGCAGTCAAGATGGTCAACATGATCACCGAGGACCTCCCGTTTGAGTCAGGCGACAAGGTTGCTGTGATGATTAACAACCTGGGTGCGACGACTCAGATGGAGTTGCTTGTTGTCTACCGCAAGGTGGCAGAACTTCTCGAGGAGAAGGGCATCACCGTTGGTCGTACCGATATCGGTGCGCACTTCACCTCGCAGGACATGGCAGGCTTCTCGCTCACGCTCCTCAAGCTCACCGACGAAATCGAAGAGCTCCTCGAAGCTCCCTGTGAGTCCGTCCCCTACACGCAGGGCTGATACATGGCAGATACAGTAAACGCAGAACAACTCCGCACAATCCTGACCCAGGCCTGCCAGGCCATTGTCGACGCAAAGGAACTGCTTGGTGAAGCAGACCGTGCCACCGGCGACGGTGACCACGGCACCGGCATGTCCAGAGGCTTCGGAGCAGGCCTTGAGGCGCTCAAGGATGCCGAACTTTCAACTGTCGGTGATGCCTTCAAGGCAGTCGGAATGGCGGTTCTGAGCACCTCCGGCGGAGCCTCCGGAGCCGTCTTCGGCACCATGTTCCGTGCCCCAGCCAAGGCGCTCGGTGGTGAAGAGATGGATGCTGAGGGATATGCTGCGGGTCTTGAAGCGGCGGTTGAGAAAGTCATGGCCCGCGGCAAGGCAGAGCCCGGTCAGAAGACCATGCTTGATGCTCTTATTCCTGCAGCCGAAGCGGCCCGTGCTTCTATCTCGGAGGGTCTCGCTACCTCATCCCGTGCCGCAGCGAACGCTGCAGAGCAGGGGTCCGAAGCTACCAAGGACATGATCGCCAAGGTCGGCAAGGCCAAGTCCCTGGGCGAACGGAGCCTCGGCCACAAGGACCCGGGATCAATCTCGGTTTCGATCCTGCTCACAACAATCGCTGACGGTATCGCCGGTGCCTAAATCAATCAACTGCTGAGCAACTAGCTCAACTAATGCGTGGGGCGGCAGATCTTCGGGTCTGCCGCCCGCCACGTGCTCTCCAAAGAGGTAAGTGAGAGTTAGGCACAATAAACACAAGTGGCCAGGCGAATTGTGGCCCGGCGTCTCTTACCGTTCTCATGCGAAAAGAGATCCAGCCCGCTCCCAAGACGGGGCGGGCTGAACGATTGTCATAAGAATAGCAAACGCGAGTCCATTGGTGTGGCACCAGCCACCGAGCAACCCGTGGGAACGACGCGTTGACTCGTTACAGTCGCTCCGCTCATGGCTAATTCATGCAGGAAGTTGTGAGGGTCCGGGGCTACACTCGGTCGAGAACAATGACCGTATACATAGGGAGCAGAACCATGTC
>NZ_JBQCYC010000011.1:25243-78510 GCF_052087705.1 Flaviflexus sp. | reverse complement strand
AGCTCCGGACTTTTAATCCGTAGGTTGTGGGTTCGAATCCCACGGGGCCTACCCCACTTTCCCCCGGTATAGCAACAATTTGCTTACCGGGGGAAAGGCTTCCTGGGGAATGTGCAACCCATGTGCCACTCCCATCCCCACACCGGGCACTCGCTCGACGCATCCAGATAACGGCCCAGAAGTACTTCGCGAACTGGTCTTGGCCCGCACTCGCGGGTGAGAACTCAGAAAGTGTGGGTGAAGTGTCAGAAAGTGTGTTGTTATTCTCTGCAGCCCTTTGTCCTGCAGGGGAATATCCTTGTCGGCATGCTTTGAGAGCTTAGGACACGACCCGTTGGCGAACATATGGGAGCGGGCCGGTTTCCCGACCCGCTCCCACAGTTTTGCGAGGTTATCCTCGCGCTACTTAGTTCGCGCTGACGCGCTTTTCGCCGTTACCTGCGTGCACCCCTGTTGGTAATGCCCAGGTAGGCGGAAATGAGAAGGATTGCGATGACGATTGAGACGATCCACTTGAGGATGGTCGAATCAGAGCCCATGGGGCCTTCGACGAGCCACCAGCCAAGTGCGGCACCGCTAGCACCGAGGATTACAGTCCAGATGACACCAAGGTTCTGATCGCCCTTCATGAGGATGCGAGCAAGGACGCCGATGATGGCGCCAACAACAATTGTTCCGATGATACCCATGTGTATGTACCTCCTGAATTTGGGAAGCTACGATTTACAGTTCCACCGGAGAACACACTAGAGGCTTACTTCACGAATTTCCGCATTCACCTGCACAAATATCCAAAATTATCCAAAAATTAGCCAATTTGCAGGGTTAGTTTTTACCGTTCTACAAGCTTTGGGGGCTTTGGTCGATATGTCGCAATGAGGACCGCGATCGATACGCAGACCAGTCCGGCAACCTCACCCCAGGTCGGTACCTGCTGCAGCATGACGAGACCCACCACCATGCTCATGGCGGGAAGAATCGAGTTCAGAATGGCAAAAATCGTTGCAGGTACGTCCCGCAGAACAAGCTGGTCAATAACGTAGGGAACGACGGAGGAGAGCACGGCAACCCCGGCGAGTGTCAGCCAGAATGCCACATCGGGCTTGACCTCGATGAACTCCCCGAGCGCCAAAGGACTGTAGACAAGAGCCGCCCCTGCCATGCCGATAGCCAGTCCGTCAACGTTGTTGGGCTTCCCCGCCATTCGGCTTCCCAGAGTCATGTAGAACGCCCACGCGACACCTGCGGCAAGAGCAAAGCCAATACCGAGGGCCACGCCAGGCTCATTGGGGTCAAGGCCGATCCAGGAGATCAAGAAAACGCCCAGAAACGCGAAGAGAATCGCAACGGTCGTTCGCTTCGTCCGTGCCGTCGCGGCGAGGACAACGGGGCCAAGGAACTCGAGAGCAACGGCGGTGCCAAGAGGAATACGGGCAATTGACAGGTAGAACAGCAGGTTCATGCCCCCGAGCGCCAAGCCGAAAAGCACGGCTTTGCCCTTGTCCGGGTAGGACCGGGGGCGTCGCCACAGTAGCAGGAGAATGGCGGCGAAAGCGATCCTCCCCCACCCGACGGAGAGGCCGGAAACGATCGTGAAGAGGCCGACGGCAATCGAGGCGCCCACGTACTGGGATAGGCCCGACAGTAACATGGCAGAAACATTCTTCACCCCGCCAGTATGGACCCAACGGAGATTGCTTTGCCAGAGACGTTCACGTGACAGGAGAAAAGCATCGCGAAAGGGGAGATTTTGGAGACATCCAGAAGCTTCGCATCGTACATGGGGACATTTTGGGGACAGCGAAACAAGATTCACCCCAGGACGGCGGATCAAGTGAGCCTTGCCCAGTGATTTGGGAACTTACCTGAGCGATACTTCTGCGAGAACGCCTCGGTGGTCAGAAAACGAAAACTTGTGGATTGAGGTGTTTGTGGCGATGAGGTCGGAGACGATGTAGTCCATCTGGAACGTGGGCTCGTGGGCTGGATAGGTTGGGCCGTCCACCAGGCTGGGCCAGATCGAGGCGTTTTTCCTCATGTTGAAGTCACCACCGAGCACCCGCGGCCCCGGGAGGTTCTGCAGGAAGGTTTCGGCTTGTCGGAGCTGGTCGACACCAACGCCGAACTGCCAGGACAGGTGCGTGGTTGCCACCGTGAGGGTTTTCTCATCGCAATCCAGAACCCCGGCAAGGACCTGGCGGGGCTGGTCCATGTCCACCGTCATGCCCCTCATGCGGTGAAGCGGCCTGTTTGTGTTGAGTGGGTGAGCATGCCACGTGGCCGGAAAGCGGGAAGCTATACCGATTCCGGTTCCCCGCTCCCCGATCTTCCTACCCTGTGGGCTGACGAGCGGCAGGACTGTTGCCCACGTGCTCCTCCCGGGGAGAAACGCGTGATGACCAAGGCCGCAGGCGGCCGCCACCAGGCCGGTGTGGTCCACCCTGCCGGAGAATAGGGAGCCCTTGTCGGCCTCTTGGACGAGGACAACATCGGGTTCGAGCTCCCCGAGTTCGCGAAGCCCTTCCACGAAGTTCTCTCGGGGTTTGCCCTGTTGGAGGTTGAGCGAGAGGACGCGGATGCTATCCCTCGACAACTTCACCACCATCCGAGGGCTCGAACGTAAGCGACACCGAGTTCATGCAGTAGCGGTTGCCGGTCGGGGTCTGCGGAGCATCGGGGAAGATGTGGCCCAGATGCGAATCGCAGGTGGCGCAACGAACCTCGGTGCGGACCATCCCAAGAGTGCGGTCCTCAATGAAGGTCACAGCGCCGTCCTTTGCTTCGTAGAAGCTCGGCCATCCGCAGTGAGCATCGAACTTGGTGCCCGAAGCAAAGAGCTCGGCTCCGCAAGCCTTACATGCATACGATCCGGTTCGCTCCTCGTTCAGCAGGCGGCCCGTTCCTGGTCTCTCGGTGCCGGCTTCGCGCAGGACGTTGTACGACATGGGATCAAGACGCTCGCGCCATTCGCCCTCGGTCAGTGTCAGGAAATTCTGTTCGGTCATTTCTTCTCGTCTTCCTCGTCGGGTGCCTGTTCCTCCGCCTCGGCGGCGGGATCGGAAACGGGCTCCTGTTCAGTCGTTTCGTCGGTGAAGTTAGCGCTAGCTTTCGCCGGTCCTGCCGAGGTTACGGTAGCTGCCGCGGGAGTGCCGGGCTGCTTCTGCTCGGTGTCATCCGGGTTTGCGTTCTCGTCGGAGTCTATCGAGCCGGCAGTTTCTTCTTGATTCTCGTCCAGGGTCTCATCGCCGTCCACTGCGTTCCGTTGTGAAGCTCTCTGTTCGCGTTCCGCGATAGCGTCCTCACCGGGCCCGGCGAAAGCCTTAGCGAGTTCCTCAGCCTCGGGTGAGCCGCTGAAGATCGATGCTTCGTGGCCGGGTCGCACCTGGGAGGTAGAAACACCGGCGGTTATGGGAGTCGCTGACAGTTCGTCTTCCGAAAGTTCGAGCGGGGAACGTTCGGTAATGGGCTTCCGGAACGGCAGGTAGTTTGTGGGCAGAACCACGGTTTCCTCCAGGTCGGTTGACTGCGGGGCGCGCTTCGGCCTGGGAGGGATCGGTTCCTCTTCCTGGTCCACAAAGGTTTCCGGGTCCGGGTATTCACTGATTGCCTTCGTCAGATCGTCGATCGTTGCGTACAGGTGACGCTCGTAGGGAAGCGCCCGCGGCACACTCTTCTGGATCCACTTGACCATGTGCTCGCGAATAAAGTTACGCAGGTCCGTGAGAGTTGGAGAGTCCTTTGCCGACACCAGAAGGGCAATGCGCACTCGACCATTCTCGGCCGAATCAACCTGAAGGACAGCGGTTCTACCATCCCAGAGTTCTGTTGATTCAAGGGCCCTGTTCATTTCGGACCTCATCGCATCAACGGGAACCCGCCAGTCCAGGTCAAAGTACACCTTCCCCATCATGAGGGGATCGCGTCTCGTCCAGTTCTCGAACGCTTCCGTTGTGAGCTTGCTGGAAGGCACGATGATTCGCCGACCGTCCCAGACTCGGACAACAACATAGGTCAGCGTGATTTCTTCAACGGCACAGTATTCGCCGTTGACGATGACAACATCGTCAACGCGGAGCGAATCGGAGAACGCCACCTGCAAGCCAGCAAACACGTTACCGAGCGTGGACTGGGCGGCGAGACCGGCGATCACGGAGATAATACCGGCGGAGGCAAGAATCGACGCGCCTGCCGCCCTGGCCGTCGGGAACGTAATAAGAACACCGGCGATGCCGAGGGTCCAGATCACTGCAACGAGGACTCGGCGCACAATCTGGAACTGGGTTTGAATTCGTTTCGCCCGCTTTGTGCCGGTCCGCTCAACGTGTTTGACCACCGCCGCTTCGAAGCCCACCACAATACTGGCCACAAACCACGTGGCCGCCAAGATCATCAGGATCAGCCCGGCGTGGATGATCGGGGTCCGCCATTCGGGCTCGACTTCACCGGCGCCCACTTCGGTCCTAATCCCGAACGCTATCCAGCCACCAACTAGGGCCAGCGTTAACTGAAAGGGCCGTCTGGTCGGACCAATCGAAGGTTCCACAATGGGGTGCCGCCGAGCAATCATCTGGGCAATAGCCCCGAGAAGAACCGCGACAATAATGCCGATGACTATGCCGACGAGAGTCGCAAGAACAACGTTGACGACATCGAATGTCACCGTCACCGCCTGGTCGACCGTCTCCCCTAGCGGAGTGTCGACCGTGCCTTCTTCCGTGGGGTCCTCAACGGGGTCCTCAGGGTCCGTGACACGGGCGAGAACACTGGTGATCGCGAAGGAATTCATAGTCCCCAGACTAGTCAGAGATAGCTCCCGACTCGATAGACATTTCCTGACAAATCGCCCCGTGAGTAAGGACACAGGTATCGCTTTGCATTTCTTGTCAGTTTCTCAGTATGCTGATCTGGCTGTCGAAGTTACGGAAACGGAGCCGAGACAGTAACCAGGAAGACTGGCCCCGATCGTCTAGCGGCCCAGGACCCCGCCCTTTCACGGCGGTAACACGGGTTCGAATCCCGTTCGGGGTACGACTTAGGTCATCAGTGTTCTTTGGCCCTGTAGCGCAGTTGGTTAGCGCGCCGCCCTGTCACGGCGGAGGTCGCGGGTTCAAGTCCCGTCAGGGTCGCAGATTGCCCGGCTATGCCGGGCAATCTTATAAGCCTCTGTAGCTCAGTTGGTAGAGCGTTCGACTGAAAATCGAAAGGTCATCGGATCGACGCCGATCGGAGGCACAGTGTGAAGCCGCGAGAAATCGCGGCTTTCCTGTTACCGCTGTGTTTTCCACCCCTGGCTCCACCCTTCGCCTGCAACTCCTCCCGCAAGCAAAACTGCCATGGACCCTGGTTTCAGCAACCGCGGTGCCCCTCGACCATGTTGGCCGAAGGTAGGCTCTCCCAGTCGACTTGTAAGTTGCCTCTCCCCTTGCATCATTCCTGTCACTAAGCTGGATTCATGGAGGCAGCCACCACTTTTATGATTCGCCTCGATTCTGCGCCCGGTGCGGGTGCTGCGGAACACGGGAGCCTGGCCCCCGGATCCTACGAGATTCGGGACGGCACAGAGCCGCGGGCACAGATCACAGTGACCCGTTCCGGCCAGAGTCTTACCGCGATCATTAACTACACCATTCCCGCCGGCGCAAACAGCACCGATTTTTCACTCGCCCACTTCGCTACGTTCCTAGCCGAACAAGCCTTCTTTGATCCTGAATGCGATGAGTTCTCGGTCCGGGCGCCAGCCACTCCCCAAGCAGGGCAGACAAAAGCCGTTCCTGCAACGTCCACCGAGAACCCAGAATCTTCCTCGGCAGACGCATCCGATCCCCAATCATCGCGCGATCCACTCTTCTTTCAACGCGATGATTGGGCTCAAAGTCAGCCGATCGAGATCGTTGATTTCGTTCCCTCTCATGCGGAACAAATATCGGCACTGTGTCGCGGCGAGGGCTGGAAAACATACGCCGATCCGGAGGTAGCTCAGGTCGGGTGCGCGGCACCCGGGGTGACAACCACCGTTGCCATCAATAGCGTTACACGGACAATTGCGGGTTTCGCCCAGGCTCTCTCCGACGGTATTGCCCAGGGGTACCTTGCCCAGCTGATTATTCACCCTGCCTATCGTCGTATCGGGATCGCCCGAAAGCTTGTCGAAGAGGCCTACGACAGGTGCGGCGCACAGCGGCTTGATCTTCTCACCGATGATGCTCAGGCGTTCTACGAAACTTTCACCGGTCACGCCAAACCGGGTTACCGCATTTATCCACGAGGTGACTGATGATGGTCAACGAATCATGGTTCAGAGAAAACCAGTTGAACTGGGATGATCGCGCACGTCTCCACGAGGCAGCAGGATATGGGATTGACGAACTCGTACCCGATCCCGCCTACATCACCCCAGAAGTCGCACAAGACTGACACCTCATTGGTGACCTGACCGGGAAGTCCGTTCTTCACCTTCAATGCCACCTGGGAACCGACACGATCAGCCTCGCACGGCTCGGGGCGGAGCATGTCATTGGACTGGATCTCTCCCCCGAGTCACTCCGGCGCGCCAACAGAATCGCCGGCCATGCCGGAGCAGAAATCGATTTTGTTCAGGCAAATGTTTACGACGCGCGGAGGGCCGTCACGGAGGATTTCGACCTGGTCTACACTTCCCTCGGTGTCCTGTGCTGGCTCCCGGATGTTGACGAGTGGGCACGGGTTGTCCATTCCCTTCTAATGCCCGGCGGCCGGTTCATCATCCGCGATGATCACCCGATGTTCATGGCAATCGGCGAGGACGTGAGCGAGGGGCTCAAAATCGAGCAACCCTATTTCCAGCAAAGGGCCCCACAAGCCTGGGAGGACGACGGCAGCTACATCGACGCCAAGCACGCTCCCCGGATTCAGCACACAAAAAGCCACGAGTGGAATCACTCGATCAGCGAAATCCTCACCGCGGTTCTCAACACCGGGCTAGTCATCGACTCCTTCGAGGAAACAAACCACTCAGCATGGCGCCCCTGGCCGCACCTCATGGAACGTGACGGCGACACATTCCGGCTCAGGGAGAATCCCGACAGGCTGGCTCTGCAATGGGTCATGTCGGCGTACAGGCCTTCGTAAAGCCACGGCCACCGATCCACCCGGCCACGAGTCTCCTCGGCCCCCGCTATCGAACGCGGAGCCCCAGTCCGGCAAGGAGCTCCGCGACCTGGTCCCCCACCGGTGCCATCCCCTCGCCGTTCGTTGTGACAAGGCCGTAGATGGCGCGGAGCGCCAGGAAGAGCGTTTCAACCGTCGTCTCGTCCTTCAACCTGCCCGCTTCCTTGGCTTCCGCGACAAGGGGGTTGAGGATGTTCCGAATATCAACACCGAGTTGATGGATACGGGGGTCGGTGTTCGAGTGCACGGCAGTTTCGATAAAAGCCACGTCGCTCATGGTCAGTTCGACAAGTTTTCGCCACGCAGCATCGAACCCGAGCTCGTCCGCCGCCTTGTCCGCGAGCGCCCGATCTACCTTTTCCATATTCTCGTCAAAGACAGCTACCACCAGGTCCATACGCGAACGGAAGTGCCGGTACAGCACTCCCTGGCTTACGCCTGCCTTCTTGGCGATGGAGGAAAGCGGTGCGCTTAAGCCCTTCGAAGCAAAGATGGAACGCGCCGCCGACATGAGCGCCGCACGGTTCGAAGCCGTCACGGCGGGCCCGCGGTTCGGCTTGCGTGTCCCCATACCGACTCCCTTCGGTGACTCCATTTCAGGCACCCACCAGTTCACTCGCTCTCGATTCCGGACTTGTTAAGGCCGAACTACTTCAAGAACCTACCAAACAGTTGCTCTCTCACCGTGCGTCACACCATGACCAAGACCCGGTTCGGCTTTCTCAGCCGTTGCTATCCCGCCTTCCTTGGCGCGATCAGGTCACGTTTCGTGGGCCCGTGTCCAGCGACTTCACGCCTGGTTTGGATCTCTTCAAGAAAATACTCGCACAAACGCAGTTCCCTCATTAGTATCGAACCATACACCTAACCGGACAACCATGTCCGGTTAGGGAAGCACAACACAATGAGGTGACGTAATGCCAGCAAAGCAGGATGAGGTCTTCGACGTTGTCGTCGTCGGCAGCGGTAGCGCGGCCTTCGCGACCGCTCTCGGGGCGATCGATGAGGGACTGAGCGTGGTCATGGTGGAGTCCACCGACCAGTGGGGCGGCAACTCCGCTATGTCGGGCGGTGGCATGTGGCTACCGAACAACCCGCTTATGAAGCGCGACCGTGCGGGAGATTCGCGCGAAGAAGCTATTGAATACATGGAGCAGACAATCGGTAAGCCCGGGCCTGCCTCCTCTCGGGAACGAATCGAAGCCTACGTTGATGGCATTGAGGACTTCGTTCGCACTGCCGAGAACCACGGCATGTCATTCATGCGAGGCAAGGACTATCCGGACTACTACCCGGAGCTTCCGGGCGGCAAGATCGGTCGCTCGATCGAAGCAACAAACTTTGACCTGAAGAAGAATGGCACCTGGTCGGATACGCAGCGCAACGCGATGCCGCTACCGATCCGCACCGATGACGTGTGGTTGCTCGGGCGGTCCTGGTCGACCCCGGCCGGTTTTGTTCGCGGAGCCGAGTTCGTGTTCCGCACCCTCGGCGGCTTGGTGACCGGTAAGAAGCTCACCGGTATCGGTGGCGCCCTCATGGCGCACTTCGCCCAGGCCGTTCTCATCAAGGGCAGGGTTCCGCTGTACCTCAACACTCCGGCGGTTGGCCTCGAGGTGGAAGGTGAACGCGTTGTCGGTGTTCGCGTCAAGGACAGCGCTGGTGAACGCGTTCTGCGCGCACGCAAGGGCGTCATGCTGGGCGCTGGCGGCTTCGAGTCCAATCAGGAATGGCGTCAGAAGTACCAGAACGTTAAGGGATATACCTCGGGTGCTCCCGGTAACGTTGGTCAACCCATCGAGCTGGCGATGGAACTCGGTGCGGCTATCGACTACATGGAGGACGCCTGGTGGGGTGGCTCGCTAGCCCCCTACAGCGCGGAAGCGGACCCGTCCTTCCTCGTGGGCGAGCGCGCACTTCCCTACTCAATGATCGTCGATGCTCAGGGTAAGCGTTTCGCCAATGAAGCCGAGTCCTATGTTGATCTCGGGCACCATATGCTTGATCACGACCGCGGTGGCGACTACTGGTTCCTGACGGCCGGCCCCTACAACAAGCGTTACTTCCGGACGTTCTCGATCATGCCGGGTGTCGTGAAGGGCATGGAGGAGAACCGTCTCCTCCACAAGGCAAAGACCATCGACGAGCTGGCTCGGAAGATCAACGTCAACCCGGGTAACCTCCGCGCAACCGTCGAGCGTTTCAACGGCTTCGCACGCACCGGTATCGACCAGGACTTCGGCAGGGGCAACTCGGCCTACGACCGCTACTACGGCGACCCGACGGTTCGCCCGAACTCCTCGCTCGGCGTCTTCGAAAAGGGCCCTTACACGGCGTACAAGTTGGTGGCAGGCGACCTGGGAACGAAGGGCGGCGTCATTACCGACACCGTGTCCCGCGTGCTCCGCGAGGACGGCACCATCATCGAGGGCCTCTATGCGGCAGGCAACACCACTGCCTCCGTTATGGGCCACACCTACCCGGGCCCCGGCTCCACAATTGGTCCCGCCGCCGTGTTCGGCATGTTGGCAGCCCGCCACATGGCAAAGAACTAACTAAGCTAGTCCTTCCTCGGAGCAGTGGCCTCTTCGAGGAACGACTACGGCGCAGCAGAAACGGGCCTACATAGAAGTCTTCGCCTTCCGTGACTTCGCAGGTATCGCTTCTGGGATAGCCAGCAATCCCGCCCCACCAGTATTTCGGTGGGGCGGGATTGTGTTATTTACTCGTGAAGAATCCTTAGCGGACAACCCGGTTGAGGATCGGAGTATCTACTCCGTCACCATTCCAGTCGCCGATGAGGACCGCGTCGCTGGCGCGGCCGATCTTGACCTCGTGGTCAGCATCGCCGCCCGTGAGCGCGTTGTTGATGTGGAAGACGTTCGCACGGCGGATCGACACGGTGTCGATTCCGTCGCCATCGAAGTCACCCGCGAGCGCCTCATCGCTTGCCCAACCGTAGTTATAGACAATCTTGGCGTTGCCACCGAGGTGCTCGTTGTTGACGTAGTAGACGGAGCCACGGCGGATCGTGATCGTATCGCCATCGGTACCATCCCAGTCGCCGACCAGAACGTCGTCGCCGTCGCGGCCGTACTTGAACTCGACCTCGGCGTTACCACCAATGAGTTCGTTGTTCAGGTAGAAGGTGTGACCGCGGCGAACACCAAAGGTGTCCGTACCGTCGTTGTTCCAGTCACCGACAAGAACTTCGTCACCGAGGCGCCCGTACTTGAACTCAGCATCGGCGTCGCCGCCCTTGAGCTCGTTGATAACGTAGAAGGTCTTACCGCGGCGGACGGCGAGCGTGTCGTAGCCGTCACCATCCCAGTCACCTGCGTAGACCTCGTCGCCAATGCGTCCGTATGCGAAGGCGTCAACGAAGTCGCCGCCGTTCCAGTCATCAGAGACGTAGAAGACATTGCCCTTCGGGTCCGGAAGGACCGGTGCAACGTACTCGAGGGTCCACGAGGTCGCAGACCCTTCGGACAGCTCGTAGCCGTCCAAAGCACGAGCGGTCACCGTCGTATCCTCGGTAATCTCCACATCGCCGGTCACAACCTCACCGTCAATGAGGTACTCAACGCCCTCAACGGTCGGGATCGAGATGACGTTGTCGGCAAAGGCCGGAGCCTCGGTCTCGACAACAACAATGTCGTTGAGGCCCGGGACGTCCAGGCCGACCTTGATCGGGTCATGGTCGGAGGAGCGGAACGCGATGTCGGCCTCGAAGAGGTTCGTCACGTTGTAGTTGTGCCGCGAGTACTCCATACCTACGGACTCAACGGAGTTGATGTTCCACACGTCGGTGTCGACAACCCAGTCGTGAGCGGTTTCGGAAGCGAAGATGTGGTCGAGCGATCCCGCCCTCTTATCGAAGGTGTAAGTGTAGAGGTGCTCACCGATCTGCTCGCTCTTTTCGGCAAGCAGGTTCACGTAGCCGTCGGCTTCGAGGGCCCGCAGCGGGTCCTCTGCACCGTAGGAGTTGAAGTCACCAACGAGGAACACGGGATGCTCCGCGTACTCGGCTTCTGCGAAGTCAAGAAGAGCATTCGCCTGGTTGATGCGGTCGGGGTTGGCGTTGCCCTGGCCGGTGCCGTCGTCGGTTCCGGAGCCCTTCGACTTGAAGTGGTTGGTGATGGTCACGAACTCTTCACCCACCGGCTCACCAGCATCGTCGAGTCCCTGCCAGGCCTGACCCAGCGGCTCACGCGCGTTGTGGAAGGCGTCGTCTCCGATGAGAATCTTCGATTCCTCGGTCGGGGTCACTTCGTCGACCTGGTAGATAAAGGCGAGACGAATAACGTCCTCGTCCTCGGGAAGGTCAGCCGGGGACTCGGCGTAGGCCCACTTGTCAAAGCCAGCATTGGCGTTCAGAGCATCAACGAGGTTGGCGAGAGCATCGTCGCGATCCTTACCGAACGGGGCGGAGTTCTCGATCTCTTCAAGGCCAACAACCGAAGCATCAAGCTCTTCGATTGCAGTGACGATCTTGCCTTCCTGGCGTGCCAGATTCTCTGCATCCCACGCTCCACGGACCAGGCAGCCACCGCGAACGGAAATCGGGCTGCCCTCACGGTCGCTATAGGCACTACAGCCGGAAAGGTCGACACCGAGGGTCGTGAAGTAGTTCAGGACGTTGAATGTCGAGATCGTGATGTCGCCACCAACTTCGGGTGCCTCAGCCTCGGCTGCGCGAGTGTCCTCGAAGACCGCGAAGTCATCGTTCTCACCGGTGATGCGCTCGGTGGGCTGGAGGTTCCACTGGTAGCGGTAGTCGAGGATCACGGGATCCGTGATCTCAGCACCCGCACCCACGCGGAGCGGGGTATCGAGGTTGAGGTAAGGAACCGGGATCTCGTGGTCATCGAACCGGAAGTCCGTGTAGTTGTACGACGAACCATCGTCCAGGGTCAGCATCTTGGAGTAGTTCTCCGCCACAAGAGCATCGTGCTCGGCCTGTTCCGTGACGGGGTTGTAGATATCCGTCTCGGTGGGAAGTGCCGCGCTATCCATGGCAAGAGCAACCTGCCCGTGCGCATTCGTCTGGTAGGAGTCGGTCACGGTGAACTCGATAGCTGACACATCGATGAGCATGCCCTCGAGGGCCTCGCGCTGTTCATCCGTTGCCAGGTCGGCAGGAGTTACGACAGCGGGAATCGGGGCTTCAACGGTTTCATCGAGCACCTCCCAGGTCGGGTTGCTGAGCTGGGTAAGCGTGAAGTACTCGCCGGCGGTGCCGGCGACCTCAACGTATTCGCCGTATTCGACATCATTTGCCATCGAGCCCGAGTAGACGAAGATACCGTGCGAGGCATCGCCGATCTCGCCACCGGTTCCGGGGGTCTGCAGGTAGACACCGTTGAAACCACCAGAGGTGTATACGCCGGTAACAACGCCACGAGTGATTACCTCGTCACCGTCCATCGGAGTCGTGTCACTCGTGCCCTGAATGTCTTCAATTGCTACGAGCTCGGGATCCGGATCAGGGTCCGGATCGGGATCCGGGTCCGGCGCGGTATCATCGGAGCCCTGTGGGGTCGGTACAGTCACGAAGTCAAAGTCGGCCGAGTTGTCATCGGTGTCCAGGCCATCGGTACGAGTGATGGAACCCGGATCGGAGTTTCCACCATCGTAAGAAGCAGCCTCGGTCTCGAACTTGACCGACTTACCGTAGCCGACGAAATCGATGAAGTTCTCATTACCGGAAACATCGCCAGCAGCTACGCCGTCGACGTCTGCCGAGCCATCAACAAGGGCGATTGCTCCGTTGGCGCCGCCGGGGTTCAATCCGCCCGCGACAAGGTCGACGTTAGGCACTGCCTCGCCGTTTGATCCATTCGTACCGCCGCGGACGAGGAAGTATCCGCCAGCTTCAATGCTGTATCCCTCGAGGCTAACGTTGTTGCTCGCGTCTGCACCCTTCGATGAGAAGTACTGGAGGGACATTCCATCGAGGCTAATCTCAGCGTCGGTTGGGTTGTAAAGCTCTACAAACTTGTGGGTGTAGGGCTGGTTGTTGGAGCCGCCACGCAGGTACAGCTCGTTGATGACGACGTTGTCGTTTTCTGGTGTTGCCTGGGCGGGTAACGCCCATATCGGCGTCATGACCAGTGCACATGCACCGACTAACGCCGTCCTTCTACTCGTATATGCCTTCATTAAATATCTCTTTTCATGCAGGTCAAAATAGACGCCTTGTGCATCTGCACTAGCGTCCCACAAATTACACTGGTTAGAGGCGTGAATCACTTATTTCATAACAATTCGACATCGGAGATTCACTCTCCGGTTACCTTGTCTGATCGCCATGAGCATACGTTTTGCTACGCATTACACCGTTGTTCGCGATAGAGTGAGTGAGATCAAATGACGAGTTCATCGGAAGGAGATGAACGGTGACAGCATCCGGACATCCAAACCAGGGACCGGCAGTCCCCAATGACCTTGGAGGCACCAGCCTCCCACCGGTCAACGAGAAGGAATCCCCACGGTCTATTGGTGAGCTCGTGGCGGGGGTGACCGAACGCTTCTCCCGCCTGATTCGTGACGAGATTGAGCTCGCAAAGGTTCAGGCGAAGGCGAAGGCGTCGAAGGTCGCGGGGGGCGTAGTCTTCTTTGCGATTGCTGGCGTCCTTGCCCTCTATGCGCTCGGGATCCTTCTCCTTGCCGCCGTTTACGGACTGGCGAATGCGGTGCCGCTCTGGCTTGCCGCTCTTATCGTCGGCGTCGTTATCCTCCTGATCTGCGGCATCCTTGCCCTGATTGGGATTAAGAGCCTCAAGGCCTCAAACAAGCACGTTGTTGACCCGAAGTCGGGGCTCATAAACGACATTGAGGCAGCGAAGAAGGGACTGAACAAGAATGAGTGAATCGGCTCCCAAGCGTTCAGCGGCTGACATTGAGGCCGACCTGCAGAGGACCCGCGCCGAGCTGACAGACACTGTCGACGAGCTCGCACGCCGACTTGACCCGAAGGCCAACGCGAAGGCTGCGGCCGATCAGGCCAAGAACAAAGCTAACGAGTTTGCCGATAAGGCACGCGGGGTCGCCGACGATGCTGGCAAAGGAGATGCGGCATCGATCGGAATCATCGTCGCGGCGGTGGCGACTGTGGCGCTCGCCGGGTACCTGATCCTGAAGAAGTAGTTGACGACCCAGCCCGTTTGGGCATGACAAGGGGGTGAGAGGCGGATGTGTTCCTCTCACCCCCTTGCTTTTGCTCTGGAGCTATCGGCCTCGGTTAGTGGCCTGACGTTGATTCCAGAAGCTTTTCGACCTCGTCCTTCCGGAAGCGACGGTGCCCCCCGAGTGTGCGGATCGATGATAGTTTCCCTGCATTCGCCCATCTGGTCACGGTCTTGGGATCGACGTGAAAAAGCGCGGCGACCTGCGATGGGGTGAGCAGTTCCTGCTCGTACTGTGTTTGCATGTGTCCTCCTCGGACTCGCGGACGCTATGTCCAGATTCTCAGCAAATGTCACGGTTCTTCGGGGTCCAAGGTCCCGAATTCCGGAATTGCTGGCCATGACGTAGAATGTTGGGTGCCATCGATGTACCTTTGAGGCGCAAGATAACTGACCGATCTAGTTGAGGGGGGTCGACGCCATGGGGCGCGGCCGTCAAAAGGCCAAGCAACGCAAAGTTGCTCGCACACTGAAGTACTCCAGCCCGGAAACTGACTACCGAGCGCTGGAGCGTGAGCTTGTCTCCAGGGGAGACGAGGGTTATGAAGAGTCGGAAAGCTACGACGAGTCAGACGACTACGACGATCAGTATTCCGACTATGAGGACTACTACGGCGAGGATGAGGACGAGGAAGACGAAGCCTGATCCTCGGCATCACTAGTGCTCCTAGTTAGAAGCTAAACATAGGGGGCGCGGCACAAGCCGTGCCCCCTAGCTGTATCCTCAAACTCCCAGCTGTATCCGCAACTCCCATAACTCAGCCCCGATAGCCCGCTACACGGCACCCGCGGTAACGCCATCCCTCACCCACATACCCATCTCCTTAGCCGGCAAGAACCCGCGGTTTCCCGCGGGTTCTTGGCATTGGTTATCGGTGCGGTCCGGCACCGGGGTGGTCTTAGAGACCGATGTAGGTGCCGGTGAGGCGGACGCCGCCGCCGTCCACTCCCTTGGCGCCGCGGAGCGCTTCCCCACCATCATCGGTGCGGACAACGCCAGCGTCCCAGGCGGGGATACCCGCGGCGACGGAGGCGGCGATGGTGGCCTGTGCGTGCTCTGCGGGAACGACGGCAAGCATGCCGATGCCGAGGTTGAGGGTACCCTCGAGGTCCGCCGTGGGGACGCCACCGAGATCGGCAATGACCTTGAAGATCGGCGGAACCTCCCAGCGGGAAACTTCGGCAAGTAGGCCCGCCGGCATGACTCGCGCCAGATTGGCTGCCAGGCCGCCTCCGGTCACGTGGCAGAAGGCATGTGCACGATTTGCCATCTCCAAACACACGTTTGTATAAAGACGCGTCGGTACGAGCAGTTCCTGTCCGATTGTCGTTCCCAGATCATCCACGTGCTTCTCGTAGCTCCATCCGGCAACTTCAAGAACCTTGCGAACTAGGGAGTAGCCGTTGGAGTGGATGCCCGAGGAGGCCATGGCGATAATGGCATCGCCTTCCCGGACCCGCTCGGGGCCGAGAACGCTGTCCGCTTCGACAACGCCGGTGGCTGCTCCTGCGACGTCGTACTCTTCTTCACCGAGAAGTCCGGGATGTTCGGCCGTTTCCCCACCGAGCAGCGGGGTGTTGATCGAGGCGCAGGCGGTGGCGATGCCGCGGACAAGGTCGGCGATCCGCTCGGGGACGACCTTCCCGCAGGCAATGTAGTCGGTCATGAGAAGGGGTTTTGCCCCGACCACGACAATGTCGTCGACGACCATGCCGACCAGGTCCTGGCCAATCGTGTCGTGAATGTCGAGAGCCTGGGCGATCGCGACCTTCGTGCCAACACCGTCCGTTGAGGTGGCAAGGAGCGGCTTGCCGTATTTCAGGAGCTCGGATGCGTCGAGAAGGCCAGCGAAGCCGCCCACGCCGCCGATCACGTTGGTGTTGTGGGTCGAGGCTACGGCCGACTTCATGAGTTCAACGGCGCGGTCGCCCGCCCGGGTGTCGACACCCGCCTGTGAGTAGGTGATCTTCAACTTATTCCTCCACTGCTGGATCCAGCCCGGCGGCGACCTTCGCGTGGTCGACCGGGATCGGGTACTTACCGGAGAAGCAGGCGGTGCACAGCTTCGATTCGGGGATTGTGGTGGCCGCAATCATCCCCTCCGGGGAGATGAAGCCAAGGGTGTCCGCGCCAATAGACTGGCAGATCTCGTCAACGTTCAGACCGGATGCAATGAGCTCCGCACGGGTCGCGAAGTCGATTCCGAAGTAGCACGGCCATTCCACCGGTGGGGACGAGATGCGGACGTGAATCTCGGCGGCGCCCGCTTCGCGCAGCATGCGGACAAGCGCACGCTGCGTGTTGCCGCGGACGATCGAGTCGTCGACAACAACGATCCGCTTACCTTCGATGACTTCACTCATCGGGTTGAGCTTGAGGCGGATACCGAGCTGACGCATGGTCTGGGTGGGCTGAATAAAGGTACGACCCACGTAGGCGTTCTTCACGAGACCCTGGGCGTAGGGGATCCCGGACTCCTGGGCGTAACCGATGGCGGCGGGCGTGCCCGAGTCCGGTGTGGCGATCACGATGTCGGCATCAACCGGGTGTTCGCGAGCTAGCGCCCGCCCCATTTCGTTCCTCGATGCATTGACTCCCCTGCCCGCGATCTTCGTGTCGGGGCGGGCCAAGTACACGTATTCAAAGATGCAGCCCTTCGGGGTTGCATCGGCGAAACGAACCGAGCGCGGCCCCGCTTCGTTGATGATGAGGAGTTCACCGGGCTCGATTTCGCGGACGAACGTGGCGCCGATGATGTCGAGGGCCGCTGTCTCGGAAGCAACGACCCAACCGGCCGACAGGCGGCCCAGAACGAGTGGGCGGAAGCCGTAGGGGTCCCGGGCTGCATACAGCGTCCCTTCATCCATGAACACGAGCGTAAAAGCGCCCTTGAGGGTGGGCAGGATCCCGGGGGCCGCTTCCTCGAGGGAGTCGTAGTTGTCAGCGGCACCGAGAAGGGCCGTGATAACAGCGGTATCGGTCGAGGAGCCCCTGCCCAGTTCACCCGTGAGGTCCTCGCCCGCGTCGTCACGCACCTTGGCCATGAGGGCCTGGGTGTTGATGAGATTGCCGTTGTGCCCAAGGGCAACGGTTCCGAACGGGGTCGGGCCGAGCGTGGGCTGTGCGTTTTGCCAATGGGACTTGCCGGTCGTGGCGTAGCGGACGTGGCCAACGGCGATGTGCCCGGTCAGCGGGTGGAGGTGATCTTCGTTAAAGATCTGGGAGACAAGACCCATATCCTTGTAGATCAGGATCTGCTTCCCGTTGGAGGTGGCGATTCCGGCGGACTCTTGGCCCCTGTGCTGGAGCGCGTAGAGCCCGAAGTAGGTCAGGCTTGCGACATCTTCGCCCGGCGCCCACACGCCGAACACGCCGCATTCATCCTGGCCCTTGTCCTCTGGATCGAGAACATGGGTGAGCCGACCATCATTTTGCATGCTTTCCCTTTACAAGTTGGAAGCGGGGTCCGGTGGGCAAGACCTCTGTCAGTCTCACCCGAACATCTGTACCGACAGGCAGGTTCTTGCCGGTCACGGAAGCCTCAACGGCAGGATCGGACAGCATGACACTACCGCGCTGCTCCTCGGAGCCTTCCTTGGGTTCGGATGCTTCAACGACCACTCCGTAGAAGACTTCCCCCTCTCGGCCGGTGAGGATCAGGCCCTCGAGGGCGTTAATGGCGCCATTCTCGTAGTTTGAGGCCCGCTGGCCTGCCTTGGCCATTTCCCTCGGGAGCTTCGGAAGAGCATCCAGAACCCACTGCGGGATCGGCTCACCCGCGCAAAGGCAGCGGCACACTTCAAGGCTGTAACGATCAACAAGGCGCCGTAGCGGAGCCGTCACGTGAGCGTAGGCGGAAGCAATAGCGGCGTGCTCGGAGTATGCATCGTTGCCGACCTCCCTGTCGCCCCTGTCCTTGTCGGCAGCATCTTTACCAGCGTTGTTCTTGCCGCCCTTGCCGCCATCATTATTCTTATCTCTACCGCTCTCCTGCTCCTCCACGCCGAGTGCGAGATAGGAGGCGCCGCGGAACAGGCCGACGGCTTCGTTGAGGAAGGCGGCGTGCTTTGGTTCTTCGGAGTTGAGGGAACGCACATAGTCCGGATAGGACACGTCCCTCGGCCAGTCGAGATCGAGGGCGTGCGCGACCTGGCGCAGGCGCACATAGTCCTTTTCGCGGGCGGCAGGCAGGGTGCGGAGAATTCCGACGCCAGCGTCGAGCATCATGCGCGCTGCCGCCATCCCCGTCAGCAACGAAATCTGTGCGTTCCACTCATCGATCTCGGTGACCGCACGGTAGACCAACTGGTAGCCACCGTCTGCGGCCTCGATGTTCTGCTCGGGCAGGTCCAGCGATATGCCACCGCGAGCAATCTCGCGATGGATTCTCAGCCTCCCGATTTCGGCAAGCAGGCGGGTCAGGTCGGCGGGCACGTCGTCCGCGAGCACCTTCCCGGTGTCGTGGGATTCCTGCACTTCTTCGTAGGTGAGCTGGGCCCGCGACCGTACAACGGCAAGTTCCACCCAGGAATGGCTTAAAGCACCCTCAGAATCCAGATGAAGGTACCAGAGGTAGGCGGGCCTATCCTCCCCCTCAAGCAGCGACGCTACGCCCGCAGAGAGCTCCCTGGGGTGAAGTGGGATGGAACCGTCGGGGCCGTAGTAGGTCACTCCCCGGTTGTGCACTTCCTGGTCGAGGCGGCTACCCGGTTCAATGAAGAGGCCGACGGCACTGATTGCGTAGCGAACGAGGTAGCCGTCGCCTTCGCGGGACAGGTGCATGGCCTGGTCGAGATCCGCAGCGCCCGGCGGGTCGATTGTGACAAAGGGAATGTCCCGCCGGTCAGGGTATTCGCTCAGGTCGACGGTTCGGATGTCGTCAACCGCCTCCTGAGGATACTCCTCGGGTATCTTCAGCTTTTCGCGCAGGGTAACCAGCGCGCTGACCATTTCCTGGGGTTGTGCCACGTTAACGCGGACTATTCGCTGAGCCACGTTTTCAGGCTAGTCCAACTTCTTCGATTTCTTCAGAGATTTGCGATCGAGCAGGAGGGCAACGAGCGCTCCAAGGAAAATCCCGACCGGAACGGCGGTGAGAAGCGTGGCCGTTACGACGTCGCCAATGGCGTAGTAGCCGGCACCGGGACCGAACTGGACGATGAGTAGGCCAACGATCGCTCCGAGCACCGCTCCTAGGAACATGAAGCGCCCGTACCGCGGAGCCCGTCTTGGGTTCGTTACGTAGAACTCCGGCTGCTCAGATTCCATTCTTACTTCCTCGAAACAGTGGCAGATAGGCGGAGAGGTCTGCTCTCACGCCCGATGCCCCCACTTTACCCGCGTCGACTGCATCATCCCAGCTTACCGCCCCCACCGTCAGGTCCAGCCACGTATCGAGATCGATCTCGACAACGTTCGGCGGGGTGCCGCGAGTATGCCGTGGACCGGCAATGGCTTGGACGGCACCCACGTAGGGCACCCTGATCTCCACGGACTTCCCGGGGCTCAATGTCGCGATCTCTTCGAGTGCGCCGCGTCCCGCGGTGCGCTTCTCCCCCGCACTCAGCTCCTCACCAGCCACGTAGCGCCCAATGATCCCATCGAGTACTACCGGTTCAATCCGCCTTCTCATTCCACCAGGATAGCTTCCCCGGCGCGCAGGGTCGTTTCGGCAATAGCTGAGGCGCCCACTTTCGTGGGCGCCTCAGGCTTGTGTCTTCTCGCAGCCTGCCTCCTAGCGGAGGCCTGGCAGCGTTAGCTCATTAGCGGCGTACTGCCGGGGTGTCAATCTCGTCGCCATCCCAGTCGCCGACGAATGCATCGTCGCCGGTACGGCCGTAGTTGAGGACGAGGTCGGCGTTGCCGCCGGCCAGGTCGTTCTTCATGAACCAGGTGTGGCCACGGCGAAGCGCGAACGAATCACCGTCGTTACCATCCCAGTCACCGGCGAAGACCTCGTCGCTTGCGCGACCGTAGTGGAACTCAACGTCGGCGTTACCGCCGGTCATCGTGTTCTTGACGAAGAAGGTGTCGCCGCGGCGGACAGCGAGGGTGTCTTCACCATCGTTATCCCAGTCGCCTGCGTAAACCTCATCGGCGTCACGGCCGTAGTTGATGACGGCGTCAGCCTGGCCACCGGTCAGGTCGTTCTTGATGAAGTAGGTGTCACCGCGACGGACAGCGAGGGTATCCACGCCGTCACCGTCCCAGTCACCCACGAGAACAACGTCGTCGTCACGGCCGTAGCGGAGTTCAACATCGGCCTGGCCACCAACAAGGGAGTTCTTGAAGTAGTAGGTGTGGCCGCGGCGGACCGCGAGGGTATCGGCGCCGTCACCGTCCCAGTCACCCACGAGAACAACGTCGTTGACACGTCCATAGGCGAACTCAATGGAGGCCTCGGAAGCGGTCCAGTCGTTGGAGACGTAGAACCACTTGCCGGGAATCGGCTCAGGCTTGGTATCGGAAACAAGAACCGTCACCGGGATCTCAACATCGGTGTCGACCGAGCCATCTTCGAAGGTCGTGACGATCCGCAGGACCGACTCTTCCGGAGCATCGCCCGGAAGGGCAGCCTCAACGGTTGCCTGACCGGTGTCGTCGATGCTGGAAGTGACGGTGGTGTCGATGTCGGCGGAACCAACCTCTTCACCGTTGAGGGACAGGGTGACCGTGGTCGGCTTCTCTTCGAACGCGGTGAACGCGAGGGAGGAAAGGGACACGTTGACGGTCTCGCCAGCGGCAAACTGCTGCTCACCGATCTCGAGGCCGATCGAACGCTGGCCAGCGGGGATCGTCTCGCCGTGGCCCGCCTCAAGGTAGTCCACGTAGCCGTTGAGATCGACGTAGCCGGTCTCGCGGAAGTTCGTGCCCTCGGTGAAAACGGTGAAGCCATCCTGGCCACCGAGGAGGAACGTGTTCGAAGCAATCGTGTAGGTAGCTGCCGGGTCAACGGCTTCACCGTCGATCCAAACACCGGTGATATCGCCACCATCTTCAGCCGTCGGATCGTACGTGTAGGTCACATTGTCCGACAGGCCAAGGCGGAGAACCGGGCGGGGCTGCTCGGGCTGGAACTGCTGCTCGAGCATGGTGTAAACCTGCTCGCCCGTGAGGTCGATCGTGCCGATCGTGTTGCCGAACGGCTGGGTCGTGTAGGCCTCGCCGTAGGTCACTTCACCATTGCCGTCCTGGTCCATGTCCGCGCGGACACCACCCGGGTTGATGATGCCGAAGTCGGCTCCCATATCGAAGTTCTCCGCAGTGAACAGTGCGGCGTTGGCAAGGTGGTTGCCCATCGACGACTCGGTGCCGCGGTTCGCACCGGGATCCGTTCCATCATTGGTGCCGCGCCATGCATTATCAGTGATCTCAGCGAGGACCTCGGCGCCAAGCACCTCGGCCTCGGCGACAGCGTCATCAACGAGTGCCTCGATGTCCGGGTCTGCCGCAACGGTCTCGTCAAGCTCGACGATCTCGGTGAGGACAATGTCAGCACCGTCAGCGGCGAGGAGGATGCGGGCGTGAGCAAAGTTCTTGCCGTATTCGCCAGCCTGGAGGATCGGGGCGCCACCGTCGGTGGTGTCCTCGGAAACGATGTGGGTGTGGCCAGCAAAGACCAGGTCGACGTTCTCGTCGAGACCCTTCGCGAAGGTGTCACCCTCGTGGAACAGGGAGACAACGATGTCGGCTTCGCCGTTGGCGTCGTCGCCGTCCTTGAGGTCGGCAGCAATGTCGTTGGTGACGGCAACCGGATCGTTGAAGGTCAGGCCAGCAATGCCGTCCTGAGCAACGATATTCGGAGTGTCAGCCGTCACGGTGCCAATGTAGGCAACCGTGACGCCCTCAACCTCGACGAGTTCGTATGGGGGCTCCGCAATCTCATCTGCACCGCCGACGTTTGCACCGAGGTAGGAGAAGTCAACATCGGGGATCACACGGTCCCGAAGGTCCGCATAGCCCTGATCAAACTCGTGGTTACCAACCGCCGACACGTCGAGGCCCATGGCATCGAGAATGTCGAGAGTGGGCTGATCGTTGGCGATCGACGAGACATAGGCCGAGCCGCCAATGTTGTCACCGGCCGACACGAAGTGAGTGTCGGGGTTCTGTGCGCGGATCTCATCGATCTGCGTCTTCAGGAACGGAGCGGTCTCGATGTAACCGTGGAAATCGGTGATACCGACAATGTCGAGAGCCTGTACGCCGCCGGCAATCTCAACCGGAAGGGCGAAGTCGGTGTCGACCGAGCCATCTTCATAGGTCGTGACAATGCGAAGCTCAGCGTCGTCGGCAACAACCGCGGGGATGGTTGCCTCAACGGTTGCGGTACCGGTGTCATCAATGCTGGAAGTGACGGTGGTGTCGATGTCGGCGGAACCAACCTCGACACCGTCAATCGAGAGCGTGACCGTGGTCGGCTTCTCCTCGAATGCGGTGAACGCGAGCGAGGAGAGCTCAATGTCGAGCGTGCCACCGGCAACCAGCTCGGTCTCGTCAAAGACAAGGCCAATGGAACGCTGACCAGCGGGGATCGTCTCGCCGTGGCCCGCCTCAAGGTAGTCCACGTAGCCGTTGAGATCGACGTAGCCGGTCTCGCGGAAGTTCGTGCCCTCGGTGAAAACGGTGAAGCCATCCTGGCCACCGAGGAGGAACGTGTTCGAAGCAATCGTGTAGGTAGCTGCCGGGTCAACGGCTTCACCGTCGATCCAAACACCGGTGATATCGCCACCATCTTCAGCCGTCGGATCGTACGTGTAGGTCACATTGTCCGACAGGCCAAGGCGGAGAACCGGGCGGGGCTGCTCGGGCTGGAACTGCTGCTCGAGCATGGTGTAAACCTGCTCGCCCGTGAGGTCGATCGTGCCGATCGTGTTGCCGAACGGCTGGGTCGTGTAGGCCTCGCCGTAGGTCACTTCACCATTGCCGTCCTGGTCCATGTCCGCGCGGACACCACCCGGGTTGATGATGCCGAAGTCGGCTCCCATATCGAAGTTCTCCGCAGTGAACAGTGCGGCGTTGGCAAGGTGGTTGCCCATCGACGACTCGGTGCCGCGGTTCGCACCGGGATCCGTTCCATCATTGGTGCCGCGCCATGCATTATCAGTGATCTCAGCGAGGACCTCGGCGCCAAGCACCTCGGCCTCGGCGACAGCGTCATCAACGAGTGCCTCGACATCAGCATCGGGGGTTACCGTCTCATCGAGGGCAACAATCGCCTGTGAATCAATGGTGATGGTGCCGTCAACCGCAACCGTCAGGGAGGCGTGAGCAAAGTTCTTGCCGTATTCACCAGCCTGGAGGATCGGGGCGCCACCGTCGGTGGTGGTCTCCGAAACAATGTGGGTGTGGCCAGCAAAGACCAGGTCAACGTCAGCGCCAAGTCCCTTTGCAAAGGAATCGCCCTCGTGGAACAGGGAGACAACAACGTCGGCCTCTCCGTTGGCGTCATCGCCGTCCTTGAGGTCGGCAGCAATGTCGTTGGTGACAGCAACCGGATCGTTGAAGGTCAGGCCCGCCACGCCGTCCTTGGAGACGATCGTCGGGGTGGTTTCGGTGACGGTGCCAATAAAGGCAACGTTCACGCCATCGATATCAACGATGTCGTACGGTGGCTCCGCAATCTCATCTGCACCGCCGACGTTTGCACCGAGGTAGGAGAAGTCAACATCGGGGATCACACGGTCCCGAAGGTCCGCATAGCCCTGATCAAACTCGTGGTTACCAACCGCCGACACGTCGAGGCCCATGGCATCGAGAATGTCGAGAGTGGGCTGATCGTTGGCGATCGACGAGACATAGGCCGAGCCGCCAATGTTGTCACCGGCCGACACGAAGTGAGTGTCGGGGTTCTGTGCGCGGATCTCATCGATCTGCGTCTTCAGGAACGGAGCGGTCTCGATGTAACCGTGGAAATCGGTGATTCCGACAAGGTCAATCGTGACAGGCTCGGTATTGGTGTTCTGGGGTTCAACCGCGACATCCTGCGGTTCGGTCGTCGTCTCCTGCGGCGCAACGCTTCCGGTGTTCTCGGAGTCGTCCTCCACCGGCGCGGCGGCTGCCGGGACTGAAAGTCCCACAGCGGCCAGGGCAACGGTGGCAGCCACAGCGATGGGGCGTCTGGTGCCCTGTAGGTGAATTCGCATCACTTACGTCCTTATCACTGGGTGAACATATGACACACTTAACATACACGGAAGCAGTAAACATCGGGTTAAAACTGGGCAGATGGTGATCGACTAAATAACCCCTAGGATGATCATGATTACCAGTTGTTTCGATCCAACACAGTCAGCGGATGAAGCATACTGGCAACCACAGCAACAAGGCATGAATGCAGATCGGGAAGGAACGGCACATGCAAGCGTCACTCACCCTCACGGGGACACCAGTAGTACCGGGAATCTCGTACGCAAAGACCGCGTGGGCCAGAGTCGTCCCCGAGCCAGCCGACACCGCGCCCGACCTTCCCGAATCAGAGCGCGACGCTGAGAACGAACGCTTCCTCGCCGCCTCCGAGGCCGTAGCGGACCGCCTTCTCACCCGAGCCGCAAACACCGTTGGAACAGCCTCCGATATTCTCGCTGTCTCCGCAGGCTTCGCCAAAGACAAGGGATGGCGGAAGGATGTGTCCAAGCGAATAGCTAACGGCACTCCCCCAGTTCAGGCCGTCACTCAAGCAACCCAAATGTTCGTGGACGTATTCCGTGCCCAGGGCGGGCTCATGGAAGAGCGGATCACCGACCTGGTTGACATGCGCAATCGCGTCATCGCCGAACTCGAAGGGCACCCCGAACCCGGGATCCCCACGCCCGACGAACCCATCATCCTCCTCGCCGATGATCTGGCACCCGCCGACACTGCCGGTCTCGACCCGGAACTCATTCTCGGCATTATCACCCGGCTGGGCGGGCCAACCTCCCACACGTCGATCATCTGTCGTCAGCTCTCCATCCCCTGCATCGTTGCCGCACGGGACCTGGAGAAGATCCCCGAAGATTCCATGATCATCATGGATGGCGATTCCGGCGAATACTCGCTCGATCCGGACGTTGATCTCGCCACAACCCTCTCCGAAAACGACGCGAAGAGGCGCGCACATGCGAGGGAATGGACCGGCCCCGCGCAGACCAAGGACGAGCATCCCGTCGAACTGCTCGCCAACATCCAGGACCGGGCCGGCGCGGAACGTGCCGAGGCCTCTCAAGCAGCCGGAATCGGCCTGTTCCGCACCGAGCTCTCATTCCTCAACACCCCGACCGAACCCAGCATTGATGAGCAGACGGACCTGTACCGCAGCGTCTTTGGACGTTTCCCCGGTGCCAAGATCGTTGTTCGAACCCTCGATGCCGGATCCGATAAACCTGTTGCTTTCGCTTCTGTACCGAACGAAGAAAACCCTGCCCTCGGCGTGCGCGGCCTGCGCACCTCCGGGATCGACGAAGGCCTCCTCACGCGTCAGATCGATGCGATCGTCACCGCCTCCGCGGAACACGATGGCCCGAACTGGATCATGGCGCCCATGGTCTCCACCGTGTCAGAGGGCCGCTGGTTTGCCGGCCTTATTCGAGAGCGTGGCCTCAAGGCCGGAATCATGATCGAAGTACCGGCAGCGGCAATCATGATCGACCAGTTCCTCGAAGAAGTTGATTTCGTGTCGCTTGGAACAAACGATCTCACCCAGTACGTCATGGCAGCGGACCGCGGCAACGCTAACCTCGCGACCTACACCGACAACTGGCAGCCCGCCGTTCTCACCCTGATCAATCAAGTTGCCCAGGCCGGCGTCCGGCACGGCAAGCCCGTTGGTGTCTGCGGCGAAGCCGCGGCCGACCCGAATCTCGCCGCCGTCCTCATCGGCATGGGAGTCACATCGCTCTCCATGGCTCCGGGTGCCATCGCCTACGTCGGATCCCGACTCTCCGAAGTCACCCTTCAGCAGTGCCGGGAAGCAGCCGAGGCCGTCCTGCACGCACCCGACCCAATCAAGGCCCGGCAGACCGCCATCGCCATCCTGCAGGGCAAGGGCACGTCCGCCTAGCCGCACCCGTACATCGATCCCGAGGCACCAGGTCAGCACTGGCTCCTCGGGATCGATCTATTGCGCACGTTTTGTCAGCACGGCCCGAGGGCGTTCCAATATGAGTGTCGGGGTGAGGCGAGTTTCCTCGCTTCACCCCGACACCTCTGTGCTCTTCGCTGTTTGAACGAGACTTACGTTGCTTAGACGACGCCCTGGTCGAGCATTGCTTCGGCCACCCGGACGAAGCCTGCAGCGTTGGAGCCTACGACATAGTCGTCGGGGCGGCCCGTGTACTTCTCGGACGCTTCGACGCACTGGCGGTGAATGTCCTGCATGATCGAGTCGAGACGGTCGGCAATATCTTCGCGGGTCCAGGACTGGCGTGCAGAGTTCTGCTGCATTTCCAGGGCGGAGACGGCAACGCCACCGGCATTGGCGGCCTTGCCTGGGCCGTACAGCAGGTCGGCGGCCTCGAAGACCTCAATACCCTCGGCATCGGTCGGCATGTTGGCACCCTCGGCTACGGCCTTGACGCCGTTCTTGACGAGCGTGCGGGCATGGTCGCCGTCAATTTCGTACTGGGTAGCGCACGGGAGAGCAACGTCAACGGGGACGTCCCAGACGGCACCGTCGGTGTGGAGCTCGGCGGACGGGCGTTCCTTCACGTAATCGGCAACGCGACCACGGCGAACGTCCTTGATTTCCTTGAGTAGCTCAAGGTCGACGCCTTCGGCGTCGTAGACCCAGCCGGACGAGTCGGAGAAGGTGACGGGCTTGGCGCCGAGCGCAAGAAGCTTCTCAATCGAGTAGATGGCGACGTTACCGGAACCGGATACGGAAACCGTCTGACCTTCAAAGTCTTCGCCGCGGGTCTGTAGCATTTCGCGGGTGAAGGCGACCAGGCCATAGCCGGTGGCCTCGGTGCGGATCAGCGACCCGCCCCATCCCAGGCCCTTACCGGTGATCATGCCGGCTTCGAAGCTACCGACGAGGCGCTTGTACTGGCCGAACAGGTAGCCGATCTCGCGTCCGCCCACACCAATGTCACCGGCGGGGATATCGACCTTGGAGCCGACGTGGCGGTACAGGCCGGTCATGAAAGACTGGCAGAACCGCATGATTTCGTTGTCTGAACGGCCGTGCGGGTCGAAGTCCGAGCCGCCCTTGCCGCCGCCGATCTGCTGGGCGGTGAGAGCATTCTTGAAGATCTGCTCGAAGCCCAGGAATTTCACGATTGATGCGGAGACCGTCGGATGGAAACGGAGACCGCCCTTGATCGGGCCGAGGGTCGAGTTGAACTGGACACGGTAGCCGCGGTTGACGTGGTACACGCCATCATCGTCAACCCAGGGAACACGGAAGTGGATCATCCGCTCCGGTTCGACAATGCGCTCAAGAATGGCAAAATCCCGGTACTCGGGATGCTGCTCGAGCACAGGGGCGAGCGAATCCAGAACGCCAGTGACGGCTTCATGGAATTCCTTCTCGCCGGGGTTGCGTACAGCCAGTTCCCTACGGACTGACTCGATGTAATCATTCGCAGTGCTACTCATGACTGACACGCTAGTTCATGAAAGGAAACCAGGTCGATACTGTCCACTGCGAAATATTCCACATTTCATCGAGTTTGCGCTGATCGCGGCTTATGAAACGGACAGTACGAGAAAATTGGCGGAAATAAAGCCCTCCCCTACGATCTTTTTCCTTGAAGCAAGGAGACCAATCGTGAGGGAGGGCATTTTACGCCTTCATTCGGCGCGTGACAAGAGTCAGTTCTGCGGTGCTCGAGGAGCGGGACCGACAAGCTCGTCGATGAGGAACGAGTAGATTTCCTCGCCCTGGATTACGAGCCTGTCACCGCCGGTCGTGCCGATTCTTGCCGCCACAACACCCTCGGCTTCCGCCGCTGCGTGGACCGCGGGGAGTAGGTGCTCGGGAACAGCAATGACTGCACGAGCCTGCGACTCGGAGAAGAGTGCCGTGAAGTCATCGGCACCGAGCTTCTGCAGGTCGATCGAGGCACCCATCCGGTAGCGCAGCACCATGTCGGTGAGCGTCTGGACAAGTCCACCATTCGACACGTCGTGAGCGGCTTTGGTGACATCGGCTTCCGCGAGCGCAACCAGAACGTTGCCCAGCGCGACTTCCTGCGCCAAGTCAACCTTCGGGGGCAGGCCACCGAGGTGGTCGTGGATGGTGCGAGCCCATGCGGAACCGTCGAGTTCGTCCGCGACTTCGCCCAATGCCAGGATTGCAAGCCCTTCTTCCGTCCATCCGGAGGGACGTGCCGTCTTGACGTCATCGAGGACGCCGAGCATGGCAACAACCGGAGTGGGGTTGATGGACTCGTCGCCCGACGAGTTGTAGAGGGAGACGTTGCCGCCGGTAACGGGGATCCCAAGTTCCACGCAGCCGTCCGCGAGGCCTTCCATGGCCTGCACAAGCTGCCACATCAGGTCCGGGTCCTCGGGGTTACCGAAGTTCAGGCAGTCGGAGATCGCAATCGGCTTCGCACCGACCGTGGCGACGTTCCGGTAGGACTCCGCGAGTGCGTGACGGGCACCTTCGTACGGGTCGAGCTTCGTGAACCAGCCGTTGGCATCCGTCGCAACGGCCACCCCGCGTCCGGTTTCTTCGTCGACGCGGATGACCCCGGCATCGTCCGGCTGCGCCAGAGCGGTATTGCCGCGAACGAAGCGGTCGTACTGGCTGGTCACCCAGTCCTTCGGAGCCTGGTTCGGGGAGTGCAGGACGCGGATGAGCTGCTCGCGTAGCTCACCACCCGCGGCGGGGCGTTCCAGCTTCTCGCTCGTATCGGCCTGGAGGGTGTCCTGCCAGTCGGGGCGGGCGTAGGGACGGTCGTAGACCGGTCCATCAACGGCAACCGTCTTTGGGTCCACGTCAACGATCCGGTGGCCGTTGTGGTCGATGGTCAGGCGTCCGTCACCGGTCACCTCACCGATCACGGAGGCCTCCACTTCCCACTTGTCGATGATCTTCATGAACTCATCGAGACGCTCGGGGGCCACCACCGCCATCATCCGCTCCTGGGATTCCGACATGAGGATCTCGCCAGCATTCAGGGTGGAGTCGCGCAGGAGAACCTCTTCCAGGTTCACGTGCATACCCGAATTACCGTTCGCGGCAAGCTCCGAGGTGGCGCAGGAAATACCTGCAGCACCAAGGTCCTGAATGGCCTCGACGAGACCGTTCTGGAACAGCTCGAGGCAGCATTCGATGAGGATCTTCTCCATGAAGGGGTCGCCCACCTGAACCGACGGACGCTTGGTTGGCATGCCGCCCTCGAAGGCCTCCGAAGCAAGAATCGAGGCGCCGCCGATACCGTCGCCGCCCGTGCGGGCACCGAACAGCACAACCTTGTTGCCCGCACCTTCGGCATTGGCCAGGTGAATGTCCTCGTGGCGGAGCACGCCTACCGCGAGCGCGTTAACGAGCGGGTTGCCCTGGTAGGACGAATCGAACTCGACCTCGCCACCGATGTTTGGCAGGCCAAGGGAGTTGCCGTAGCCCGCAATACCGGCGATGGCACCGTTGGCCACGCGCCACGTGTCCGGCTCGTTCGGGTCACCGAAGCGAAGCTGATCCATGACGGCAACGGGGCGGGCACCCATGGCGATGATGTCGCGGACGATACCGCCCACGCCGGTGGCCGCGCCCTGGTAGGGCTCCACGTAGGACGGGGAGTTGTGGGACTCGACCTTGAAGGTCACCGCCCATCCGTCACCCACGTCCACAACGCCAGCGTTCTGGCCCATGCCAACAAGAAGATGCTTGCGCATCTCATCCGTGGTCTTCTGACCAAACTGGGCGGACAGGTGCTTCTTGGAAGACTTGTAGGAGCAGTGCTCCGACCACATCACGGAGTACATGGCGAGCTCGGCGTTCGTTGGGCGCCTGCCCAGCAGGTCCTTGATTCGCGCGTACTCGTCATCCTTTAGGCCGAGGGCCGCGTACGGCATCTCCTCGTCCGGAGTGGACGCAGCATTGTCGACAGTATCGTGAATCATCTCAGAACCCCCATGAGCGACTGGAAGATCGGAAGGCCATCAACGCCGGTACGGATGCCATCAGCTCCGTCGGGACCGAAGCCAGCCTCAACGGCATGTTCCGGGTGCGGCATGAGGCCAACAATGGTGCCGGCCTCGTTCGTGATTCCCGCAATGTCATTGCGAGACCCGTTCGGGTTCACATCGAGGTAACGGAAGACAACGCGACCCTCACCCTCCAGCTCCTCAATCGTGGAGTCGTGCGCCTGGAAAGAGCCCTCGCCGTTCTTCAACGGAATAACAATCTCGGCATTCTCATCGAATGCTGAGGTCCACGAAGTGCGGTTGTTCTCGACCCGCAGCTTCTGCTCCCGGCAAATGAATTTCTGGTGGTCGTTACGCACGAGCGCGCCGGGAAGCAGCCCCGCCTCGCACAGCACCTGGAAGCCGTTGCAGATACCCAGGACCGGCATGCCTGACTTGGCGCGGTCAATCACGGACGACATGACCGGGGCGAGCGCAGCGATTGCGCCACACCGCAGGTAGTCACCGTAGGAAAAACCTCCGGGGATGATAACGGCATCGACTCCCTTGAGATCGGAATCTGCATGCCACAGTTCGACTGCTTCGCCGCCAGCAAGCTTCACGGCCCGGCGTGCGTCCCCCTCATCAAGCGACCCGGGGAAGGTGATGACACCGACTTTCACTGTTCCTCCGCATATACGCCGACAACGTCTTCGATCACGGGATTGGACAGGACCGTCTCGGCGGCCTTCTTGGCGGCCTCAAGGTCCGCCTCTGTGACGTCGCCTTCAACGGTCAACTCGAACCGCTTTCCCTGGCGAACATCGGTAAAAATGTTAAGACCCTGGTGTGGCAGGGCCCCGGCGATAGCCTTTCCTTGCGGATCAAGGATTTCAGGCTTTGGCATGACTTCTACAATGATGCGTCCCATGGGATCAACTGTAGCGTCAACAGGTTCGATATCGCTTCGCAGTCTGCCCTGCGAGCCAGAAACCGTCACCGCTCACAGCGGTGCCATTTGGTCGGTGCCTATTTCTTCCAGGTGCGCCCGGTGAGCCGCTCGTACGCCAGGATGTAGCGTTCGCGAGTCTTGTCAACGATGTCTGCAGGAAGCTCCGGCGGCGCCGAATCCTGATCCCAGTCGGACTCTTCCGAAGTCAGCCAGTCGCGAATGAACTGCTTATCCAGGGACGGCTGGGGTTTGCCGGGCTCGTAGATCGACGCATCCCAGAAGCGCGACGAGTCCGGGGTGAGAATCTCATCCGCAAGGATCAGCTCCTTCTCACCCGGCTGGAGACGATATCCGAACTCGAACTTCGTATCGGCAAGAATGACACCCTTTTCCTTCGCGATCTCCCGTGCCCGCGTGTAGAGAGCAATCGACTTTTCACGAAGCTGAAGGGCAGTTCCGGTGCTGACCCGATCCTTGACCTCTTCGAAGGTGATGTTCTCGTCGTGCTCCCCGACCTGCGCCTTCGCGGCGGGAGTGAAGATTGGCTCGGGAAGCTCATCGCATTCCTCAAGGCCCTCGGGAAGCTCAACGCCGCATATGCTGCCGGTCTCCCGATATTCGGCAAGGCCGGAACCCGCAATGTAGCCGCGAACCACGCATTCGATCGGCATCATTTGAAGACGCTCGGTAATCATCGAGCGACCCTTGACCGTTTCCGGCACCTCGACCGACACGAAGTGGTTCGCGGTGACATCGGAAAGCTGATCAAACCACCAGAGGGTCATCGACGTGAGGATCCGTCCCTTGTCTGGAATCGGGCTCGGAAGCACGTGGTCGAAGGCAGAGATGCGATCGGACGCCACGATGAGAAGTGCGTCGCGCCCAGAATGCGCAGACAGGTCAGCCGGAGCGTACAGGTCCCGGACCTTGCCGGACGTAAGATGCGTCCAGCCGCGAAGATTCTCATACGGCGTCTTAGTCATACGAGTATTGTCCCACGAAAACCGGCATTATGCGCCCCTAACTTTAAGCGTCCCAAACCCGCGATTTAAGCCCCTGGCCTGCGGAAAGACCTCAGAACTCAAGAGAATCTTGAGCCTCTGGGACGAAGGTGCCGCATAGGGCGTCACAGCAGTCCGTCAATGACCTCACTAGGTCAAATGACGTTATCTGGATGCTCTTGTCCGATATTGATATCGATCTCGGGTAGTTAGACTCCCGCAGCAATATCGGTACGGTATTGCGCCCCCTCAAAGGGCACGATCTTCGCGTAGGCGTCCTCCCGAGCAGCCGCTACCGTCTCACCAAAGCCTCGGACGCACAGCACGCGCCCGCCGTTCGTGACAATCTGGTCGTCCTTGCGGGTCGTACCGGCGTGAATCAGATCGGGAACATCCTCGATCTGGTCGCCGAGCTGGAGCTTGCCCGGGTATCCCGCGCTGGCCAAAACAACGGTGACAACAGCTCCCGGATCCCAGTCGAGCGGGGCAAGCTGGTGAAGCATGCCGGTGGCAGCAGAGTAGAGCACCTCCGACAGTGGCGTCTTGAGCCGCGGCAGAACCGCCTGCGTCTCCGGATCCCCGAAACGAACGTTGAACTCGATAACTCGAATGCCGCGCTCGGTAAGCGCAAGACCGACGTACAGGATCCCGACGAACGGGGTTCCCTGCCTTTCCATTTCACGCACCACCGGGTAGGCAACGCGCTCGAGAACTTCCTCGGTCAGGTTCTCGGGAGCCCAGGGAAGCGGCGAGTACGATCCCATGCCACCCGTATTCGGCCCCTCATCCCCATCCTTCAGACGCTTGTAGTCCTGCGCCGGCTCAAGGGGAACCACGGTCTTACCGTCGCAGACGCACAGGAGCGAAACTTCCGGACCGTCCAGGAACTCTTCGATAACAACGGAACCGCCCCGGTCAATGCAGTGGTAGGCGTGTTCCTTTGCCTCTTCCAGATCCGTTGTGACAACGACTCCCTTGCCCGCTGCTAGGCCATCGTCCTTGACGACGTAGGGGGCCGGAAACATTTGCAGGGCCTCATCGGCCTGCTCGCGGGTCGAGCACACGTGGGCAAGAGCCGTGGGCACCTCCGAAAGCGCCATGATCTGCTTCGCAAATGCCTTTGAGCCTTCGAGCTTGGCGGCGCCACCCGACGGGCCAAAGACCGCAATCTCGGCTTCCCTCAAGTCATCGGCCACACCCGCAACAAGGGGCGCCTCGGGGCCGATTACGACGAGATCCACAGCCTTTCGGCGAGCAATCTCAACCATGTCGGCACCGTTGAGAATATCGCCCGCAATGCATTCGGCGTTCGCAATCGATTCGATCCCCGGGTTGCCGGGAACAGCGACAAGTTCTTCAACGTGAGGGGCGAGTGCAAGCGCCAGGGCATGCTCGCGGCCGCCCGAACCGAGGAGGAGAATCTTCATACCCATGAGCCTACCTGCGCCTCCGCCATGACGCGGTACTCGCGCGCATTTCGATCACCAGATGAACAGGGTAATGACCGCAAATTCGGATAGCGGCCACGGCACTTCTTCACTATTCCCGGCACACATCTAACCGCTAATAATCCCCCACCAATCCCCGCCCTCATCTTTCTGCTACCTATCAGCAGGAACAGGAAGCGGCAGGCGCCGAAGCACCTGCCGCTTTCCTATGCGAAGGGATTAGTTAGTTACTTGCGTGCGGCCTCGATGCGGTCGCGGAACTCGCCGAGCTGGTTGGTGATGCCGGCCGGAACCTTGTCACCGAACTGCTTGAAGTATTCTTCGACCTGATCGATCTCGCTTGCCCAGGCATCCGGGTCGGTCTCGAAGAGCTTGTCCCAGGTCTCCTTGTCGACATCGGTGCCGTCAAGGTTGAAGTCCTCGAACTTGGGGTAGCGACCGGTGATGCCGTCGGTGGCCTCAACGCGACCGTCGGCGCGGCGGACGATCCAGTCGAGTACGCGGGAGTTGTCGCCGAAGCCGGGCCACATGAACTTGCCGTCCTCGTCCCTACGGAACCAGTTGACCTGGTAAACCTTGGGGAACTTGTCGCCAAGCTTGGCCTGCATCTCCGTCCAGTGGCCCCAGTATTCGGCCATGTTGTAGCCGCAGAAGGGAAGCATGGCGAAGGGGTCGTGGCGGAGCGAGCCAGCCTTGACGTCCGTAGCGGCAGCGGTGACCTCGGAGGCAACCGATGCGCCGATGAAGACGCCGTGGTCTGCCGAGTACTGCTCTGCCACCAGCGGGACGTTGGTGGCGCGGCGGCCGCCGAACAGGATCGCGTCAACCGGAACACCCTCGGGCGCCTCCCAGTCGGGCGAGATGATCGGGCACTGCGAAGCCGGAACGGTGAAGCGGGAGTTCGGGTGAGCGGCAAACTTGCCTGCCTCCGCGTCTGCCTTCGTGAAGTCGTTGCCGTGCCAGTCGATCAGGTGATCGGGCATCTCGCCGTCGATACCCTCCCACCAGACATCACCATCGTCGGTCAGTGCGACGTTGGTGAAGATGGAGTTGGCGCGAGCCGTGTCCATTGCCATCGGGTTGGTGTCGTAGGAGGTGCCGGGAGCAACGCCGAAGAAGCCAGCCTCGGGGTTGATCGCACGGAGACGACCCTCCTCATCCGGGCGCATCCAAGCAATGTCGTCACCGATCGTCTCAACCTTGTAGCCCTCAATGGTGGGCTGCAGCATGGCAAGGTTCGTCTTGCCACAGGCCGAGGGGAAGGCAGCGGTTACGTGGAACTGCTTGCCGGTTGCCTCTTCGGTCAGGCGGAGGATCAGCATGTGCTCTGCCATCCAGCCATCGCGGCGAGCCATGGTGGAGGCGATGCGGAGTGCGTAGCACTTCTTGCCTAGCAGGGCGTTGCCGCCGTAGCCCGAACCGTAGGACCAGATCTCGTTGGTCTCGGGGAAGTGAGTGATGTACTTGTCGTCGTTGCAGGGCCAGGACGTATCGGGGCGCTCATTGCCCTCTGCATCGACCAGCGGGTAGCCGACCGAGTGAACGGCGGGGACCCATTCGCCGCCCTTGCCAATGAGCTCGAGCGCCGGGGTGCCCATGCGGGTCATGATTCGCATGTTGACGACAACGTATGGGGAGTCGGTGAGCTCGATGCCGAGCTGCGAAATCGGGCCGCCCACCGGGCCCATCGAGAACGGAATGACGTACATGGTGCGGCCGCGCATCGCGCCGTCGAAGACACCCTTGAGGGTCTCCTTCATTTCCTTAGGGTCCGCCCAGTTGTTGGTCGGGCCAGCATCCTCTTCCTTTTCGGAGCAGATGTAGGTCCGCGACTCAACACGCGCAACGTCGGACGGCAGGGAATGAGCAAGGAACGAGTTCGGACGCTTCTCCGGGTTCAGGCGAGTGAACATACCCGACTCAACCATCTGCCCCGTGAGCAGATCCCATTCTTCGTCGCTACCGTCGACCCAGAAAATGTCCTTCGGCTTTGCCAGGTTCGCCACCTCGGCTACCCAGGCAACAAGATCGGCCGGAGCAATCTCCGGGGCCTCTGCCTTGACACTCTCGGCGGTGTAGGTCTTGTCAGTCATCGCGCTTCCTCCTAGAAACTAGGCGATGGTCTTTTTCCTTTATTGGTTAAGTACCACTTATGATTATTCCGGTTAAAAATCGCCCAACGGTGGGACTATTGGCATTATTTCGCTGGGAAATGAATTGGGACTCTCGACCTAATTGACCCTTCCATGTTGTCGCATTTGTCCATCAAATAATCTCAAATGGGCTTTTGTAGCAACCCCACTGAAACAACACCCAAACCGGCCACTAATTTGTCCGATGAGTTACTAAATCGCATATAAAAGCATCCGATCTGCCCTGTTTGATCATCTCATCGTTACCGATCGGTAAGGTCCGCGGGTCGAATTCGGCAAATTGGTAGAACTCCCCAAGGTTTTGTTCACAGATTCAGCAGTTCTCCGCTTAGTCTGGACCTTGTAGCCGACAGCTCACGCACCGGCATTCTGAAAGGACAACAATGAAAACCCGCACCAAGAAAGCATTGGCCATAGCAGCCGTTGCACCGACCATGCTGGTCCTCTCAGCATGCCGGATGGAATCAATCATCGAAATCAATGAAGATGGCTCCGCCAACGTCATCATGGAGATGGAAGACACCCAAGGCATGATGGCCGGCATGGGTTACACCTGCGACCAGGTCTTCGAAGAGATGGGCCTCTCCGAAGAGGATGAAGCAGAGTACGTCGTCGAGGACATCTCCGGCGAGAACCTCGCATGCCGTCTCACCGCGAACAGCATGGAGAACGTCGTTGATGGCGAGACCCTGATCGACAACGGTGACTCCTACACGTTCCTCATGGAGGGCGATCCCTCGATGAGCATGGAAGAGATCCCACCGGAGATGGGCACCTTCGAGTTCATCATCACGATCCGCATGCCCGGAGAGATCGTTGAGGCCACCAACGGCGGCCAGATCGATGGAAACTCCGTTAGCTACAACGATCTTGAGGTCATGGCCCAGGGCTTCGAGGTTACCGGCATGAAGTCCGGTGGCGCCACCAACGGCGGCAACGAAGGTGGCAATGATGGCGGCTCCGACGATGGCACCGGAAATGAAGGTGGCAACGAGGGTACCGACGACGGCACCGGCAACAACGACGGCGTCCCCGGTCCGGATACCGGTAACGACGACGGCACCTCAAACAACGGTGGCGATGACACCGGTAGCAACGGTGACGACACCACCAGTAACGAGGCCGACGACGCTAGCGACTCCGATGAAGAGGGCGGCTTCCCGATGTGGGCATGGTTCGCCATCGGTGGCGGCGCCATCGTCATCATCGGCCTTGTCGCTTGGATGATTGCCCGCGGCAACAAGAACAAGAACCAGGGCGGCCCCTACGGTCCCGGTGGCGGCTACGGCGGTCCCCAGGGTGGTTACGGAGCCCCGCAGCAGTACGGTGGCCCCCAGGGCGGCCAGCAGTACGGCGGACCCCAGGGTGGACAGTACGGCGGTCCTCAGGGCGGCCAGTACGGTGGCCCGCAGCAGGGCGGCCAGCCTCCTCAGGGAGGCCAGGGCAACTGGGGATGATCCCCAGAGCGGTAACTGTATCCGGTAGGACCCACAGCGATCGCTAACTCTTGGGGAGGGCAGGTGCACACGGCACCTGCCCTCCCCCTTTTATTACCATGACCGCCCGCGCTCTGTTGAGGCTCTCCGTTTATCGCTACCCCGTTAATCGCTACCTCGCTATTACCGTTGCCGCTCCCGTTTATCACCCCTCCTCTAGCGCCTGTCGGACCGCTTCCCGCTTTGCGTAGAGAAAAGCCGAGGGCGCCACAGTCAGTAACCGTGGCGCCCTTCGTGCTAGTTATTCAGTTCTCGTCGCTGCGACGAATCTCCCTTGCTCTTATATGAGAGGGTGGCGGACGATGGTCTGCTCGCGGCCGGGACCAACACCGATCGAGGAGATCTGGGCGCCGGACATTTCCTCGAGGGCAATGACGTAGTCCTGTGCGCTCTTCGGGAGATCCTCGAAGTTCCGCACGTCGGAAATGTCTTCCTGCCAGCCCGGGAAGTACTCGTAGATCGGCTTCGCATGGTGGAAGGATGTCTGATCCGCCGGCATGTCCTCGTGACGAACACCGTCAACGTCGTATGCCACGCAGACCGGGATCTGATCAAGGGTGGAGAGAATGTCGAGCTTCGTGAGCACGATATCGGTCAGCGAGTTGACGCGGGTCGCGTAGCGGGCGATCACGGCGTCGTACCAACCGCAGCGGCGGGGACGTCCCGTTGTCGTTCCGAACTCTCCACCGCGTTCACGCAACCAGTCACCAGATTCGTCGTGAAGCTCCGTCGGGAAGGGACCCTCACCAACGCGGGTTATGTACGCCTTGGCAACGCCCACGACGCGGTCGATTCGGGTGGGGCCAACGCCCGAGCCCGTGCATGCGCCGCCCGCAGTTGCCGACGAGGACGTAACGAAGGGGTAGGTGCCGTGGTCGACATCAAGCATGGTGGCTTGGCCGCCCTCGAAGACAACGGTCTCACCGTTGTCGAGAGCATCGTTGAGAAGGTTGGTGACGTTCGCGACCATCGGCTTGATCCGATCGGCATATTTGAGGAGCTCCTCGGTGACGATGTCGATGTCAGCGGCCTTTGTGTTGAACACCTTGAGGAACAGGTGGTTCTTCTGATCGATTGCCGACTCCACCTTCTGACGCAGGATCGACGCGTCGAACAGGTCCTGGATGCGGATGCCGATGCGGTTCATCTTGTCTGCGTAGGTCGGACCAATGCCACGGCCCGTGGTACCGATCTTGCGGTTACCGAGGAAGCGCTCCGTGACCTTGTCGAGAGTCCGGTTGTACGAGGGAATGACATGAGCATTGGCAGACACCTTAAGCTTCGAGGTGTCGATTCCGCGCGACTCAAGCTCATCGACTTCCTGGAAGAGCACATCGAGATCAACAACAACACCACCACCGATGACCGGCGTGCACGAATCGGTGAGAGCACCGGCTGGAATAAGGTGAAGAGCGAACTTCTCACCATCAACCACGATCGTGTGGCCCGCATTGTTGCCGCCGTTGAACTTCACGACATAGTTAACGTCCGTGCCGAGCTGGTCAGTGGCCTTACCCTTCCCTTCATCGCCCCATTGGGCGCCGATGACAATGAGTGCCGGCATGGTGATCTCCTTCAATGGTTTATACCGAGAGCGCGTTCATTCTAGTTCGGGCTGACTTACAAGACATCGGTGTCTCGCCCTGCAACCGCCTACGCAAGCATACAACCTGGTCAGACGGCGAGTGCTCTGCCAGCCTTATCTCACATCTATTCCAAGTTAAACAGGTAAACGCAGACGAATAGATAAGGACCTCGTGCAAAGTCGAGACCACCCCGAGGCGTGCGAAGTCCCGCTGAAGCAGTAGCAATCTCAACAGAGCAGTAAGGACCGGACTGTTCACATTTCTTGAGTTTTAAGATCGGTTGGCAACGTTGCGCAGAAGTTTCATTGATTCGCTCACAAACGAGCGTTTAGAGATCACCCAGAATGCCTAAAACTCGTAGCATTTACTTGCTGTTCACTGTCTTGACCTGGGCACTCATTCGCGACTTTCACCTACGTCCATTAACCTTGGAGGCAGGGCATTTTGCCGCCTTTCATCACAAAGGAGAAGTTGTGACCTCTGAACTGACCAATAGCCTCGGCGCATTTACCCGAGCCGTGGCTGGCCGCACTCCGGAATCATCGACACCGATGGAGCTTTGGACAGGCCTCTCTGCCAACATCGTTGACCTGATTGCCGACAAGTGGGAAAAGTCTGCAAAGCACGCCGCCACCGGCCGCCAACAGCACTACTTCTCGGCCGAGTTCCTCATGGGCCGTGCGCTGCTTAACAACCTGACCAACCTTGGTCTCGTCGATGAAGCTGCTGCCGCTGTTAAGGCTCACGGTGGGAACCTGTCCGATGTTCTCGAGGCCGAGCACGACGCTGCTCTCGGTAACGGCGGCCTTGGTCGCCTCGCCGCCTGCTTCCTTGATTCTTGCGCCACCCTGGACCTTCCGGTGACGGGTTACGGCATCCTTTACCGCTACGGCCTGTTCAAACAGCAGTTCTCGGATGGTTTCCAGGTTGAGCATCCGGACCCGTGGATGGAGGAGGGCTACCCCTTCGTTATCCGCCGCGAAGAAGAGGCACGCTACGTCAAGTTTGACGACATGGACGTGAGGGCTATTCCTTACGACATGCCGATCACCGGTTACGGCACCGACAATGTTGGCACCCTCCGTCTGTGGAAGTCGGAGCCCATGGAGGAGTTCGACTACGACGCCTTCAACTCGCAGCGTTTCACCGAGGCCATTGTTGAGCGTGAGCACGTTGCCGACCTGTGCCGCGTTCTCTACCCGAACGACACCACGTACGAAGGCAAGATCCTTCGTGTCCGACAGCAGTACTTCTTCGTTTCCGCTTCGCTCCAGGCGATGGTCGACAACTACGTGGAGAAGCACGGCACTGACTTCAGCAAGTTTGCTGAGTTCAACTGCATTCAGCTCAACGACACCCACCCGGTGCTCGCCATCCCCGACCTCATGCGCATCCTCCTCGACGACCACGGCCTGACCTGGGAGGACGCCTGGGACATTACCCAGAAGACCTTCGCTTACACCAACCACACCACCCTCGCTGAGGCTCTGGAGACCTGGGAGTACTCAATCTTCCAGCAGCTGTTCGGCCGCGTTCTCGAGATCATTGCCGAGATTGACCGCCGCTTCCGTAACGACCTGGCAGGCCGTGGCATCTCCGAAGATCGGATCCACTACCTGGCACCGATCTCCGACGGTCGTATCCATATGGCTTGGATCGCCTGCTATGCCTCGTTCTCGATCAACGGCGTTGCCGCGATCCACACGAACATCCTGAAGAAGGACACGCTGAACGACTGGTACCAGCTGTGGCCCGAGAAGTTCAACAACAAGACAAACGGCGTAACCCCACGACGCTGGCTCAACCACGTCAACCCGCGTCTCGCACGCCTCCTGGATGCTCAAGTTGGTTCCGATGCCTGGGTCTCCGACCTGGATCTACTCAAGCCGCTTGCCAAGAAGGCAACGCAGAAGAAGGTCCGCAAGGAGCTCATCAAGATCAAGCAGGCCAACAAGAAGGACTTCGCTGACTGGATTGAGAAGCGCCAGGGCATCACGATCAACCCGGATGCTGTCTTCGATGTTCAGATCAAGCGCCTGCACGAGTACAAGCGTCAGCTCCTCAACGCCTTCTATGTTCTCGACCGCTACTTCCAGATCAAGGACAACCCCACGCTTGACGTGGTTCCGTCCGTTGCAATCTTTGGTGCGAAGGCAGCCCCCGGCTACTACCGTGCCAAGGGCATCATCAAGCTGATCAACACGATCGCTGAGCTTGTGAACAACGACCCCGAGATTGGCGACAAGCTCAAGGTTGTATTCATCGAGAACTACAACGTCACCCCCGCCGAGAAGGTCATCCCCGCCGCAGATATCTCCGAGCAGATCTCCACGGCCGGCAAGGAAGCTTCCGGCACGGGCAACATGAAGTTCATGATGAATGGCGCGCTGACCCTCGGCACCCTCGACGGCGCGAACGTTGAGATCGTTGACGCAGTTGGCGAAGAGAATGCCTACATTTTCGGAGCGAAGGAAGAGGAGCTGCCCAGCATCATGGCCTCCTATGATACCTACGCGACGATGGAGGCAACGAAGGGCCTCAGCCGCGTTATCAACGCACTCACTGACGGCACCCTTGACGACAACGGTTCCGGCATGTTTGCCGACATCCGTCGTTCGCTCCTCGGATCCGGCCCCGGCGGCTCCGACATCTACTACGTCATCGGTGACTTCGCTTCCTACCGTGAGGCACGCGATCGTGCTCTCGAGGACACCCGGGATGAGATGGAGTGGGCACGCAAGGTGTGGATCAACATCACCGCCTCCGGACGCTTCTCCTCCGACCGCACCATCCGCGACTACGCGCGCGAGGTCTGGAAGATCGAACCGGTCAAATAACAACCTAAGTCGCTGATTTCATCAGCTAACAAGTGTGGCGCCTCGAAAACGGGGCGCCACCTTTTTGTCATTTTTCGGCAGGAGTTCAGTCGTCAATATCAACTTCGATGAAGAAGATATCGACCTGATCGTCTGAGGGTGAGGAGATGTCTACGCCTTGTCCGTCGCGGATGATGGTTCCGGAGATTGTGTCGCTTCCTCCGCCGCTCGTGCCCGGAGCCATGGCGCTACTGAATGAAACTTCGATCGAACCTTCATTGATTTCTTCAACGGTGATCGTCATGTCGGTGAGGCTCCGGTCGATCTTGATCTCGGATCCTTCCGTGACCTGATAGGTCTCCGTTCCTTCCTCGGTGGTCTCGACCGTCTCCCATCCAACAAACTGGGATGTCGTGATTGTTACTTCCGCGCTCTTCTCCTCACCTTCACCGCAGGCAGCCGCGCCAAGCAGGATGATCGGGAAGATGGCTAATGCTGTGCGTTTCATAGTTCTACCTTTGTGTCAGATTCTCGCGTAGGCGGTCGCCTTAGTTCATTCGGTGATCTCGACGGTGATCGTGTAATTCATGCCAGCATCTAACGTCGCCGTCGCTAGCTCTGTCGCACGACCTTCGGTGATAGTTGGCGCCCAAACATTCATATTCATGTTGATGCGACCGTCATTCCTCGGAGAAAGAGGAGCATCGAATAGGAGTGTTACCGAGTCCTCGTCAATCTCTTCGACGGTCACTGTTTCGGGGCCACCAAACGTAGGATCAAGTTCGAAGGTATCCCCCGCAGCAACAGTGTGGGTCACGACTTTTACCTGCGGCTCATAGTCTGGGGACCAACCGCTCCAGTCCGACATTTCGACGGTGACCTCAGCGGCGGGTTCGGGATCTCCACCGCAGGCAGCCAGAAACCCTAGGGGAAGAAGCATTGTGGCTAAGGCTCGGGTTTTCATGATCACGGTTCCTGATTCCTGTCAGTGGCTCTCGAAGGTGAGCCGGTAATTGGTGCCAGCGTCTTCGCTGTCTGTTTCGTAGGTGACTGTTTGCCCATCGGTCACCGTGAGAGTCGGATTTTCGCCGTCAATGGATGGCCCGCGATACCAGCCGATCAGGGTCACCGTGATCTCGTCGTCGGTGATCTCGTCTACGGTCAAGATTTCGACGCCGCGCTCCGAAACCACGGTCTCTCCCGGAACAACTTCGTAACTGGTGACCGTTGGCGGGTGCGTGGTTCCCTTCGTCCAGTTCGTAGATTGAATGGTGAGCACGCCCTGTGACGACGACGTCACGGTCTCGCTGGTGTTGACCGGAGGTTCCTCATCATTGGTGGAGCATGCGGCAGCGCTGAGGGCTAGTCCGGCCGCAGCGAGTGTGCTCATTATCCGTTTCATGCGCCCAGCATAAACAGCTGAGCCTCGCCATAGCAGGCCGAAAGGCGGGGAGTGGTGACCACCCCGGGTGTTGGAGAGAACACCCCTACCTCGCTAACTATGTTCCCTATTCTTCGATCTCATAGGTGAGGTCGTAGTCGACACCAGCATCAGCGCTTGCCGTACTGAAACCAACCGTCTCGCCGTTGCTCAGAGTGAACTCAGGACCATCTTCCATCCCATCGCCAGCAAAGTACGCACCGCTGACACGGACCGTGACCTCTTCGTCCGTGACCTCCAGGATCTCCAGTGTTTCAGTTCCGAACATCGATTCTATTCTGTAGGTTTCACCTTCGATCATCTCGAACTCCGTGACGTCGGTGGCAAGTGAATCGTTCTTGACCCAGTCGGTCGACTCGAGAATGAGAGTGCCTTGAGGGACGGCTTCTTCGGTCGTCGTTGGTGCGGGAGTTCCTTCTGATCCGCAGGCGGCCGCGCCACCAAGGAGTGCGGTTCCTAGAACAAGTGCTGTAGTTAGGCGTTTCATGCCAGCATCGTAAACAGGACAGTTTCTGTAGTAACACCGGGAAGGTGGGGACCGCTCCACGACGCTAGTGCTTCCGGATGGGATGAAAGAATGACGGCTGGGCCTTTGCTCAGCAAATCAATGCGGGCTGCCCTCATGAAACCTGCTTCCATGATGCTCACGGTGCCCGTCACCCGCCTGTTCCTGGCTGGTAGGAGCAGCTGACGAATACCCTCAACTACTGACTTTGACCGAATACAGCGAGGGCACTGAGTTTCACCGATAACTCCACATTATTTATCGGGCACCTATCCCCCACTCGGGTCATTTTTCCGTTCGCAGGAGCTTCGGCCACGGCGTAGGCTGGCAGGGACGAAACGAGAGGAAACTATGTCCGCTATTACCCTTGACCCTGTCCGCACTTCGCTTGCCGTGACCGGAACTGTCTTCGCGCACTATGCAATGCCGGACTTCGTGAAGTCGAAGTTTCTGCGCTTTATCGGCAAGACGGCCGTGAACTCTGCACTTGTCGCCTGGACGGCTTCCCATAGCAGTGAGGAGCTTGGCCAAGCGGGCGAGCAACTCCAGGAGTTCCTTGATTCGGCTGATGCTGAGACGCTTAAGTCAACGGCGGGTATCGCAGCTGGCGCCACGCTCGGCACAACGGTCATTGCTGTTGCTGGAGAAAAGTGGCTCTACCGCCGTGCTGAGAAGAAGCGTGCCGAAGGTAAGCACCTAGCACACACGAAGCAGGCCCTTGTCCTCGCTGTCCTCACCGGTGCCGTTACCTATGCCGCGGAGATGGTTGACGCCTGAGAGTTGGGCACTTGCTCCAATAGAGCTTTGTTGAATATGCGCGGAGGGCGACAGTTTTGAACTGTCGCCCTCCGGAGCTTTTAATTCGGGATGGTCCCGAACTGTGTGTTACTTGATGCGGGTGCCGACGGAGCCGAGCTGCTGGCAGGCCTCGACGATGCGGTCAGCCATGGCCTTCTCTGCGGCCTTGCCCCACGAGCGGGGATCGTACTGCTTCTTGTTGCCGACGTCGCCGTCGATCTTGAGGACGCCGTCGTAGTTCTTCAGCATCCAGTCAGCGACCGGGCGGGTGAAGGCGTACTGGGTGTCGGTGTCGATGTTCATCTTGATGACGCCATGCTTAACAGCGGTGGCAATCTCTTCCTCGGAGGAGCCGGAGCCACCGTGGAAGACGAGGTCGAACGGCGATTCCTTGCCGTACTTGTCGCCAACAGCCTTCTGGATCTCGCCAAGAAGCTCGGGGCGGAGCTTCACGAAGCCCGGCTTGTAGACGCCGTGGACGTTACCGAAGGTAAGGGCCGTGAGGTAACGGCCGTTCTCGCCAAGGCCGAGGGCCTCAATCGTTGCAATGCCGTCCTCGGCGGTGGTGTAGAGCTTCTCGTTGATTTCGCCAACGACGCCGTCTTCTTCGCCGCCGACAACGCCGATCTCGATCTCGAGGATGGTGTTGGCCTTCTGCGAGAGCTCGAGAAGCTCCTTGGCGATCTCGAGGTTCTCGTTGAGCTCAACAGCGGAGCCGTCCCACATGTGGGACTGGAAGGAGGGAAGCTGGCCGTTCTTGACCTGCTCGGCCTCAATCTCGAGGAGGGGGCGTACCCAGGAGTCGATGTTCTCCTTGGCACAGTGGTCGGTGTGGAGTGCGACGGTGACGTCGTAGTTCTTGGCTACTTCCTTGGCGTATGCGGCCATGGCGAGCGAACCCGCGACGCGGTCCTTGCGGGTGGAGCCCGACCAGTACTCTGCGCCGCCTACGGAAACCTGGATGATGCCGTCAGACTCAGCCTCGGCGAAGCCCTGGAGTGCTGCGGTCAGTGTCTGAGAGGAGGTGACGTTGATGGCCGGGTAGGCGAAGCCGCCCTTTTTGGCCCGGTCGATCATCTCGTTGTAAACCTCGGGGGTTGCGATAGCCACGGTGGAAATCTCCTTCGATAGTCGGCGTAATCCACTCGTCATTCTCTCACGATCGACGAGGGTTCGGTAGGCCAGGTGGCCCAGGTCTTACTGTTTTAGGGCGAAAAGCTGAACTTTATGAGTGATCACACACTCGGGGTGAACGCTGCCGTTCACCTGCGGTTTACTCGCCGCGGGGCTGACGCTCCGCCCACTCGCCAAGCGTGACCTTGGGGCCCGTGTAGAACGGGGTGTCCACGCGGACGTGGAGACGAGCTTCCGTGTAGCGGAAGTCCCTCATGAGGTCGACGATCCGGTCGAGCTGGTCGGCTTCAAGGGCAACGATCCACTCGTAGTCGTTAAGCCCGAACGAAGCAATCGTGGAGGCAACAACGTCCTTGTAGGGTGCGCCGGTCATTCCGTGGTCGCGGAGGATCCGGCTACGCTCGGACTCTTCGAGCAGGTACCACTCGTAGGAACGTACGAACGGGTACACGCACAGGTACTGCGGGGCTTCGGGCTGGAGAAGGAACCCGGGCAGGTGGCGCTTGTTGAATTCGGCGGGGCGGTGCAGGCCGGTCACGGACCATACGGGAGTGATCGGCAGGTCGGAGTTGAGGAGCGCGTGGTAGGCCGCCTGAACTCCTTCGATGGACTCGGCGTGCCACCAGACCATGAGGTCAGCATCGGCGCGGAGGCCAGCCACGTCGTAGTAGCCGCGCACGACGACGCCAGTCTCAGCAATTGCTGCCTCGGCGTCGGCAACGATCTTCTCCCGCTCGTCCGGCGAGATCTCGCCCGTCGTGGCGAAGACCGACCACATGGTGTAAATCTTCGAGCTGTTGATGAGTTCTACTGTCTGGTCATCGGGCTGCTTCATTGATGCTCCTAGATTGCTGGGAATTCGGGGCTCTTCGGGCCTGCCCAGCAGCAGGTCTCCGAGCAGAAGGTTTCGCCGGGGTTCTCAAGAAGGTCGGCTAGCTGGGAAATAAAGTCGGGGTCAACGCCAACGGTGTCTGCGCGCACAAAGCCCATGCCGAGCTCCTCGGCCTTTGCCTTTGCTTCCGTGTCAAGGTCGTAGAGGACTTCCATGTGGTCAGAAATAAAGCCAATGGGGGCCAGGACAACGTTCGTCACGCCCTGCTCATGGAGTTCCTCGAGGTGGTCGCAAATGTCGGGCTCCAGCCACGGGGTGCGGGGGCTACCGGAACGGGAGCAGTACGCCATGTCCCATTCGCTCACGCCAAGTTCAGTGGCAACCCTGCCAGCGAGTGCGTGGTGCTGCTTTTCGTAGGTCAGTTCATGGTCGGTTCCCGATGCTTCGTCCATTGCGGTCGGGATCGAGTGGGTAACGAAGATCAGACGCGAACCTTCGGCGGCCTTTGATAGACCTTCGGATACTGCGGTCAGTGTTGCTTTGAAGAATCCCTCGGTGCCCCAGAACGGGCGGACCTTGCGGATCGTCAGGTCGGGAAGGTCAAGTTCTCCCATCCAGCGAGCAATGTCCTCGCGGTACTGCCGGCATGACGAATACGACTGGTACGCGGAGGTGGCGAGGGCGAGGATGTCGCGCGCACCATCGTCATAAAGGGCCTTGATGACGTCGTTGCCGTAGGGCTCCCAGTTGCGGTTACCGATCGCTACCGGGGTGTTGTTGCCGCGCCTGGCCAGTTCGTCCCGCAGGTGTTCAACAAGTTCATCGTTCAGTTCGTTGATCGGGGACTTCCCGCCAAACATGTAGTAGTGCTCACCCACCTGCTCCAGCCGTTCATCTGGGATTCCCTTGCCCTTGGTTGCGTTCCTCAGGAATGGAACAACATCTTCCGGCTTGTTCGGGCCCCCGTACGAGAGCACGAGATAGGCATCAGGCATGTGGTTGGTCCTTTCGGGGGCACGTCAGTGCCTGTTCGGTGGGTTCTGGCAGATCAATTCCAAATACTAGTTCAGCGGCCCGATGAAACTCTTCGCCCCGGCCTTCCTTCGCGGCCTTCTGGGCAGAAACCGTCGGATGGTAGGCAACTGCCGCCGCGAAGCGTTGCAGGGCGCGGATAGCGTGCTCGGCAGGAATATCTCCGCTCGCGGGAAGTTGGCGAAGTTCCTTCTCCAGTTCGGCCGCAAAAGCATTGCGCACGGCAACAACCAGCGGGTCCATCGTGCGACCGAGAAGATCCGAGTCGAGCTTCGCGAGGCCTTCGGCGATGATGTTCTGAGCATTCTCAACGTCGCCGCTAGCGGCTGCCGGTACGTGCTTGCGCACGGTCTCAAGATCGATGAGGGTGACGTCCTCGATCTGCGTCACCTCGGACTCAACATCCTTGGAACGGGCAAGGTCAACGAGGGTAAGGGGGCCGCGAGTCCGCTTTGCATCACGAACCATGTCGGCAGTGAGCACCGGAGATCCTGTGCCGCGGCATAGAACAATAACGTCAGGCCAGTCCAGGTCGAGAGACGGCGAGTAGTCAATTCCGTGATCGGCGGCGAACTGTTTGGCCCTGCCGGACTGCGACCAGACTCGGACATTGTCAGCACGGCGTTCCCGCAGCGCCGCAACGGTCGCTCCGGCGTAGGCGCCGGTGCCGACGAGGAGGACCTTGATTCCGGCCCAGTCGGTTGCGGGAACGGTGGGTCCACCGGTTTCTTCCCACTCGTATTGGCCGCGTTCGCAGGCAACCGCCCCCGCCATATCCAAAGCCACGGCGACAATAGAACGTCCGGTGCGGGAGAAGTCCGTCTTGACGGCGACCTCGCGAGAGGTGCGGAGTGCACCCTGGATGGTCTGCTCGAGAAGAGGGGAGGTGGTGCCTTCCTTGCGGGCTGAGGCAAGCGCCTGGCGTACCTGGCCGACGATCTCGCGTTCGCCAACGACCATGGAGTCAAGACCGGAGGCGACTTCGTAGAGGTGGCGGGCAGCGTCGAGACCCGAAAAGACTGAAATGCTGTGGTCGATTCCGAGTAGCTCCGCGACATCTCGTGCGGCAGTTTCATCGGCTTCGAGGTAGACCTCGTACCGGTTGCACGTGGAAAGGACCACGGCACCCGACACGCCCTCACGTTCCAGGATCTCCTGTTTTACCAGTGCACCGCGCTGTGCAAGACCCTCAACGTCGGAAATGTCGGAATCGTGGTGATTCGCTGTTAGGACCACAAAACTCACCCTTCGATTGTGTACCTAACTGGAAAAAAGGTCTACTTAGCCGGACAATAGAGACGTGTCCCTCTTAGTCGATGCAGCCCGAGGTATTCGAGGCGAGCGTGTCCCCGTTTGGTTTATGCGTCAGGCGGGAAGGTCCCTTCCTGAGTACCGCGCGCTACGCGAAGGTACAACGATGCTGGAGGCCTGCCTGCGGCCGGAGATGGCGGCGGAGATCACAATGCAACCGGTACGCCGCCACGGCGTGGACGGTGCCGTGTTTTTCTCCGACATCGTTACTCCCCTCAAGGTTGCCGGTATTGATGTCGACATCAAGCCCGGCGTGGGCCCCGTGTTCGGCACATCCATCTCTTCCAAGGCCGACATCGACAATCTCGTCTCCCACAGGCTTGAGGACTCTCAGGAGATCCGGGACGCGGTCAAGATCTGTGTTGACGAGCTCGACGTTCCCGTCCTCGGCTTCGGTGGCGCCCCCTTCACCCTCGCGGCCTACCTCGTTGAAGGTAAGCCCTCCCGCGATCACCTGGCGGCCCGCGCACTCATGTACTCCGACCCGGAATCCTGGGACCGCCTCATGGCGTGGGCCGCCGACATCACCGGCCGGTTCCTGGAGATCCAAATCGAGGCCGGTGCCTCCGTCGTTCAGCTCTTTGACTCCTGGGCGGGCTCCCTGTCGCTGAAGACCTACGAAGAGAAGGTCCTCCCCTACTCGACGAGGGCACTCTCCTACGCAACGGTGCCCACCATTCACTTTGGTACGGGCACAAGCACGTTGCTGGGGCAGATGGCATCGATCTGCGATGTTCTCGGAGTCGACTACCGTGTCCCGCTCGACTCGGTTGCAAAGCGGATCCCGGGAAAGCCCCTTCAGGGCAATATCGATCCGGCTCTTCTTGCGGCCCCGTGGTCGGTTCTCGAAAAGCACATCGATGAGGTCATAGAAGCAGGCAAGGCGGCGCCCGCACATATCCTCAACCTCGGCCACGGCGTTCCCCCGACAACCGATCCCGAGGTCCTGACGAGGATTGTGTCCTACGTTAAGGGCGAGCTGTGATTGTCATCGTCGGAGGCGGCCTTGCCGGCCTCGTCGCAGCCCACGCTCTTGCCACCGCGGGCAAAGAAGTCACCCTCCTGGAGGCACGGAGCAAGCTCGGCGGTCTCGTCGCCTCCGAGGAAATTGGTGGAGTCCGCTTCGACATTGGAGCTGAGTCTTACGCCCGCCGGGCCACCGAGGTTACCGACTACCTGCGCGGCCTCGGACTTGAAACGGTCCTCCCCGCGGGCCGGTCCTGGATCTGGAACGGCTCCCCCATCCAGATCCCCGCAAACACGTCCCTCGGTATCCCAGCCGACCCGTCCTCCGACGAGATCGCCGCAATCATCGCCGACACCGAACGGATCAAGGAAGACCTGGTCTTAGATCCCTCCATCGGTGCAGAAGCAACGACCCTCGCCGAGCTCGTAGAGGCTCGCATGGGAACCGAGCTGCTCGAGAAGCTCGTTCGCCCCATTGCCGGAGCCATCTACTCCACCGACCCGGCCAACCTGTCGATCAACCCAAAGCTGAAGGCAGACTTCCTCGAAACGGGAAGTCTGGCAAAAGCAGTTGCGAAGGGCCTGTCGGGCCCGGCAATTGCCTCTGTCGATGGTGGCATGTTCCGCCTCGTTGACGCTCTCGCCGAACAGGCTGAGGAAGCGGGTGCCGAGCTCGTGACGGGTGCACGCGTCAACTCACTTGACCTCACCGAGAGCGGCGCCTCCGTCACCGCGGAGATCGACGGCACCTCGATTGCTATCGATGCTGAGCACATCATCCTGGCCACCGATATTCGGTCCTCCCAGTTCCTTCTGGAACAGGTCATGGACCTGGAGCCGTTCGAGATCCCGCAGGGCAAGCCGACGACGCACGTCAGCTTTGTTTTGGACGCTCCTGAGCTTGATGAGGCAACGAGGGGCTCGGGCCTTCTCTGCGTTCAGGGCACCTCTCGCGCTAAGGCGCTTACCCACCTGTCTTCCAAGTGGCCGTGGCTACGAGGGGTCACGGACTTCCATGCAATCCGTGTTTCCTATGCCCTGAACGAGGACCTCTCGACGGAGCAGGCACTCCAGGACGCTAACCAGCTTCTAGGAACCCAGATCGACCCGGAAGCGATCGTCGGGGCCCGCGTGGTCCGCTGGGGAGATGCTCTGACTCCGTCAACACCTGCCCTACGAAGCTGGGCCGAGGCCATCACCCCGCCCAAGCAGATCACCGTGACGGGCGCGTGGCGGGCAGGCACCGGCATAGCCGCCGTTATCCCCCACGCCCTCGCCTCGGCGCAGTCGCTTATCGCCTAGGGAAACACCCTGGGGTAAACACTTAACGCCCGTGGCCGGCAACGGTGTTTCGGATCGTGTCCACGTCGGCTCCGGAGCTCAGGAGTACGTGAAGCAGGACGCGGAGCTTACGGCCGGTAAGGAAGCCCCCGGGGATGATGCCGCGTTCGATGAGGTCCTCTTCGGAACCCGGATAACCGTAGGAATGCTCCAGCGTTGTTCCACTTCCCGTTCGCGTCACCATCGCAACAAGGAGACCGTCCTTCATGAGCTGCTCGCACGCATCGGCAGCAGCCTCCGATAGATGGCCGACACCCGAAGCCTCGATAACGAGGGCGCGGGGATTATTCGAGGCAATGGCAGTCACCCACATTCCATCATCCGCCCACGGGGACTGGACGATTGGGATGTGCAGTGGGTCCGCGGAAGGCACGGGTAGCGGATCAAACATTCTCGCTGGCTTCAGCATCAGTCGTAGCTTGCGTTCCGCGATCCTGCCCACCGGCCCCCACCCGGGCGACCGGAAAGTCCACACTCCGGTCGAGTGTGTTTTCGACACGAGCCTGGCGAGGTGAACGGTATCGTCCAGGACAACCAGCACCCCCAGGCCTCGTGCTTCTTCGGAAGAAGCAGCAACAACAGCGGATAGTAGGTTTGCTGGACCGTCAGCTCCCGGGAGGTTGGGGCTCCTCATGGCTCCCGTGACAACGAGCGGCTCCTCACGATCCCACAGCAGGTCAAGGAAGTATGCCGTTTCCTCAAGAGTGTCCGTGCCGTGGGTGAGAACCACCCCCACCGCCCCATCATCAACGGCCCTACGAGCAAACGCCAGAGCGTCGAGAACATGGGATGGGACGATCGCGGGGGACGCAACATTCGCGATCGAATGGGCCCGAATATCGGCAATATTGGTGAGTTCAGGAACCGCAGCAACAAGGTCCTCAGCGTCAAGCTCCGGCTTCACTGCGCCGGTACCAACTGCGGACATGGCTATCGTGCCTCCGAGAGCCCCGACAGCAACAACAGCTTTCTTCGACATGATCAGAATCCTCCCAGGATAATTGCAACGGCGGAAACGAATAAGAGACCAACAAGCTGGGACGGCCGTTGGAACTTGTTTGCCAACTTGAGGTCCGAGTCAGGAACGACCGGGATTGTCGTGGCTAGGGCAGCGACGGGGCCACCCGTAAGGAAATACTGCATAACCGCGGTCGGACCCGCGGCAGCGGCTGCCGCCGCCAACGGATTCACATCTCCCGTTGCCATCACAATAGAGAGCATAGGCAGGATGATGTCCGCAGAGGCCGAGTTTGACTGCGTGAGAAGCCCTGCCACTGCCGAGACGAGGATCAGCGTGATGATCGGGGCCGTGTCGATAAGCGGTTCGAACCAGTCACCGAGGAGATCGGCAATGCCGATAGCACCGATAACAGCGGACATGTAAAGGAAACCAATCGTGGCGATAAGCGGGACTGCAACGCGCTGAACAGATTCAAGCATGGAACGCTCTGTGTCCATTGGATTGGTCCGCGCCATGAGCATGACGATGACGGACACAATGAAGCCAACTACAAAGACCGGGTATCCCATGGCAAAACCAACAACGAGAATGAGGAAGGGGAGCAGCACCCACCAGGTTGCTGGCTCTTCATCCTTGCGTTGGAAATCCTTGAGTGCCTCCTTGAGCTCAGCTGGCGAGTGCTTCGCCCTGTCCTTGACATCCCCTCTCATCCGAAGGAACGAGACCAAGAAGATTGCGAGTGCCGTTCCAAGGCCGATCGCATTAATCCAGCCGAACGTAATGCCGGTCGTTGCGATGACTGCGAGAAGTGTTGGATGGGTAAATCCCGCGAAGTTACCGAGATGCCCGGCGTGTGCGTGAGTACCCGCTGACTTGTTCGGATCAACCCCCAGCTTGACCGAGGCGGGTCCCGTGACAACCGCGGTGATCGCCGGTTGCGTGAAACCGGCGAAGGCACCAATTAGACCTGCGGCAATACCACCGGACGTGGCGACTCCCGGAGGTAGACAGTGGTAGCAGACATGGGCTCCGGGCCCGCTCAGACGCAGGCCGGCTACGCACACGCGCAGATCCGCAAGGCGATTATCAACGGAGAGTTCACGTCCG
>NZ_JBQCYC010000011.1:0-25143 GCF_052087705.1 Flaviflexus sp. | reverse complement strand
GGCTACGCACACGCGCAGATCCGCAAGGCGATTATCAACGGAGAGTTCACGTCCGGGGACAGACTTCTGCAGGCAGAATTAGCAAAGCAACTCAATATTTCTGTTACCCCCGTCCGCGAGGCGCTTAGTCGCCTCAAGGAAGAAGGCCTTATCGAATCTGTTCCCCACCGGGGAACTACCGTCGCGAAACTCAACATTGAGCAGGCCGAAGAGATCTATGCGATGAGGAAGCTTCTTGAGCCGATCCTTATCCGGCGCAATATTGATTCCATCCCCGATGAGGATCTGGCGCGGGCGGCCCGCCTGATTAACAAGATGAAGGCAACGGACGATCTTCTTAAGTTCACGGCCATCAACGAGGACTTCCACAGAATCACGATGGGATACGACAATTCCTGGACATCCCGTGTCGTCCAACAGCTGGCCGGAATCGCCTCCCCCTACGTATCTTTCTCTCTCCGCCTGTACCCGGAACAGATCGAGGAGTCCCACCGTGCCCACGAGGTAATTCTCAGCGCCGCGGCAGATCGGGATGTCGAACGCTTCCTCGAACTCGAGGTCGCACACCTCGAATCCACCCTTGTCATTCTCCGCAAACTCGGCGATCGGGTGTAGTTTCACGTCGTACCCGGCGCGGCGGTTGCGAACTCTCTTTTTGAAGCGGCTACTAGCAGGTAACTGCACACGAGGACGTGTTTTCCCCGGTCACCTTGCCATCCGCTCATTGAACATGCCATCAAAGATCAGAACTCACCACCCGAAGAAAGATCAGAATTCCCCACCCGGACCACACCGATTGACGTAGCGTTGTAGCCATGGAAGATCTTGTTCGTCCGCGGCAGGAGAAGGAATCATGACAGAGCGCCACGACGATGGGGACCCTCGCAAGAATCCATCGCCCAAACCGTTTCAACCCTTCAAGAAAAAGAAGGTTCTGTTTTCGACGGTGTTCGGCGTTCTTCTCGTTGTTGGTATTCTCCTTTTTCGGCATTCTCTACTGAGAACCGCTGTCGATAGCGATATCAGCGGTCTCCGCATTTCCAACAAACGGTGCTACCCCCTGCCGACGAACAATCTCAAGGGACAAGATCAAGACCACTCGGCGGTCACCGTAAAACTTTGGAAGTCTGCGTAAAGCTCTTGCGGGACCTCTGCCAACGGCTTTCCTTTGAATTCTTAAGGCCCACAGCGCTTCCTCCGAATTCCTATGGCCCAAAGCGGCCTGATCTCAAACGCGTATGATGGCTGATATGCATATCCTGCGCGTTGGTACGAGAACATCCGATCTAGCCCTGGCTCAGGCTTCTGCCGCCGCCCAGGAGATCGTCGACGCCGATCCAAACCTTGAAGGCTTTGAGATCGTCGGAATCACGACGAAGGGCGATACCGACAGGTCGTCCCTGTCCCAAATTGGGGGAACGGGTCTTTTCACCTCCGCGGTCCGCGACGCACTTCTGGCCGGGGAATGCGATGTTGCAATTCACTCGGCAAAGGATCTGCCCGCGGCAGATCACCCCGAACTCTCCATGTACTTCCCGGAGCGGGTCAGCCCCCACGACGTGTTCATTGGACATACGGACTACCGCGGCCTGCCCTACGGAGCAAAGATCGGTACGGGGTCACCGCGCCGCGCAGCCCAGCTTCGCCACTTCCGCAAGGACATCCAGGTTGTCGATATTCGCGGCAACGTCCCGACTCGTATCGCACGTATCCACGACGATCTCGACGGCGTCATCCTGGCTCGTGCAGGCCTGCTCCGGCTCGGTCTTGATGAAGGACAGGACCTGCCGTACGAAGTTATGGTTCCCGCCGCTGGCCAGGGCACTATTGCAATCGAGACGGTGAAGGGATCGCCCTTCGAGCAATCCCTCGAGCGCATCGATCATGCCACCACTCGCCTTGAGATCACGGCAGAACGTACGTTTATGACAATCCTCGGTGCTGGCTGCACCACCCCTGTCGGTGTTCTCGGTGAATCTACGGGCAAGACGGTTGCGCTACATGCTCGCTACACCGGTGAGGGTTCGAAGATCGAGATCCGCCGTAGCTCCAACAATCCAGTTAGGCTGGCAACTGATCTTGCGGAGGAGTTCGTGAAGCGCGGGGTGCGGGTATGAAAGTCGCGATTACGCGACCGCCCTCCCCACGAACGGACGGCTGGATCGCCGTTCCCGTCACCTCCCGGATCCCGATTCGTTCCGGGATCGATGCCTTTGCCGAAGTGCTGGAAACCAAGCCGGACGGCACGTGGATCGCTGTGACCTCCCCGCACACTTTTAAGCTGCTTGCGGCCCGCGGAGTTACTGTGCCGGAGCGTTTCCGGCTGGCCTGCGTGGGCGAGGCCACCGCTAAGGCCGCACCCCGGAAACCCGAGTTCGTGGGGCCGCCGCCCGCGAGCGCCGAGTCCATGGTGGAGGCTTTCCCAGACGGTTCTGGGACCATCCTGTTCCCCGCTTCCGCCATGGCCTCCCGGACCCTGGAGAAAGGTCTCGTCGAGCGGGGCTACAGCGTCGATCGGTTCGATATTTATTCGTCGGAGGCAGATCCTGCCGGGGTTCTGAAGCTCGCGAACCAGCGGGCTGACGCGATCATTGTGACTGCGGGCAGCGCCGCCCTGGCTATTCACGATCACTGGCCAGCTTCGATTGAACTGCCTCCTCTTATTGCTTTTGGAGAGCCCACGCAGCGGACTCTCGCCTCGGCAGGTATTCCTGCCGCCCGAACCTCTGCCACCCCTGATCGCACGGGGCTGGAAGCCTGTCTGGAAAGGATTTGATGTGATTTCTCGTCCGCGCCGCCTGCGCACCACACCTGCCATGAGGTCCATGGTGAAAGAAACCGGTTTCACGGCCGGCAACCTGGTCCTGCCCATGTTTGTCCGCGAAGGGCTCCAGGCCCCAGAGCCGATCGGCTCCATGCCGGGCGTCTACCAGCACACCCTGGAGTCGCTGAAGGTAGCGGCACGCGAGGCCGTTGATGCTGGGGTTGGCGGCATCATGCTGTTCGGGGTACCAGCACACCACGACGCCGTTGGTTCGGCAGGCGTTGATCCCGAAGGGATCCTCAATGTTGGTTTGAAGGCGCTCAGGGACGAGATCGGTGACGAAGCCGTTATCATCGCCGACCTGTGCTTGGACGAGTTCACGGATCACGGTCACTGCGGTGTTCTTGCCGAAGACGGCACCGTGGATAACGATGCGACTCTCGAGATTTATCGGGAAATGGCAGTCATCCAGGCGAAGTCCGGGGCTCACATGCTGGGGCTGTCGGGAATGATGGATGGCCAGGTCGCGGCGTGCCGGGAGGCACTCGACGAGGCCGATTTCGCACACGTATCGATCCTCGCCTACTCCGCGAAGTACGCGTCGGCCTACTACGGCCCGTTCCGCGAGGCCGTTGATTCTCAGCTCAAGGGCGATCGCCGCACTTATCAGATGGACGTGGCAAACCGGACCGAGGGCTTGCGGGAAGCTCTTCTCGATATCGAGGAGGGCGCCGACGTCGTCATGGTGAAGCCAGCCGGGTCCTACCTGGATGTGCTGGCCGACGTTGCCGAGGCTTCCACGGTTCCGGTAGCCGCCTACCAGGTGTCCGGCGAGTACGCGATGATCGAGGCGGCTGCCGAACGTGGCTGGCTGGACCGGGACCGCACCGTCATGGAATCTGTTTCTGCTATTGCGCGAGCGGGCGCAACGATTATTTGTACGTATTGGGCGACGGAGCTCGCTAGGAAGGTGAACCATGGCTGATCTATTTACCCGCGCACAGGCTGTTATCCCCGGTGGAGTTGACTCCCCCGTTCGAGCATTCGGCTCCGTTGGTGGAGCCCCGGTGTTTGTTGAGCGGGCCTCCGGCCCCCACATTTACTCAGCTGACCGGGAGTACATCGATCTTGTTGGCTCCTGGGGCCCCGCGCTCCTTGGACATGCTCACCCCACCGTTGTCGAGGCGGTCCAGAAGGCCGCCTCAAAGGGTCTGTCGTTCGGTGCACCAACCGAGGCGGAAGTAGAACTGGCAGAGCTGGTTATCGATCGGGTGGAGCCTGTTGAGAAGATTCGGTTCGTGTCGACCGGTACGGAAGCGACGATGACGGCGATCCGTCTGGCTCGTGGTTTCACCGGCCGCGATCTGGTCGTCAAGTTTGCCGGTTGCTATCACGGCCACGAGGACAACATGCTGGTTGCGGCGGGCTCCGGCGTTGCCACGTTCGGAATGTCCTCCTCCGCCGGTGTCCCGAAGGGCACCGTCGAGGACACCGTTGTTTTGCCCTACAACAACCGCGAAGCAGTTGAAACGCTCTTTGCCACCCACGGGGAGAAGATCGCCGCAATCATCACCGAGGGCGCTCCGGCAAACATGGGTGTTGTTCCGCCCACCCCGGGCTTCAACGCTTTCCTCAAGGAACAGTGCGAGAAGGCCGGTGCACTTCTGATTCTCGACGAGGTGCTGACAGGTTTCCGGCTTTCCAAGGCTGGCATGTGGGGAATCGACCAGGACGTCCCCTACACCCCCGACCTGCTGACGTTTGGAAAGGTTATCGGCGGTGGCATGCCGATCGCGGCCCTTGGCGGTCGCGCCGATGTCATGGACTGGCTGGCTCCGCTCGGCCCCGTCTACCAGGCGGGCACCCTGTCCGGTAACCCGCTCGCTACCGCCGCCGGCATCACCACCCTCGCCCTTGCCGACGATGCTGTGTATGAGCAGGTGAACCGTTCGTCCCAAGCACTGTCCGATGGCTTTTCCCAGGCACTGTCGGCCGAGGGCGTGGGCCACACAATCCAGCGGGTCGGTTCCCTGTTCTCAATCTTGTTTTCGGACACCCCGGCAACAAACTACGACGAGGTCGCCGCACAGGACCAGTTCCGGTATGCCCCGTTCTTCCATTCGCTTCTCGAGGACGGCATTCACCTGCCTCCTTCGGTGTTCGAGGCCTACTTCGTATCCGCCACCCACACCGACGAGGTCATCGACAAGATCCTCGCCGCAGCACCCAAGGCGGCTCGCGCCGCCGCACAGGCAACCGCGTAGTGTCACTAACGGATCTGGCTAGCCTGCTCTCGGACGGCGACGTCGTCGTGGTCTCGGGAGCGGGCCTGTCAACCGATTCTGGGCTACCCGACTATCGGGGCAGTGGCGGTTCAGAGAAGCCGAGCGTCGACTACGACATGTTTGTCGGACTCGACATGTGGCAACGCTGGGTGTGGCAACGCAACCAGGAAAGCTGGAAGGCCCTCGACACGCTCCCACCCACAACCGGACACCGGATCCTGGCCGACTGGGAACGCCGGGGCATTGTCACCGGCACAGCCACCCAGAACATTGATGGAATGCATTTCAAAGCCGGGTCGAAGAAGGTTGCGGAGATGCACGGGTCGTTCACCCGCGTCACCTGCATCGACTGCAACCAGGTCACTCCTCGCAGCGAACTGGATCCCAGGTTGCGGGAACTTAACCCGCTCACCGTTGACGACCCAAACCCAGCCAACGCGGCTATTCTTGCCGAGGCCGACCGAGCATCTGCTGAGAAGTCGACATTTGTTCCCGCACCGTGCGCAAACTGCGGTGGAATTCTCAAGCCCGACATCGTGTTCTTCGGGGAGGGCGTCCAAGCGATCGACCAGGCCTTCGACTACGCCAGGGAAGCCAAAACAATCCTCGTGCTCGGATCATCCCTGCTGGTCATGACCGGAATGTGGGTCGTCACCCAGGGACTGTCCTCGGGGGCGAATCTTGCAATCATCAATCGCGGCCCCACCCAGGCCGACAGATATGCCGACATCAGAATCGACGCCGACATATCGGAGTCTTTGAAAGCCCTGGACGGACTTCTCAAATCCTAGGCTCCAGGCAACCGGTTCTGTACTGTCGGACTATGGATATCCGAGACCGAATCGCACAGCTGAACACGGACACGGTACTGGACGGCAACGTCCTCCACCTCTCGTTGGCAACCGATCTGCCACCATCGATTCTTTGGCCATATTTGACTGACCCGGTCCTGCTTCGCGCCTGGTCGCCCTACGTGCCCGACAGGGTCCTTACCTTCGAAGAGTCTGTTCTCGCCCGAGAGAACAGCGCGGACGAGCCGTATCTTTCCCAGATCATGGAGATCAAAGCCGAAGAAACACTTGCCCACACGTGGGGCGATGACACGGTCCGCTGGTCGCTGACCAACCCCGGGATCACATGCGACATGACATTGCAGGAACCCAAGTATGCCTCCTACTACGCGGCCGGGTGGCAGGTATGCCTCGCCGTCCTCCAAGCACTCCTCGAAGGCGACAAGCAGGAGCGCATCATCGGCATGGATGCCATGGAGTATGGCTGGCCGGAGCTCCAGAAAAAGTACCAGGCCGAGCTACCCGGACAGGAAGCCGCACCCGACGAAGGCTAACGAGAAGATACCTCGACACAGGTGGCGCTGTCAGAAGCCGGTGGCTCACTGCCACCGGCTTCTTCGCACACCACGCACCTGCGCTCGCAGTTACAACGGAGCTACGCCTGCGACGAGTCCTGCGCCTTCCCGTACTGGTGGGAAACGGACCAGGAGTGCATGGCGATAGCGGCGGCCGCCGCAACGTTCATGGATCTGGTTGAGCCGTACATGGGGATCTGCCTGACCTCGGCACACTCTGCGAGGAGTTCCGGGGAGATTCCGTTGGATTCCTGCCCAAAGACGAGAATTGACCGCTGGGGAAGCGGGCTCGCTTCCAGGTCCGTACATCCGGGAACGTTATCGATCCCAACGATCGAATAACCGTTTTCCCTCGCCCACGTCCCCAGGTCTGCGGGACCGGGCTGGTGGATGATATCGAGGTAGCGGTCGGTCACCATCGCCCCGCGCCGGTTCCACCTGCGCCTGCCAACGATATGAACTCCACCGACATTGAAAGCATTTCCAGTACGGACAATGGAGCCGATGTTGAGATCGTGCTCAAGGTTCTCGATCGCGATATGTAGGGCAGCGCGGCTCTCATCCAGGTCGGCCTTAATGGCCTCGACTGACCAGAAGCGGTACTTGTCGACAACGTTGCGAGTATCGCCGTTCTCCATGAGGTCGGGATCCAGACGGGGATCAGCCCCGAAATCACCGGGGCTGACCTGAGCATTGTCGGTCACTGCTGCGGTCCCGGCTGGTAGGGATTCTGATCCGGCGCCTGACCCTGGTTACCGTAACCACCCGGATGGCCACCGTAGCCATTTTGCTGATTGCCGTATCCGCTCTGCTGGGACCCGCCCTGCGGCTTGCCGTAACCGTTCTGCTCGTTGCCGTAGCCCTGACCGGGTGCCATGCCGTGCGTGGGCCGTCCGGCATCCCTGTTCGGGTCATAACCGCCGCGCTGACCGCCGAGGCTCGCGGCTCCGGGCTCGGGCGCGGGCTGCCAGTTATTGGGCTGATAGTTACCGAGATTGCCGTCCTGGGTTGCGAACGAGACGCGCGGGGCTTCACGGGAGTAGGAGGGGATCTCAAAGTATTCGGCGCGACGGAAGGAGAACATGCCGGCAATGATGTTGGCCGGAAATGCTTCGATCCGCGTGTTCATCCCGGACACGTTGGAGTTGTAGAAGCGGCGTCCTGCCGCGATTCGGTCTTCCGTGTTGGAAAGCTCTGCCTGGAGGTCGCGGAAGGGACCCGCCGCCTGGAGCTGCGGGTAGTTCTCGGCAACAGCGAAGATGTTGCCGAGTGCCCTGGACAGGTCGCCTTCGCGCTGTGCGCGCTGCGCGGTGGAGTTCGATGGCTGTGCGGCGATGTTCCTCATCCGGGTGACATCATCCAGGACGGCCCGCTCGTGTGCGGCATAGCCCTTGACGGTCTCAACGAGGTTCGGGATCAGCTGGTAGCGGCGGTGCAGTTCGACATCGATCTGCTTCCACGACTCCTGCACCTGGTTTCTCAGGCGAATAAGAGTGTTGTAGGTGCCGATCGCCCAAGCGATCACGATGAAGACGAGCAGGACAACGATGCCCAGGACGACCCATCCGATATCCATACGGACTCCTTGGAATTATCAGTATTGGCTAGAGAACAGCCTAATACCTTGGGAGGCTCTCTTCCGGGTGGAGAGCTCCCCCGCTATCGGCGCTCTCCGGGTGTGTTAGCGAAGCTCGTCGATGGAAAGGGCTGCGAGGTAGGGAACCCCGGATTCCTCGATGCGTTCCTTGGCTCCGGTCTTGCGGTCGACAACAACTGCGACGGCAACAACGTCGGCGCCTGCTTCTCGTGCTGCTTCGAGTGCCTCCAGGGGTGATCCGCCGGTCGTGGAAGTGTCTTCCAGAATAACGACCCTGCGTCCCTCAATGCTGGGGCCCTCAACCCGGCGCTTCATGCCGTGGTCTTTCGCGGCCTTGCGGACAACGAAGGCGTCAATGTCGAGGCCACGGGAGGCAGCGGCATGCAGGATTGCGGTGGCGACGGGATCGGCTCCCATGGTGAGCCCACCAACTGCGTCGGTTTCCCCTGCACCAAAGCCCTGTTCCTCGAGCATGTCGAGCATGACGTGGCCGATCAGGGGTGCGGCCTCGTGGTGGAGGGTTGCCCTCCGCATGTCGACGTAGTGGTCGGAGACAATGCCGGAGGCGAGGGTGACTTCACCCTCGATGACGGCAAGGTCGCGAACAAGCTGGATGAGGCGCTGGCGCTGCGTATCGTTCGTTTTCACGGGGCCAGTCTACTGGCGTCCGGACCGTCCCGGGCCCGCGGTCTTGCGAACCAGCCAGCGCGGCATGGCTCGTACGACACCGGCCGTCCCCTTATACAGCGGTGAGGGCGTGACGATAACCTGTCCGCGGCGAGCAGCATCAAGCGACCGTGACGCCACCTTCTCAACCGGGATAAAGGCAATCGCAGGCCACTGGCTCGAATCCACATTCGTGCGCTCGTGGAATTCGGTGTGGACAAGGCCAGGGCAGGACACGGTGACGAATACTCCGTAAGGCCTAAGGGTCTCGGCGAGCCCCTCTGAGAAAGTACGAACCCAGGCCTTGTGCGCGGAGTATGTTCCCTGGGCCGTCAGCGCCGTCATGGACGAAATGTTGAGAATGGCACCGTATCCGCGGCGCGCAAACTCGTTCGCGGCCGCGTGGCAGATGATGAGAACGGCTCGTGCCATGACATCGATGCCGCCGAGCTCTCGATCGAGAGATCCACCAATGAAGTCCTGGCCCAGACCAAACCCGGCGTTGTTAACTACCAGGCCAATGGGGCGGTTCCGGTCGGCCGCTCTTGCGCCAACGGCCTTTGCGCCGTCCTCGGTGGAGAGGTCTGCGGACAGGATCTCAACCTGCTGGCCGGTGAAGTTACGGATCCGCTCCGCGAGCGCTTCCAGGGCATCAACTCGGCGAGCAACGAGGACAATGTCATTTCCTTCGGCGGCGAGCTGCCATGCGATCTCTTTGCCGATGCCCGATGTTGCGCCTGTGACGAGTGCGGTTCCCATGCTTGAAGCCTAGCTGGAATAATGGCCCACATGAGACTTGCTACGTGGAACGTGAACTCCATCAGGACCCGCTTTGAACGTGTTGTCGATTTCTTGGAACGCTCAGAGACGGATGTGCTCGCTATCCAGGAAACCAAGTGCAAGGAGGAGCAGTTCCCCTACGAGGTCTTTGAGCAGGCCGGCTACGAGGTAGCGGTCGCCGGCCTCAACCAGTGGAACGGTGTGGCCATTGTTTCCCGCGTTGGCCTGGAGAACGTGCGGAAGTCGTTCGAGGGCCAGCCTGCCTTTGCTAAGCCCGATAAGGAACCGGTTGTTGAGCCCCGCGCGATCGCCGCAACCTGCGGTGGCGTGGACGTGTGGAGCCTGTACGTGCCGAATGGTCGATCGAACACGGACCCGCACTACACCTACAAGCTGTCGTTCCTCAACACGCTTGCCGAGCAGGGCAGGGGCTGGCTCGAAGCCGACCCGGAAGCTCAGATCGCTCTCGTTGGTGACTGGAACGTTGCTCCCCTGGACACGGACGTGTGGGACATCGAGGTATTCCGCGACCTGCTATACGTGACCGACCCGGAACGCCGTGCTTTTCAGGCAATTGTGGATGCTGGCTTTGAGGAAGTGACCCGTCAGTACGATACCCAGTACACGTTCTGGGACTATCAGCAGCTCCGGTTCCCGAAGAACGAGGGAATGAAAATCGACTACCACCACTACTCCCCCGCGCTTGCAAAGCGAGTCGATACCGCATTCATCGATCGTGATGAGCGGAAGGGGAAGGGGAGTTCTGATCATGTCCCCGTTGTCGTTGACTTGCTAGATTAACGCCATGAGCAACGCACCCGGCTACCCGAACCCGTACGCGGCCGCCCCGAATCCGCAGGCGAACCCCTACGTGTACCAGGCACCGCCTCCGCCACAACGCAAGGTCCCTGGTCGCCTCACCGGAATCCTCGCCATCTGCTTCTTCTGGACGGCCTCAATCGGGTGTGCCCTGGGCTTTGTGTCTATCCAGCAATCTCGCCGTGCCGGAACATCGGCAACCCTCGGGATCATCGGGTTCATCCTTGGCCTTGCTGTCTTCATCGGCATCTTCTTCTATGTCCTCTTCGGCGTCCTCGACGTCTGGAAGATCCTGTAAACCGAGGCAGCCGGAAGCCCCAGCGGGCCGGAAGTCCTCACGTATGAGTGAAGGCGCCTACCAGCCGGTGGGTGCCTTCATTGTTTGCGATTGATTCGGTGTCGTCGATGTGCCGGACCCGGCACTGAGGGATAACCCCGGTATCGGTAGGCCGGGCTGTTGCCCTAGAAGTCTTCTCCCGCTCTCATCTTCTCCGTGAGGCCCGGCCACATGTCGATGTGCTTCTGTCCAAAGTTCTCATCCCCGAGGTAAACGCCAGCTAACTGAGCGTCGGGGTCGACCCACAGGAACGAACCGGACTGACCAAAGTGGCCGAAGGCGCGGGGCGAGAAGGATTCCGCAAGCCAGTGCGGAGACTTGTCGGCCCTGATCTCAAAGCCAAGGCCCCAGGCATTGTTCTTCTGCCTACCGTAGCCGGGGAGGACCCCGGTGAGCTCACCAAAGCTCAGGCTGGTGGCTTCCTCGTAGCTTTCCTGGGAGACCAGGGTGGGGGCTAGTAGCTCGCGGGAGAAAGCGGCGAGGTCTTCAGCATTGCCTACACCCGAATGTGCGGGGGTGCCTTCAATAAGGATCGAGGACAGCCCGAGGGGTTCGAGGACTGTTTCCTCGATCCATTCCTGGAACTCCATGCCAACCCGTCCTGCCACATGATCCCCAAGGACTTCGATGCCCTTGTTGGAATAGATCCGGCGGGTGCCAGGCTCGGCCAGGGTGGCACCGTCGTTCAATGACAGGCCGGAAGCATGGCCAAGGAGGTGACGGACCGTGGCCGGACCGGCTTCGTCGTCGAGGCTGACGAGATGACGGTCGACGGCGACGAGGGTCGCGTATGTCGCGAACAGTTTGGTAACCGACGCAAATGGGAAATCTTGCGCTATTTGACCACGAGTTTTTATGACTTTGTCTACTGAGCTGAGAATTACCGCGTCCACGTGCTAAGTGTAGAACATGAGCTCTTGGCTAATTGATATGGATGGTGTCCTCGTACACGAGGGCCTGGCACTTAACGGGGCGAGGGAATTCCTCGACCTTCTTGACGAGAAGGGTATCCCCCACCTCATCCTGACGAACAACTCGATTTTCACGCCCCGCGACCTAGCGGCGCGGCTCTCCACCTCCGGCATCGAGCTCGACGAGTCCCGGATCTGGACCTCGGCCCTTGCCACCGCACGTTTCCTCGCCACGCAGTCGGACTCCCGTCGCGCCTACGTGGTTGGTGAAGCGGGACTGACGACCGCTCTTTACGAAGAGAACTTCATCATGACGACCACTGACCCGGACTTCGTGATCCTCGGCGAAACACGCACCTACTCCTTCGAGGCGATTACAACGGCAATCCGCCTCATCCAGAACGGCGCCCGCTTCATTGCAACAAACCCCGATGCGACCGGCCCCTCGGCCGAAGGCGACCTCCCTGCAACGGGTGCCGTTGCAGCCATGATCGAGAAAGCAACCGGCCGCACCCCGTTCTTCCTCGGCAAGCCCAACCCGATCATGCTCCGCCACGGCCTCAACAAGATTGGCGCCCACTCGGAGTCGACCTCGATCGTCGGTGACCGCATGGATACCGACATCCTCGCCGGTATTGAGGCTGGTCTCACGACCCACCTCGTCCTGACGGGCTCCACAAAGCGGGAAGAGATCGTGAAGTTCCCGTTCCGCCCCGATAACGTCCACAATTCCATCGCGGACGTTATCGAATACATCTAGATCCTGAGCTAGCAGATCGCTCGGATCTCACCACCTTTTATCGCACGCGCCCTGGGGAAACTCGGGGCGCGTTGCCATACTCGGGCAACATTTCTGATCCATTCCGTCGCGAAGTTCTCCCCACATTGCACCGGTCTCGCATATACAACGTCAATCTCATTAGTTATAGTCAAACTAGAACTATTGGCTAGGGAGGTTGGGATGTTGATCTGGATTGACCCGGCGAATGAACGGCCAATCTATGAGCAGATTGCCGACTCGGTACGGCGCTCGGCCGCCCAGGCCGATCTCGTTCCGGGAGATAAGCTCCCTACCGCATCGGATGTTGCTACGGGCCTTGGCATTAACAAGCACACGGTTCTCCGCGCATATCAGGGACTGCGGGATGAGGGGCTGGTTGACCTGCGACGGGGCCGGGGCGCCACAATCACTCCGCTCGCCGATGAGTTAGCAAAGCTTCGAAAGGAGGCGGAGGCTCTTGCCCGCCGAGCATCATCCCTCGGCATCGCACAGCCCACCCTCGCCTCACTCTTTGCCTTCGGCGGCGATAACGAGACCGAGTCCGCTGATGTCGACACTCCCCTGCAGGTAGGCACGCGGGAGCTCGCTGGCACATCAGCCTCTGCCGACGTTCACGAACAAACCGACAGCCAGGTGCATTTGCCTACGCCAACCAATCCCCAAACTCAAACCCGCAATGACAATCCGGAGGGAACGCGATGAAAGACCGCACGAACATGAATTCTGCGACCGAGCAGGAGCTCGCTTTCGCGAAACGCGTGGCGCGTTTTGTCGGCGTCTACTTCCCTCTTGTTCTCACCCTTGCCGCCACCATCCTTCTCATCGTTTGGATGGATCGTATGCCTGATCCGATGGCAACGCATTGGAGCGGTGGGGATGGACCGGACGGCTACGGTCCCGCCTGGTCAAACTTGGCATTGAGCCTCGGCACGGGCATCGGCATCACCGCGCTCTTCGCCCTTATTCCGTTCTTTGAAAGGCGCCGTTCAAAGTCCGTTGCCTGGGGTTGGACGAATAGGTTTATGGCCGCGATGGCACTGTGGACCGTTAGCTTCATGCAGGTGCTGGCAGTTCTCACCTCGTACGTTCAGCTCGACTTGGACGACGCTACCCAGGCCCCCGGAGTCGGCGCTATCGTCCTCATTGGCCTTGTTGTAGCCACTCTTCTTGGAATCCTTGGCTGGTTTGTGCAGCCGAATCTGACTGTGCACGCACCAACCTCCGAGATCACTAATCCCATCAAACTTGCGCCAAGTGCCCGGGCCGCCTGGTTCGGAACAACCTCGATGCCGAAGCCACTCGCGTTCGCGCTCGTTGCCACCACTCTCGCGTTGCCTATTGTGCTCCTCGTTGAGTTCGCGAGCCCCGATCGTGACACCACAACGATTGTTGTGTTGGCCATCTGTTCCATACTCAGCTTGGGCCTCATAGCCACCGTCCTGTCATTCCGCGTGCGGATTGACAAGCACGGGGTTGAGGTTAGGTCAGTGCTGGGGTGGCCGGTGTTCCGGGTTCCTGCCGACGACATTATCGGCGTCGAGGTCCGCGAGATCCACGCATTCTCCGAATACGGCGGATGGGGCATACGCGTGGCCGGTGATCGGTTCGGCATCGTCCTGCGCAATAGCGAGGGGTTCATCATCACCCGTAAGAGCCGGTCCCGAACCTTCGCGGTCACCATCGACGATGCTCGCACCGCAGGTTCACTGCTGGCCCGGATGGCCGAGAACAACAACCGCTCCAAATAGGCGCGTCTCAAGGATCCTGTTTCCTTGGTTCCCGGTTTCCAACCTTCCCGGATCGACTAATCTCGTGATTATGGATACCGATGCCGCTATCACCGAGTTTTGGGCGGGCGCCCGGAAGGCCCTGCCAGGCCTTCCCGAGAATCCGGCCGTCGCATGGTCTTTTGGGGCAACACCCAAGCATGCTGACGAGCTTCTCAATCTTGTTCTCGAAGGCGCTAAGACAGGAACGGCATCTTCGCTTTGGGACCACCACACCACGGGCGAACCGATTCCCTACGTGGGCGAGTACAGCATCATCCTCGACGGCCAAGGTTCACCCCGGGCCATTATCGAAACCTACGACGTCCAGATCGCTCTGTTCACCGAGGTAACAGCGGAACACGCACATGCTGAGGGAGAGGGAGATCGAACGCTCAAGGCCTGGCGGGAGATCCACAGGGAGTTCTGGAAGAAATACTCAGAAAGCCCCAAGGGCTTCCGGGAGGACATGCCGGTGGTGTGCGAAAGGTTCCGGGTAATCTACCGCGGAGATCCGGGAAACTGATCACCTCAAGTGCCTTCATAGTTTCGTTTGCTCGACGTACCTAACAGTTTCGTTTGGCGGAGTCGACACAGCCAGCAGTTACTGACCTGGCTTCCGTTTCTTCAGCTGATCTTTCAGCCGTTTCATACAGTGCCCACTATCAGGAGCCAACCGTCTGGATCAGTAGCATCGCCTCGAGCATCTCAACGGTGGCGAGCAGGCTCCGCGGGATGAACTCTGCAACGGTGAGGCCAACGACCTCGGAGTCTTTCGACACGTCCGCGACAAGCCTTTGCAGTTGGGCTCGTGTGAGCCCTCCCGGCACCACTCCAAGACCGAGAACTATTTCATCGCCGTCTACCACATCAACGTCAATGTGGATCGCGACCTTCGAGCATCCGGTCAAACGTATCCAGGCAAGTAGAGACTCCCTTGATGCACGCACGTCGTCGGGCGCGAAAGTTTGTAGACCCCACTGCCCGACATGCTCATAGGCATCCTCGGTCCAGTCATGGAGGCCGACGAGCGCTACCCTGCTGGAGTCCACGGTGGCGGGCAGCAGCTCAGCAATCTCGGGGTCACCATGCCCAAGCAAGTAGCTTACGGCCATGGCGTGGTAGCCGTCGTAGCCCGTCTCAGGCGTATCGACATCGGGATGCGCATCAACCCAGAGGACAGCAAGGTCATCACCGTATTTCTCGGCGAGGGCCGCGAATGGTGCAACGCTGACCGAGCATTCCCCACCGAGCGTCAGAATACGATCAGCATCATGCTCACGAATCAGCTCGAGAGCATTCTTTAAGCTCTCCATCACCGTGCCGCGAGACTCGATCCCGTTGGTCGTACCTTCGTCGCCAGTATCCGGCACCGGCACCACGGCGGTTGGGCCATGATGCTCGGGAAGCACGGCGTCGCGTACGCGCGAACCGACTGCGTAGCCCTTACGAGCATGTGCCTGGCCAATCTCAGGGACCAGTTGCTCAACGTTTCCCCTGGTGGCCCCTGGTACTGGGGCCAGACGAGACGGAGTGTGGATGCGGACGGCAAGATACTCTCACTGGTCATACAGCGACCGTAACATCTGCTTCGATCCGTGCCAGCGCTTTGTCATCATGCAGGCAGGTGCCACCCGGGTGGCACCTGCCTGGCTACATCAACTTACTCAGTACTGAGTTGGGTTTAGCGCCACCCGAGGACCGGGGCCACGTGGGTGATGATCGATTCGAGAACGTGGGCGTTGTAGTCCACGCCCAGCTGGCTCGGCACCGTTAAGAGCAACGTATCGGCGGCCTGAATGGCCTCATCTTCTTTCAGCTGCTCAAATCAGGGGTTCGGGTTCGTCGGCATAGGTACGGCCAAACACCGACCTGGTGGAGTCGATGTAGCCGAACTGGTCCTTACGGTCCCCGCCTCCAAAGAAGTATTCCTTATCTAGATCGCTCGTAATCGCAAAGATTGAGCGAGACACGGACACTCGGGGCTCGAAGCCGTGGTCGTGCTTCGCCCATTCTTCGCGGAACACCTCAATCTGCTTGCGTTGCTGTACGTGGAAAGGCTCGCCCGACTCATCATCCTTCAGGGTTGAGGACATGAGGTTCATCCCGAGCTTCGCAGCCCACTGCGCCGTCCCATTCGATCCGGAGCAGGCCCGGAGGGTTCGGAAACATGGGATTTGGATTGGGCTCAGCAAACCGGTTGCCTTCCAGAACGTGGAGCGCGATCTGGGTCTTCTTCCTCGCCATGTCAGCATCCGTATCGCCCTTCTCCGGCTCAAACCCAAAGTAGCGCCACCCGTCAAGGACCTGCTCGGGTGAGCCACGGGAGATGCCAAGCTGTAGTCGACCTTCGGAGATCAGGTCTGCCGATGCTGCATCCTCAGCGAACTGGAGCGGATTGGCATAGCGCATATAACGGTTACAACACCGGTTCACATAAGCTTGGTTGCATGGTTGAACTGGTGTCGCTGAGGAAGACGAACGAGGTGGCCGCGTACGTCCGCGCCTCGATGGACCGCAAGGGCGACCGGTGGACCATCGAGACCCAGTTGCGGAAGATCAGGGCACTCGCCGAGGCCAAGGACTAGGAGGTCGTCGAGGTCTACGACGATAACGCTGTGTCGGCGACCAAGAAGCGCCGCGCTGGCACCCGGTGGGCCGAGATGCTGGACGATGCCCGCGCGGGCCGATTCTCGATGGTGGTCGCCGTGGACATGGACCGGCTCCCGCGCAGCGCGAAGGACCTCAACACACTGATCGACCTCGGTCTGCGCGTCGTCACCGTGGACGGCGAGATCGACCTCTCGACGGCGGACGGCGAGTTCCGCGCGACGATGCTCGCGGCTCTCGCCCGCTTCGAGGCCCGACGCAAGGCTGAGCGTCAGATCAGGTCGAACGAGCGCCGTCGTGCCGAGGGCATACCCACGTCCGCCTGGAAGGCGTTCGGCTGGACGCGTGAGGGCGAGCTGATCGAGGAGGAGGCAGAGGCCGTCCGGCGAGCCTTCGATGCGTTCCTCGGCGAGCCGTCGCTGTCGATCCGGCGCATCCGCGAGGACCTGAACAGCGCCGGTCACCTCACCGCGCGCGGGCCGGAGTTCTCTGTCGATGCCGTACGCTACCTGCTGGCGAACCCGCTCTACGCGGGGTATATCAAGCACTACGCCTCGGGCGAGCTGTACCCGGTGCAGGGCGAGGCCTTCCCGCCCATCGTGGCGAACAGACGTGGCGGGCCGCGGTGGCGAAGTTGGAGGACAACGTGCGTAGGTCGACCAGGCAGGGCAACCAGCCGAAGTACCTCCTGTCCACTATCGGCCTGTGCGGGAAGTGCGGTGCGACGTTCGTCTCGGGGACGAACAGCCGGAAGCAGCCGACGTACCGCTGCGGCGAACAGTTCCACCTCACCCGCCAGCGCGAGCCCGTCGATGCGATAGTCACCGAGGCCGTGCTCACCCGCCTGTCCTCGGTGGACGTGCACGACCTCGTGATACCGCAGGAGGGGGACGGGCTGGATCGCGAGGAGCTGCTGACCGAGCGGAACGCCCTGGTCGAGCGCGTGAAGGAGCTGAGTCCGCTGCTGCGCGACATCCATCAGCCGGTCCTGGAGATCACCGCGGCGAGTCCGGGCGTGCCGAGCGCCGCAAGCGCACGAGCGCCCTCTCGGCAGACTTCACCCCGGTGGGCGCGCAGGCGTTCTTCGACTACCACCAGCAGCAGAACGCGCAGGACGAGCAGCGGCAGCAGCTCGGCAGTCCGGAGACGATGGAGGCGTTGACCTCGATCCTCACCGCCGTCGAGGCGCAGAACGCGAGGCTCGGCCGGCTGGCCGAGCAGCAGAAGAAGCTCGCGGGGTTCGTGAAGGTCATGGACGAGGAGACGACGAGGCGGCTGGAGCGGATCACGGCCCCGGCCTCGACCTCGTCACCCTCAAACGACGTGTTCGCGAGGATCGCGAGTATCGAGAGCAGGCAGAACGAGATCGCGAGCACGCTCGGCGAGTTCGCGCAGAGTCTCAACGGCGAGAGCTTGAACGCCGCGTCGCGGACCTTGGTCGCGGAGGCGCAGAGGAATCACGCGGCTACGGCCTCGGCGATTGAGGGGCTGAAGATGCAGGCCACAGCGAACCAGAAGCTCGTGAGCCAGGTCGGCGGCGCGGTGCAACGGATCGAGAAGCGCACCGAGGAGCGGGTCGAAAAGGCGGTCGAGCAGGTCGCCGGGGAGGCATCGGTCACGATGACCGCGAACCTCGACGCGTCGAACGAACGGGCCGAGCGGATCATCGCCGCCACCGCGAAGCTGGAAGCCCGTCAGCTCTGGTCGGCGGCCGCGGCGATGTGTCTCGCCCTCCTGCCGGTGGTCGTGGTCGTCGCCGGGCTCTGGATGGGCATCGCCGGGCTCATCACGGGCGCTCAGTGGGCGCTGGACGTGGACGGGAACGTGTGGCTCGGCATCGGGCGGTGGCTCGCGGTCGGCGCTGGCCTCGCCGGATCCAGCTACGGGCTCTTCGCGTCCACCCGCTGGGTCGCAGGTTTGGTGGAGACCTGGAGGGGCCGCGGGATGCCGACGTGGCCGAGCTGGCGCAAGAGGTGACCGCGATTCCCGAGGGCAAGCGCGCGGAGCGCGTGCGGCAGCCCCTGCATCTGGACGATTGGTCAGCGTGCACTGTATAGTTCAGTGCATGCTGACCATTGCTTCGCGCCTCGACGCCATGAACCGGCTTGGCCGGGCCATGGCCGACCCGACGCGCTCCAAGATCCTGATGTCCCTGCTCGACGGCCCGAGCCGCCCTGCCGTGCTGTCGCGCGAGCTGGGGCTGACGCGCTCGAACGTGTCCAACCACCTGACGTGCCTGCGCGACTGCGGGATCGTGGTCGCCGAGCCCGAGGGCCGCCAGACCCGCTACGAGATCGCCGACCCGCATCTGGCCGGGGCGCTGACGGCGCTGGTGGACGTCACGCTCGCGGTGGACGAGAGCGCGCCGTGCATCGACCCGCACTGCTCGGTGCCCGGCTGCTGCGCCGCGACCGGTTCAGGGGACGCCTCGTGAGCGCCGCCTGCGGCTGCGACGAGCCGACCACCAGCGCCGCCGAAGAGGCCGAGGAGGCCGAGCGCCCGTGGTGGCGCGATCCGGGACTGGTGGTGCCGATCCTCTCCGGCGTCGCGTTCGGCACCGGCCTGGTGCTGGAGTGGTCGGGGCTGCACGTCGCGGCGCTGGTCGCGTTCTGGGCGGGCCTGCTGCTGGGCGCGTACACGTTCGTGCCCGGCGCTCTGCGGAACCTGTTCGTCAAGCGGAAGCTGGGGATCGCGCTGCTGATGACGATCAGCGCCGTCGGCGCAGTGATCCTCGGCTACGTCGAGGAGGCCGCCGCACTGGCGTTCCTCTACTCGATCGCCGAGGCCCTGGAGGACAAGGCGATGGACCGTGCCCGCGGCGGCCTGCGCGCGCTGCTCAAGCTCGTGCCGGAGACCGCGACCGTGCTGCGCGACGGTGCCTCGGTCGAGGTCCCTGCCAAGGAGATCGCCGTCGACGACGTGCTGCTGGTCCGTCCGGGCGAGCGGGTCGCGACCGACGGGACTGTCCGGTCCGGTCGCTCCAGCTTGGACACCTCGGCGATCACCGGCGAGTCGATCCCGGTCGAGGTCGCCCCCGATGACGCAGTGTCGGCGGGCGCGATCAACACCGCCGGGGTCCTGGAGGTCGAGGCGACCGCGGCGGGCACCGACAACTCGCTGACCACCATCGTGGAGCTGGTCGAGCAGGCCCAGGCAGAGAAGGGCGAGCGTGCGCGCATCGCCGACCGGATCGCCCGTCCGCTGGTGCCCGGCGTGATGGTCCTCGCCGTCCTGGTCGGCGTGCTCGGATCGCTGCTCGGCGACCCCGAGACCTGGATCACCCGCGCCCTGGTCGTCCTCGTCGCCGCCAGCCCGTGCGCGCTGGCGATCGCGGTGCCCGTCACCGTGGTGTCCGCGATCGGGGCTGCGACGAAGTTCGGCGTCGTCATCAAGAGCGGTGCCGCCTTCGAGCGCCTCGGCGGCATCCGCCACCTCGCCGTGGACAAGACCGGCACCCTGACCTGCAACCGGCCCGAGGTCACCGCCGTCGTCGCCGCCGACTGCTTCGACGACGCGCAGGTGCTCGGCTGGGCCGCGGCGGTGGAGCAGCACTCGACGCACCCTCTCGCCGCCGCCATCGCCGCCGCGGGCCAGGGAGCCCCCGCCGCGCAAGAGGTGACGGAGGAGGTCGGCCACGGCATCGGCGGCACCGTCGACGGCCTCCGGGTGAGCGTGGGCAGCCCCCGCTGGATCGACGCCGGACCGCTCAAGGCCCGGGTCGAGGACCTGGAGGCCGAGGGCCAGACCTGCGTGCTCGTCACCGTCGACGGCCGCCTGGCCGGGGCGATCGGGGTCCGCGACGAGCTGCGCCCCGAGGTCCCCGACGTCGTGCGCACGCTGAAGAGCCAGGGCGTCGAGGTGAGCATGCTCACCGGAGACAACGCCCGCACCGCCCACGCCCTGGCGCAGATCGCCGGGATCGGCGACGTGCACGTCGAGCTGCGGCCGGAGGGCAAGGCCCGCATCGTGGCCCAGCTCTCCGAGCAGTCACCCACCGCGATGATCGGCGACGGCATCAACGACGCCCCCGCCCTGGCCGGGGCGACCGTGGGCATCGCGATGGGCGCGACCGGCTCCGACGCCGCGATAGAGTCCGCCGACGTCGCCTTCACCGGACACGACCTCGGCCTGATCCCGCAGGCGCTGCGGCACGCCCGCCGCGGCCGGGCGATCATGAACCAGAACATCGTGTTGTCCCTGGCAATCATCACCGTGCTGCTGCCGCTGGCCATCACCGGCGTGCTCGGCCTGGCCGCAGTCGTGCTCGTCCACGAGGTCGCCGAGGTCGTCGTCATCGCCAACGGGCTGCGCACCGCGCGTGCCCGCAAGAGCTAAGCGGCGGCCGCGTCGCCTGAGACGGCGTCACCGGCCGCGGTCCGCGCGGACAGAGCCTGAGAGGAGTGGATCATGGAGATCACGTTGCAGTACTTCGACGGGTGCCCGAACTGGGAGGTGCTCGACCGGCGGCTCACCGAGGCCCTCGACGGCCGATCGGACGTCCGCGTCGTGCATCAGCGAGTCGAGACTGCCGAAGACGCCGCCCACCTCGGGTTCCACGGGCCCCCGACCGTCCTCATTGACGGCTCCGACCTCTTCGCCGACGAGCACACGCCGGTAGGGCTCGCCTGTCGAGTGTTCCGCGCTCCTGCCGGGCTGGCCGGTTCGCCCACCGTCGATCAGCTGCGCGAAGTACTTGATGCGCCTCTATGAGGGTGGAGCACCGCCGGGTTGCGCGATCATCGCACCGACGCTCAGCGCAGCAAGAGCCTCCTTCATCGAAAACCAGCCAGGATTGCCGTCAGCGTTGTGCTGTAAAGCGCGCCGACGCTGACAACGGGTGCTACAACCCGGGCATGCGCTAGCGCATGTCGATAACGCCGGTACCGATCTCGATCTTCTCGGTCTTCGCGCCGATCGCGGCGAGTAGCGGGAAGGGAGATCCGAGTTGCTGGGCGACGTGGTGAACTCGGAAGTAGGCACCGTCGGCACCGACCTCTTCCGCTGCCTGAGCAAGTTCAATACTTTGTAGGAGCGAGTCCCCGCCCGACCTTGCCGAGGAGCTGGGATGGTCGTTCCAGTGGCCGAACGACAGGAAACCTATTTTCTTTGTCATACCAGCTATCAACGCAGAACGTGGCCCACAATTCCGGGACACCATTCACACCCCAGCCGATTCGAGACGCAGACCACTTTCCCAAAAGGTGGACCAACTATCCGGGATTCGAATTCCGGGTCATGATGGTTCCCATGTTGACACGCATGAAGATGACAACCCGCCTCGCCGGGGATCTTCGCGCGCGAATGTGCAGGTAAGCATTTAAAACGCGTGCGGAGAGGCTACGGGCCCGCGCCGCGCACAGCTTGACCGGCATAGAAGAACACCCACCCACCAATTCCGCGGGACACCCATATCCCCAGGAATTGCCTCCCGGGAATCACCTCACTGGAATCTCCTTCCACCAAAGCGAACAACCTAGCTGGAATCTCCTTCCAGTAAGCAAGTCCCTAGATTCCCTTACCCGGGTTCCTCTTCACCCTTGTGCCGGTCTGAACACAAGGTATTCACAATGTCGTCACCCCTTTGCCAAGGCCCCCTTATCTCGTTTGAGCTCATGCCTCCCCGCCACCCGGATCGAGCACCGAAGTTCTGGGGCACGGTTGATCGCCTCATGAAGTTCCGTCCCGACTTCGTATCCGTCACGTACGGCGCGGGAGGTAAGGACGCCGACACCTCCCACGAGGTCATCACCAAGCTCGTTCAGCACACCCCGGTCCAGCCCATCGCCCACTTCACGTGCGTTGGTAGCTCCCGGGAGACCATCAACGAAGAGCTCTCCAACTACCTCAAGACCGGCGTCCGCACCTTCCTGGCGCTACGCGGAGACCCACCCGTCGGCATCCCCAACTGGCATCCAGAACCCAACAGTCTTCAGTCCGCCGTCGAGCTGGTGACAACGTTGCGCGAGATCGAGGACGAGGCCTGCAAGGCCTCCCCCGCTGCCGCTCTCCGTAGCGCCTTCAAGCCACTCACGATTGCGGTTGCTACGTTCGCGAACGGCAATCCGGCAGCAGGCACAAGCGTTGATGACGAGGTGAACCGCCTCCTGGTGAAGCAGGCGGCGGGAGCTAACTTCGCAATCACCCAGCTGTTCTGGGACCCGGAGGTCTATGCAAGCTTCGTCGAGAAGTGCCGCCGCGCCGGAGTGAGGATCCCGATCGTTCCCGGCATACTCCCTCCGGTCGAATCCCGCAGGCTCCACCGCACGGCCGAACTCACCGGAATCACCGCCCCGCAGCACCTCATTAACCGTCTTGAGGAGGCTGAGGAGCTCGACAGGGCAGAGGCCGAGAGGAACGGCGGCAAGCCGAACGAGTTCGGCCACGCGTACGCCGCTGGTATCAACTTCGGAGAGGGCCTCGCCACAAGCGTTCTAAACGCTGGAGCACCCGGCCTTCACCTGTACACCTTCAACCGTGCCGAACCTTCCCTGGACCTCCTCAAGAAGATCGGGATCACCGGACTTGACGGCACTGATGACGAGAAGAAGGAAGCCGCCTAGGCGCGCCCCTTGACGGCTTGCCCACCGATCGCCGTTGTCTCACCAGCACTTCAACCAGCACCGATTCCTTAACCATCCGACCATCGTCGAATCTCCAACTTTCGACACTGACCGCCTCCCATCCCAAACTGCGTCCGCCGCCCACCGGACCCAACCCCCTTTACCGCCAAACACCTAGCCCGAACGTTTTACCCCCGAACCCTTTCCACCTACCCCAATTCCCGCCGGCACGACTGTCAGCACCACATGCAGAAACCATTCTGAAAAAAACACACAAGGAAGTAATCATGTCTCTTTCATCCACGATCCTCGGTTATCCCCGCGTTGGCCGTAAGCGCGAGCTCAAGAAGGCCGTCGAGGCGTACTGGGCTGGTCGCAGTGACGCCGCAGGCCTCAAAGAGGCCGAGGCCGAACTCCGCAAAGCCAACCTGGCACGCCTTGTCGAGCTAGGTCTTGACCGGGACGGTTCCGCACTGCCGGAGAACTCATCGCTCTACGACCAGGTTCTCGACATCACCTTCCTACTTGGCGCAGTACCGGAGCGTTTCCGCGGACTTGGTGGCCTTGACCAGTACTTTGCTCTCGCTCGCGGCAACGCGGAAGTGTTCCCGCTGGAGATGACGAAGTGGTTCGACACGAACTACCACTATCTCGTTCCCGAGATTGGTCCCGATACTCCGATCTCGCTCAAAAACACCGATCTCGTGGACCGCTTTACCGAAGCCAAGTCCTGGGGTTACCTAACCCGCCCCGTGATCGTCGGCCCCGTCACCTACCTGGCACTGTCAAAGGGCGAGACCGAAGGATATGACCCGCTCGACCGCCTCGAGGATGTCGTTGCCGTTTACGAGCAGCTTCTCACAGCGTTTAAGGCCGCCGGTACAGAGTGGGTTGAGATTGATGAGACCGCCGTTGTTTCCGACAACCTGTCTACCTCCCGCGACGGGATTATCGCCAAGGTTGAGCAGGTCTGGACACACCTTCTGTCGAGTTCCAACCGCCCGAACGTTCTTCTCGCCGCACCTTACGGAGATTCTACGAAGGCTTTCCCGGCACTCGTTCGCACGGGCGCCGAAGCAATTGCTATTGATCTGGATCGCGGCACTCTCCCAAGCACCGACGACCTAGCAGGCATCAACAACCTCTCCTCCCGCACGCTCGTGGCTGGCGTCGTAGATGGCCGAAACATCTGGGCAACCGACCTGAACAAGGCGAAGGATCTGCTTGAGCAGGCAAAACACCTTGGATTCACCGTCAAGGTTGGTACATCCTCGTCACTTCAGCACGTCCCCCACGACACCGGTCTGGAGAACTGGGCTAATCCCGAACTCAATGAAAACCTGCACGACTGGCTGGCGTTTGCCGACCAGAAGATCGAAGAGGTAGTTATTCTCGACCGCGGCCTCACCGAGAGCTGGGACGCCATAGCCGACGAGCTTTCGAAGAACGCCGACATTCTCACCCGCAGGGCAGCCACCGCCGGCGTTGCCGTGGACGCTGTGCGCGAGCGCGTTGCCGCTCTGACAGAGGCCGATCGCACGCGCGGTGACTACGCCGAGCGCGAGGCTGCCCAGGAGGCACGCCTGAACCTTCCGCCGCTTCCCACGACGACCATTGGTTCTTTCCCGCAAACAGCGGAGATTCGTACCTCGCGAGCAGCTCATGCTCGGGGCGAGATTGACGATGCTACGTACGAGGATCGCATGAAGGAGGAAATCGAGCGTGTTATTCGCCTCCAGGAAGAGCTTGATATCGATGTTCTCGTTCACGGCGAGGCGGAGCGCAACGACATGGTTCAGTACTTCGGTGAACTGCTTGATGGTTTCGCGGTGACGAAGCACGGCTGGGTTCAGTCCTACGGTTCCAGGTGCACGCGTCCGTCGATCCTGTGGGGCGACGTG
>NZ_JBQCYC010000010.1:0-107308 GCF_052087705.1 Flaviflexus sp. | reverse complement strand
CCGTTTCATGCCACGACGCGCAAAACGCCCGCTACACACTCAATTATGAAGAGCCGTAAAACCCTCCGATTGACGAGGGAAGTGCCCTGTCTGAGGTGTTGCCACATGCAACAGGGACCCAGATCCGCAACGAAGCCATGCAGAGGCCCGGCGATGAAAGGTTACCGCCTGGGATCAGACCAGGCGTGCGAGTAGGTTCTCGAAGCTCTCGATCATGGATTCAGCCGTATAACCCTGGCGGACCCATTCTCGTCCCTGGGCTGCTAGTTGCGCGTACGAGCCTGGATTCAGGAGAAGACTCAGGTCGGCGGTGGACTCAAAACCTTGCGGCGTAAAATAGTCGCCAAAGTTCGAGTCGGCGATCGCGTCGACGTGTGATGAGACGAAGAGGCCAACGTACTCACGTGCGCCTACGCCGATGACGGGCGTTCCAACGGCAAGGCTGTGAAGAGCAGTTCGGCCCGCGGTTAGTGACACGGTCGAATGCTCGAGCTCAGCGAGCATGTCCGGAAGACTCAGCCAGCCCGATAGTCGGTAGGTAAAGCCGCTATTTCGTTCACTCAGTTCACGCAGGCGTGAATTGAAATATCCGCGTCCGCTACCGTCCCCCATGATTGTTGCGTGAACGCGCTCAACACCCTGATCAGAAAGCTGTGTCACGAGATTGTCGAGCGCTTCGAGCTGCTTAAGCTTATCGATATCGAGGCGTGACGCCATGGCGATCCGCAAGACGCCTTCTTCCATCTTGTCCTCGAAGCTAACACCCGGGCGTGCTAGCTCGGACTCCGGGACGCCGTTAGGGATAACGGCGACTTGTTCGAGCGGGACGCCACCGATTTGATGGACCATCTTTGCCAGCAACCCTGTGACTGCGACCAGGGCACCGGCTTCGTCCTTCCAGGACTGCACGTAGTCAGAATAGACCCCGTGGAATGTGGCAACGAAGGGAATCCCGGTCTCGTGAGACAGGTATTGGCTGACTTCACGTGACCTCATGGGAGAGGAGACGATGACGTCCCAACCGCTCTCCTGAACCCAACCAAGGCATTCGGACAGATCGCTCTCGGCAAGATCGGAACGGAGCCCCCGGGCACCAGCTTCCTTTGCTTCGTCGATGAGCCGCTGAGTGGGTGCAATCACCCCGACGGTATGCCCCTTGCTGGCAAGGCCCTGGATCAGGGTGAGAGCCCACTCCTGCACACCACCCCAGGACGACACGGTGTGCACGATAACCAGGATTCTCACTGCCCGAACCCCGCAGTCAGGTTGAGCTGCTTCAGGGTACTTTCGATCCGATCGTCGAAGTCAATGACTGGTACATCGTCCCGGAGATTCAGGTGCGTCATTTGCAGAGCGGGGGTGAAGCAACTGGCGATGGCGATTGCCCCGAGTGCTTCCGAGCCTTCACCGTGCAGTCTCCTCGCCTCCATAACAGCATTCGTCGTCACCGCGATATCGAAAAGGGTGGCCAGAGTTCCATTGAACTGGTCGAGCGGCAGGACCTGGAGAACGGAATCGTTGGTTTCCCGCCGCTCCATGCTCAAACTCCGCGTTGTTACCTCAAGGACTCGAGCAGTTTCGGGAAGGAGCTCTTGCGTGGGGGAGAAAACAGCTGACCCCTCATTCTCCGCCACTGTGAAAGGCTGGCCCCAAATCTGTTCGGCAACGCTCCGAGTATCCTCACTGATTACAAGGTTCGTGCTCACGGGACTGTCGAGCCTCGGACCGAACATCATGAGGCTTGACCAGAAGATGCGATCCGGGTCGAGGAGCGCGATTCTCGGGGGACGGGAAAGCAGGACCTCGCCAACGGGTAGTGCTCGACCGTCCTGCTCGGTCAGCAGTTTCATCGAAAGATTGCCGTGGGTCGCTACTGCACATTCAATCCTGGTCATTCGATCTCAGCTCCGATCATCGCCATCAACTCTGTTACCGGAACGTCCTTTGACACCAAGATATTGGGGGAAGCGATAGCTAGCCTTTCGGCTGTTGCCGTCGCTTCCCGAGCGCTACCAACTGGGACAAGTGCAGTCCATGCCTCGGTTCCGTCAAAGGTGCGAAGGTAAAGACTTGCACAACCAACGTCCGTGAAATTCGGACGAGTCGGTACATCGCCGACAAGAACCGTCGCCATTCCCATTGTCCTTTGAAGGTCCCGTAGTTGAAGCGAAACCCACTGCCGGGCCACATGCTCGAGGTCGTCAGCGGTTGACGCTTGGACTGGTTCAACGGAGTACCCGTTGAAAGCGAGATCGGCCAATGCGTCATCTGAGGGCCGCATGAGCCATGCTCGTTCGCGGACCACTTTGCCGCGATAGTCCGCTTCCGATCCGAGAATGATTTCTTGGTCGTACGTCGTGAGAATTCCGAGCTTTGAAGCGAGCGGACCGGTCACCATGATCGCCTGGGACTGCTCCTGTCCGGGAAGATACTGGGTGAAGTTCTTCTCGAGATTCGCACGCTCAGCGACCTGCGCCCACGGATGTCGCTCCTTAACACGGTGAACAGCAGTGCACTCCGCTTCCGTGGTCGTCCCCGTGATCGCAAATTGCCGGGTTAGCAGTGCGCCGAGCTTCTGGTTCTTTACATCGACGGCGCTAACCTGCTCGGGGTGGATCCTGCGGAGGACAACGGCCTTGCCTACGTGCTTCCAGCGGATCCCGAGAAGCGCCGTACGGGTGGCAAGGTTGTGGTCGACAGCGCTCGTCAGCCTTGTGTCGTACCGGAGCTCACGAATGATCCACGTGGGGATTAGCCAGGTGGGGTGCCCGGTTGCCTGGCTCGTTACCGAAAGCACATCAAGATTGAAGTCTTCCTTTGTGACGTGCATGATCATGTCGCCCGTGACGTTATCGAAGTTCACCCACGCTCCGTAGCTAGCAATCGCATTGTCGTGGAGTGCTTTGAGTCCAAGCTCTAGCCGGTTGGGAAGCATGAGGTCATCGGAGTCGTGCACGGCCGTAAAGTATCCGCGAGCTTGGTCCGCACCGAAGTTGCGTGCCGCGGCAATGCCGCCGTGCTCCCGCCAGAAGTATCTCACTCGCGGATCGCCGATAGATTCAACTATCTGCTGAGAGTCATCGCTACCACCGTCGGCGACGATAAGAATCTCGAAATCCTGGAATGTTTGCAGTCGAACGGAGTTAATCGCTTCTTTCAGGTAGGCCGAACGATTGCGGGTGGCGATAACAACCGAAACCAGGGGAGGAGCTCCTAGGGGCTTCTGGTTCCAGTGGGGGAGATGGGCGATGAGATCGACGCGCTCCGAAGGCTTGTGGTCAGAATCGTCGTGACGGTTTTCCTCATGCTCGATGGGTTCCGCAGCGGGTCCAATGAGTGTGCAGGCAGTGCGACCAAGGTTGGCTTCCCAGCCAAGCAACTGGCAACGTAACGCAAACTCAGCCAGTGCCCTATCGAAGTTCTTGATAGCGGGATTGAAGCCCTGCACTACGCAGTACGCCTCTACTCGCAGAGCAAATGCCGTTGCCGTCTTTTCTTCATGCTCGGAGGCAGAAACATTGTCCGTCGTCTGAAAACTGCCGCCGAGAAGTGCGGACCTGGGACCCAGGCTGTTGCCGACAGTGAGGGATGTAGGCCAAGGGCCTTCGCAGACAGCAACCCATTCGCTTGTCACGTACTGCATTGCGAGCGAGAATCGGTCGGTTCTTGGGGTGGTGGGATCCACGAGAATCCAGCTGACCTCTGGTACAAATCCTTCGGACTCGGTCTTCTGATCAGTTCTGGCGATAAGAAAAATGTCACCAATGCTGGGGAGGGATAGGTTCTCGGGCAAAGAAGCATCCCGGACTTGGGAAATATCGAGGAGCAGGCTCATTGAGGTCATGCCAGGTCCAGCCATCCTGCTACTTGCCGTCCGCTTTCTGTTGATGCGTGCCAGGGAATCCGGCTCGGTACGTCGTTCTCACGTGCGGTCTTTTGCCAGTCGACAATGCTGATCTCGACTGTTCTGACCGGCTTTGAAAATGTCAGGGGCTCAAGAACATGTGAGGCATCGTTATCGAGCCCGAGCACGTACTGGTAGTGGTTCTCGACGATTCCTGAATATGGCCACGACACGACCGTGGGTGTTTGGCCGAATGCATCCTTCGCGTCCCGCACCGTGAGGATCCAGGTTTTTTCCGGCGGCCGCCATGTGCTTGGCAAGATCAGGTAGATCTCATTCGCTTCGATTGGAAGCTTGATTGTTCCCGTGCGCTCGTGTCGCTTTGGAGGGGTCTTCTCTTCGACCGGAGGGGGCGTGGAAGTAAGTCCGACTGCGCGCAGAATCTTCCGCCACGACTGACGAGCCATACGGCGGCCCCCTTCCTCTTTGTTTATGGTCATACTCAAGATTCAACGGTTTGCTCACGTTTTCCGCCGTGAACTCTCACCATCGTGATCGTAAGTCACATTACTGGTTAAATCCTGTGATCGGGAGCGTGAAACCCTTACAACTTCATGCGACGTTCCCAATCTTCGATATCGGTAACGAGTTGCCGGGCTCGTGCGTCAAAGGTGTGATTGTCGATAACCTTCTGTGATGCCTCGCGGCGTCGAGCTTCTGCTTGTCCATGATCCTGCGCGATCGACTCTTCGACGAATCGGCGGATGTCGTCCGGTGTGCGATAGACGAGGACTTCCTCGCCAAACAACTTATCGAGATCCTTGACGTTGTCGGAGATCACTCGACAGCCGCTCGCCACGGCATCGAAGATCCGATTCTGGACAAAACCTTCCCGTGCCATGAGATCCCAGTGATCTGCTAGCACGAAGCGAGCATCCCGATAAACATCGGCAAGCCGGTCATTTACAATGTAGGGGCCGCCAATCATCTCGGAGGGAACTACACCTTCCCAGCCGGGGCCATAAACCTTAAGGCGTACGCCTGATTCCACGGCATCGACCACCGACTTTCGATTGCGCTTAGCAAAATTACCGCCGACAAAAACCAGATCATTCGTGTGTGATGCTGGTGGATCTGCGTAAAAGAAACGGGTTGCGTCAGTAGCCTGTAGCAACGGACGGACGTCAATTCCGTATTCTTTGGTTGCCCACTCGGCCCAGGCGTGAGAGGCGGCGTAGACGAGGTCGAAGCCCGCGAGCTCATCGGCCGACACTTTGTCGGGATGGCTAATGATCCACAGAATATTGGTTGCTCCCGGAATCGGAACGGTGCGGTGCAGTCCGCGGACAACGAGCGAGACATCATCGAGTACTCCGCTTGCGGAAGCGTGCGCTCCGTGCCGCAGCGTGACGACTTCCTGGTCGAGTTGTCTCAGGCTCGCCGCAAACGAGTTGATGAAATGTGTATCTCCCCATTCGTCGGCGCGCACGCCTGGATCAGCTGGGTTCTTGATCGACCAGCGTCTGGGGGATCCGGCCTTACGTCCAAGCGTGACAGCTGCGGTGGGAACTTCCGGCTTGAGGAGGCTACTATCAGGGCCGACCCGAACGGCTTCAAACGTCGAAGTCGAGAAAAGGTCAAGATCAGTAGCGGGCAGCTCGTTTCGCCACGTTTCCATGAACACTCGCCCGTCAAGGACCAGTTGCTGATCGCTACTGTTTTGATTTCCTTTCAGGTGCGCCATGGCAACGCTCGGGACTGTACGGAAACCACCCGGCCTCAGCTTCGCGGCTCGCAAAGTAAGATCTATGTCGTGCATAGCACTCACGTATGAGGCATCAAAGCCGTGGAGAGCACGGAAGTCAACCGCCCTCATGAGAAGCCCCGTGGCGGATGCTGCGGCGAAAGCATGGTCGGTACTGTAGCGAGCATCCTCCACTGGGTGCCCCTCGAGGAACTGCAGGGGGAGGGTGCCCGGTGCAACCCAAGCAGCACCGGCGGAGTGAATCGTGTCGTCCCGTTTTAGGATGACGGGATTCACGCCTGCAATGCTGTCATCGCGAAGCTTGTTAACAAGGTCAGCGATCGTTCCGCTTCTCATGCGCGTCTTATGATCGACGAAAAGCAAGAACTCCCCGGACGACTCGAAGTAGCCGTAGTTATTTCCTATGGAGTTGTAGAAATTTCGGGCAAGCCGGATGAGCCGTATGTTGTCGCGGCAGGAGAAGTACTGGATATAACGGCGGGCGTGCCGCTCAGTCGATCCACCATCAACAACGATTACTTCTATATCGTCATACCGACAGTTATCAAGGATCGATTCGACGGCGTCGATTGTGCTTTGACTGTTTTCATAGGCAGGCAGAATGACAGATACTCGGCCGGGAACCCGCTCATTGGCCTCGTCCCGCTCCCAGTCGAAGATGTTCTTCGCGAGGACAACTCCCTGCCATCTGCTGGACTCCTTGACCGTAATTCGGTCCGGCTGAATCATCGAATGATCGTAGTTGCAACCAATGAACGGGAAGAGAACCGGTGTCGTCATGGTCATGAGCCTCATGACCAGATCGAAATCCACCCAGCGCTTGATTGTTTCGTCGAATCCGCCTGCTCTTCGAATAAGGTCGGCGCTGATGACCATGACATTCATGTCGATGTGATTGCGGATGAGAAGATCCTCAATTCCGCCTTCGTAAGCCATGTATTGAACATCATCCGGGGTGTTTCCAACAAGCCGGTTACCGGAGTATGCCCAGTCGATATTTTGGGACAGCATCCCGCGGATCATGAGCTCGAGGTAGTCCGGTGTCCAGGTATTGTCCGAATCGAGAAATGCGATGTAGTCACCGGTTGCCCTAGCCAGTCCGGAATTGCGGGCGGCTGAAACTCCCGAGCCGGTGTTCGTCAAGACGGTGATGCGAGCGTCGATGTTCGCAAGCTCTGTGAGGACCTCCGGGGTTTCATCCGTCGAGAGATCATCGACGATGAGCAATTCCCAGTTGTCGTAAGACTGCTCCCGTATCGATGCCACAGCATCCCGTACGAGGACGGGACGGTTCTTGACCGGCAAGACAACCGAGACGCGTGGCCGCAACGTCTCTGGGGAGCTGAGAATGGTTTCCTTCCACGCGGCTTCGCCCGCGTGATCCCAGGTTCTGGTGAGTCGGGGACGATTGACACGCTGCTCATCGAACAGGGCCTGGAATTGGTTCGTGACGGCATCCGCATACGATTGGGCGGTTACGCCGTGGAGCGGGGAATGTGCCGGGACTGAAAGAAGCGTCGAGGAGTCCATCCGATCCAGGAACTGCCGCAGGGGGGAGACTGGGCTTTCGGGGTCACTCGACACGAAGCTGGGGAAAAAGGCTGGGCCGAGACTATTCGACTTCTGTGAACCAAGGTAATCAAGAACAGGAAGTATCTGCCCACGCCGGATTTGATCCTGGATTTCTTGCGGGAACGTGTGGAAGTCAATAAATGGATTTGGTGGCGTCAGCTTTTGAAGGTAGTACGTGAGGTAATGTGCGGCCGCCAAATGAACTGAGTCAAAGCTCTTACCGCTCAGCCGTTCATAGAAGGTTTGCGAAAAGATGTGGGCCTCAACAAGTGCCTTTGCTCGGGGGTGATCCTTCCACGTGGGGGACGGTTGCCGAGTAACTTTTGTCCCACCGGCCGCATCGAGCTGGCGACGGACCCGATTGACCTGACTGATGAGCCTCCTAGCCCACTGGCGGGAAAGAATGAGGAGAATAACCGAAGAGCAGAGGGTAACTGCTACCACAATTGGAACCACGACCTGCGGTTTCCAGACACCTAAGGCAGCGACGAGCCCGATAACCACCAGTGAAGCCACCGCCCCCAGCATCGTGACTGACCGTCGGTTTCCGCGCGCTCGGGAGCTCACACATTGCCCTTTCATCATCCGACATACTTCCAGGCTCAACTGTATCTTGAACTTGCCGATTCCATGATTAAGTAGCCCCCATGTTCACGCCCCAAAGATTCCACGGTCACATGTTGGCAGGTGGCTCAGTTGGCTCCCCTCGGGGCACGGCCTAACCGCATAAACCAAGAGACCGAGAAGTAACTCCGGTGACGACACAGGCTTCCTCGGAAGCTCCTTCGCTTTGCGCACGGGCCCATTCATCGCCCGGAAATGGAGTTGTGCACAGGTAGGCCATACCTTGATTTATGTACTCTCTTTGAAGGTTCCCGAGAGGACCGGTTACTAGGTGTTACGATTTACGCGTTACAAAAAGGTTAACTAACGAGCCTTGGGTGGCGGAAGCGTGCCCTCCCTTGGCAAAGCAAAGGCGATATTTTGACAGCTGATTTCCTGTTTCAGGAGATAGGTACGACTGGCAGGTGCTCCGGAATAGTACACACTGACTTTGCCCAGCTGTCGACGAGCGATTGTGGCAACCCGGTTCGCGCAACGGACTGTATGTTTCCCTGGACTGCTACCATGATTCGCTTGATCGCTTCTCTTCCTCGTCAACGAAAGGCCTCGCAATGACGGCAACATCCACATTTCAGAGCGTCTGTGTCATCGGCCTGGGATATATCGGCCTCCCGACCGCAGCGTTTGTGGCTTCCAAGGGCATCAACGTTATCGGCGTCGACGTCAATGAAAAGTTCGTCAACCGGGTTAATGCTGGGGAGGTCCCGTTCTTTGAGCCGGACTTTGCGGAAACACTCGTTGATGTCGTTGGTAGGGGCCTGCTGACGGCGACGACCGAGACCCCGGCCGCAGACGCCTACATCGTGGCGGTGCCGACCCCTTTCAATGACAAGCACGAGCTTGACCCGTCGTACATCAAGTCCGCTGCGGAAGGCATCGCCGACAAACTGTCCGGTGGTGAACTCGTCGTTCTGGAGTCGACCTCCCCGCCCGGAACGACGGAGAAGCTCGCCGATTACCTGATCTCCCTGCGTCCCGACCTCACGCTAGAGGATGGTCAGCCGAACTCGCTTTACTTTGCGCACTGTCCAGAGCGCGTCCTGCCGGGACGCATCATGGTCGAGCTCGCGTCGAATGATCGAATGATCGGTGGTCTCACGCCGCACGGAACCGAGATGGCGAGGGAGCTTTACGCAACGTTCTGCACTGGTGAGCTCCTCCTGACGGATGCGAAGACGGCGGAGATGGCGAAACTGACGGAGAACTCCTTTAGGGACGTCAACATTGCGTTCGCGAACGAGCTCTCTGTCATCTGCGACAAGCTCGGAATTGATGTCTGGGAGCTCATCGAGCTCGCCAACCACCACCCACGGGTGAACATCCTCCAGCCCGGCCCCGGAGTGGGGGGACACTGCATCGCGGTGGACCCCTGGTTTATCGTGGCTGCGGCTCCCGAAGAGGCAAAGATCATTAAGGCTGCCCGCAACATCAACGACGCGAAGCCCGGCTACGTCATCGACAAGGTGCTTGCCAAGGCGTACCGCATCAAGAACCCGACTATCGCTGCGCTTGGCATCGCCTTTAAGCCCGACATCGATGACCTGCGCGAGTCGCCGTCGCTGTCAATCGTCGAGCGGCTGGCCGGTGAACTTGAAGAAGGCGATATTCGTGTTGTTGAACCTCATGTCTCCGAACTACCGTCGCGCCTTGCGCAGTTCTCGAACGTACGGTTGCAGGGCACCCTCGAGGCCATCAACGAGGCCGACATCGTTCTGGTCTTGGTTGACCACACAAAGTTCAAGTCGATTGATCGTGCGTTGTTGGAAGAGAAGATCGTTATTGACACCAAGGGCCTGTGGCGCTGAGCCGACCGCGCTGAACTTACCTAAGAAAGGCATGTCGTGAACAACATCGTCCGCACGCTCAAGTCAAAGCGAGGACTGCTCTACACGGGGCTGGTTGGCCTTGCGACCCTGATCGCTATCATCGTTGTCGCTATTGCTGGCCACGCAGAGCTGATCGCGGCAACGCTCCTGATCGGCCTCATCGGATGGTTGATCCTCATCGCTCTCGAGCTTGTCCGCATCGGCGTGGAGACGGTTCGCAAGGACATGCGACAGACCAAGCAACAAGTCGGCAAGATTGATTACCGCGTTGGCAACATAGCCCAGGATACGCGCAATACCGCGGGCTCGGTCGGTAAGGCCGTTCCTATGATCCGTACCGTCCACGAGGCTGCCGTGCACATGTATGCATCCGGCTTCGACGGTGAGGACGTGGGGGATTCCGGTGCTGGAATGTCGGCGCGCCCGTTCCTTGACACGAAGATGATCCCCGAAAGCACCATGCCGGATGTTGCTCCGAAGCGCACGACGAAGGCCATGGTCATCGCCGATGAATTTACCCTCGCCGCATTTGCTCCCGAGTGGATTCAGTTGACTCCGACCCCGGACACCTGGAAGCAGATCATTGACGACGAGAACCCGGATCTCTTCTTCATTGAGAGCGCCTGGGAAGGTAACGACGGATCGTGGCGCTACCACCTCGTCGGAACCTCTGCTCCTCGACCGGCGGTCGTCGACGCTATTGCTTACGCAAAGTCGAAGAACATTCCTGTCGTGTTCTGGAACAAGGAAGATCCGCCGCACTTCGAGGACTTCCTCGATGTCGCAAAACTTGCCGACTACGTTTTTACGACCGATGGGGATCTGATTCCCGAGTACATGAAGCGCCTGGGCCACGATCGTATCGGCCTGCTGCCCTTTGCCGCGCAACCGCTCATTCACAATCCCGTGAAGGTCAGCCGTTTCGGCAGGGCACGGAACATTGCCTTCGGTGGCATGTATTTCCGGGACAAGTATCCCGAGCGCCGGGCACAGATGGACTACCTTCTTCCTGCCGCGCACGACTTCGGGCTGGAAATCTTCTCCCGCCAGCTTGGCAAGGATCCCGCCTACCAGTTCCCGGCTCCCTACGACTCGGCCGTTGTTGGCTCTCTTGCCTACCCGCAGATGATCACGGCCTACAAGCTCTACAAGGCTGTTCTGAACGTCAACTCGGTCGTGACCTCGTCAACGATGTGTGCCAGGCGAATCTTTGAGGCCACCGCGTGCGGTACGGCAGTGGTTACACCCCCGAGCCCAGCAATCGACCACTTCTTTGGCGATACTCTGTCCGTCGTATCCGATCAGGACGAGGCGACCAGGGCGATTCGCCTTCTCACGCGCTCGTCGGAGTACCGCGACCGCAAGGTCCACGAGGCGCAGCGAATCGTGTGGGAGAAGAACACCTACTCCCACCGTGTCGATACGATCCTCGAAACAATCGGACAAGACGTTCAGGATGTTAGGGGCACCGTCTCCGTCTTCATCTCGACAAATGTGCCCGGTTCCGCCGCATATATTTCCGAGAACCTGCTCCGACAGGTCCGTCAGCCAGAGGAAGTTGTCATTGTCAGCCACGGTTTCGACTTCGATGAGAGCGAATTCGATGCTGTTCGCGAAGCAGGCATTATCGTCAAGCTGATCTATACGGCTCCGGAGAGTTCGCTCGGCCAGAACCTCAACCTTGCGATTGAGAACACGACGGGGGATGTGCTTGTGCGCATGGATGATGATGACTGGTACGGCAAGAACTATGTCCGGGACCAGCTACATGCCCTCGACTTCTCGGGAGCAACCCTTGTCGGTAAGGCTGCGAGCTACATTTATTTCGAGTCAACGGACTCCACCGTCCTCACCTATCCGCAAAAGGAAAACAAGATCGACGATTTTGTTCGCGGCGCGACTTTCGTAGCCAAGCGGGAGGTCTTCCTCAAGTACCCGTTTAGTGATCAGAGCCTAGGGGAGGACTCGGCTCTCCTCCAGCAGATCCGCGCTGATGGTGGGAAGATCTATAGCACCGACCGGTTCAACTTCATTGTGAATCGTTGGGAGGACAAGGGACGCCACACCTGGTCCGTTGCCGACGAAGAGCTGTTCTCCACCGGGATCCTCCAGTACATGGGGAACGCTCAAGACCAGCTGGAGGTCTAGTAGCTACCATGACAAGCCCTTCAGATAATACGCTCCAGCAGGCATGGGACCGCTACCACGCACGCCATAAGCGGTCTGCCACGGTTGCCGACAAGTACAGGTACGAGAACACCTTCGCCAAGGGATACATTCTCGCGAACGGCGTCATCGGAGACTACGTACCCGAGAGCTGGACCCGAGTGAAACTGGAGCGGGGCTACAACCTTGCAATGGCGCCAGACCTTGCACACTCGTACCTCTCGGAATCAAACTGTTCTACTCTCGTTCTCGGTCACGCCTTTCACAAGAAGTCCGGCAGCACAAAGACGGCGGAGACGGTTGCGGTGCTACATGAAAAACTCGTGGCAGACCGTAACTTCGACTCGTTCGAAAAGACTGTTCTCGACACCAGCGGACGCTACGTTGCCATAGCAATACGTGGAAGCGAAGCCAGGGTGTATACCGATCCCATGGCAACTTTGACCTGCTTCTGGGGCCAAACCGGGCGTTGGAAGAGGACCACCTACCTAGCTTCGCATTCGGCGCTGATTGCTCATGCGACCGGCAACACCGAGGTAACTGAAAACCGCTGGATCATGCGGCATCCAGATTACTCAAATCCCGGTGGTAAGACGCTCCCGGCACTCATTGCACCGCACGATTGCACCACAGAAGTGATCGCGAATTGTCATTTGAGTATTCAAGGCTCGAAGGTCACCCACGTACGGTATTTCCCAAAGCACGAACTAGAATCCTTGAGTCTCGACGAGGCGACCGATGTTTTCATGGACGAGATGCGGTTCAACATGGAAGCATGGCTTGGCGTCGCCGATCATTCTTATCTGGCTCTCACTGCGGGGCAGGACTCGCGCGCAATTCTCTCAGCCAGTTTGGATCTTCTGAATCACAAGAGCGAAGACGTCACCCTCATGACGTACCATTTCTTTAAGAAGGGCGCCGCAACCACAGCGACCGACCTTTTGAAAGCGAACCAGATGGCGTTGGATGCTGGGCTCAGGTTCAAGGTGATTGATATTGATGGAGTGGCGAAGGAAGTCGGCCCACTCTACAACGCAACCTTCCCAGCGTGGGCACGATTCCCGACGCTCACTTCCTCTTTCTATGAGCAATTGCAGGCAGACTCCGCGTTGTTTATTGGTGTCGGCGGTGAAATTGGAACCGTGTTCTTCACGGGTCGAGAACAGTCGACAATCACACCCGAGTGGCTCGCGAAAAAGTACGCATATTCGAAGGTCTCAGAAGACCCGGAGCTCATCAAGAAGTTTCAGGACTACATCGAGTACACACAGTTCACGGATGACCGGCTCCACGGATACGATCTGCACGACTTGTTCTACTGGGAGCACCGGCTGACGAAGTGGGCGGGAGCTTCCTACGCAGAATACGATCTTGCGGCAATCGTGGCACTGCCGTTCAACTCCCGCCGACTCATCCTCGCCATGCTGTCCCTGCCGTATGAGCAGCGAGTGGGCCGGGCTATTTATGCCGAAGTTGTGAAGCGGTCGGGAATTAAGTAGCTTATCGACGTTTTACAAGCCGATCTTTCGCAAATAATAACTAATCGCCTGTGCGTGAGGGTGGCCCGAACGACTTTCAGACCACCCTCACGATTCACTCGGTTATTCATTTTCTTCATGGGAGCTGGAGTTTAACTCCGAGCCTGAGAATCTTTTCTAGCGCCACAGGCCCCTTGTGTCGATGATGACCTTGTCGCCCAGCTTTGCTCGGTCGAACTGCTTGAACGGCTTATGGTCGACAAGGACAAGAACAATGTCAGCGTCGGCAATTGCCGTTTCGAGGTCCTGGAGCTGAAGGCTGTCGAGATCCTTAAGCTTGGGCGGGAGCTCCTTGATGTGAGGCTCGACAACGCGGATGTCGCCATCTTCGAGAATCGTTGCGAGCTCACGGACGATCTCGAGCGAAGGGGATTCGCGCAGGTCGTCGATATCCGGCTTAAAGGCAATGCCGAGGGCTGCAATCGTCGGGTTCTTGATCCGAGCGGCCTTCGCTAGCACCTTGTCCATCACGTGCTCGGGCTTGCTGTCGTTCACGTTACGGGCCGCCTGAATAAGCTTCGACTCTTCCGGTGCTGCCGAGACAATAAACCAGGGATCGACCGCGATGCAGTGGCCACCGACTCCGGGGCCGGGCTGGAGGATGTTGACCCGCGGGTGGTGGTTTGCGAGCTCAATGAGCTCCCAGACGTCAATGCCGAGCTTGTCGCAAATAACGGAGAGCTCATTTGCAAAGGCGATGTTAACGTCCCGGAACGAGTTCTCGGTCAGTTTTGCCATCTCGGCTGTTGTCGCATCGGTGAGCAGAAGCTCACCAGTGCAGAACGTTGCGTAGAGGTCTCGTGCCAACTCGGTGCCGCGAGGGGTGAGGCCACCGATGACCCGGTCATTTGCTTCCATTTCAACCATAATCCGGCCCGGCAGAACACGCTCGGGGCAGTGGGCGAAATAGACGCTGTTGGGCTTGCCGTCCTCGAGCGTCAGGTCCGGCCTCATCTCGATCAGGTGCTCCGCCAGCTTCTTCGTCGTTCCGGGCGGGGATGTGGACTCGAGAACAATGAGCTCGCCACCCATCAAGTGGGGCGTGATCGACTCCGCTGCCGACTCGATGTAGGTGGGGTCGAGCTCGTGGTTGTCGTTGAACGGGGTAGGTACCGCAACGATGTAGGCATCGGCGTGGGGAACCTCGGAGGAGGCCTTGAGTGAACCATCGCGGACTACGCGCGTGAGTGTCTCCTCGAAGTCGGGCTCGAAGAACGGAACCTCGCCGGCATTGATCCGGTCAACATAGCTCTGATTGGTGTCCATACCGGTGACTGCAATGCCCTTGGAAGCAATGAAGGCGGCGGTGGGAAGCCCGATGTATCCCAGCCCGATCACACAGAGGCTCTGGAAAGAGTCCGTGGGGGAGAAGGTTTTAGTCATTTCTACCTTTCAGTTGCCGGGTTAGGCAACAACGAAGTCTGGGTTGTAGCCAGTCCCGATGTACTCGCTGTTCGCGAGGAACTCGAGATCGTGGCTCTGCCACGTGTGCTGCGTGTTACCGCGCACTTGAAGGAAGTTGAACCGGTCAGTCGAGTAGGTCTTGCCGCCCTGGTCCGCAACGAGGCGAAGGAAGGCACTGTCTTCGCCGTTGGTGCGGCTTTCGAACGGCGAGTTCCTGAACGTCTCGGTGGGGCCGAGAAGGGTCGGGCCCGCCACGAAGGTGGTCCATTGGTGCTCGCGTTCCGGGAACCGAAGAAGTGTAGCACCCATGCTTCCCAGGTACAGATAGCAGGCCTGCTTACCAACCAGATCAGCGCCCGAGTACCAGACCGCATTAATCTGGTCACGCAAGTACTGGGGTGCATAAATGTCGTCATCGTCGACCTTGGCCGCAAAGTCTCCATCGGCTACCTCGACCAGCTTGTTGAGGCAGTCACCAAGCTTCCACGATTCATCTCCGCGGAGCACCGTGACATTCTCCAATCCAAGTTTCTTTGCCTTGGACTTGAAGGACTCAATGTCGGTGTCGAATCCGTGTGTGCACAGTGCCAACTGAACATTGACATCCCGCTGCTGAGATACCTGGGACAGGATGTGATCGAGTTGCTGGGGCCTGTTGGTGGAGACCATGGCCGTAATGGACGGCTTATTTAGAATGCTGTTCTCGACAGGCAGGCTGGCGGCACGGAGCACCTGCTCGGCGCGATGCGTGTAGGTGTGGTTCTGCCAGATCCGGCGCTGGGCTTTGTGAACCATTCGGTCGCGGAACTGGGGTGAACGCAAGAGTGCCCTGATCGTCCATTCTGCTTCCTCGGTATTGTCGACGAGCGGGACCTCGTCGTGCGGGAAGAACTCCTGTAGCGCAACGGAGGGGGTCGAAACAACGGGTGTTCCCGAGGCTGCGATTTCGAAGACTCGGCGTGCGCACATGCTCGGGCTATCGACAACCGAGTTCACGTTGAGGAACACCTTGTTGGTGCGGTAGGCCGTCAGCATCTTGTCGTAGGGGAGTGAACCCACCACGTGCTTATCGAGCGGTGCGGGGAACTGGTAGTTTTCGTCTGCACCTGCGAACCGCGAATAGATCGTAAAGTCGTATCCGCGTTTGCTGACCCTCGAGGCGGCGCCGAGAAGCAGATCCATCTGTTCGCGGCGCTCCGGGTACCTGTGCGCAAAATACATGCCGCCAAATGCAATGTCACCGGTCTGGTGTAGCTCGGGGCTTCGGACCGGATTATGAATCGAAGGCTGAGCGGCAAAGCTCAGGGATTCAACGCGGTCGTGCCCAAGCTCTCGCTTGTAATCCTCAATCTTGTTCGAGTCCGAGGTAAAGACAACGTCGAAGAGCTTGGCGGTGTCGAGAAAATCATTAAAGTGGGGCGGGTCTTCCTTGTTCCAGAAGACCGTGGGAATATCCCTGTCCTTGCAGGCGGCAACGAGTTGCCGAAGCGGTTCGGTCGGTGCCTTCGAACCGGTGAACTGGTACTGCCAGGCCCCACCGTTGCCGTTCCAGGCAGACTCGACAAAAAGGAGGTCGACGCCCCTATCGAGTTCGGCCTGCCAATTGTCTGGTGTTACTTGAACAGTGGTGAACTCGTGGCCCCAGGCTCGCAGGGAGAAGTCGTCCATGATGACGGCGACTCTCATGCCCTCAAAAGCGCGGGGACGGTCAAGGTCTTGGTATTCGGGTATATCGAGCGGATCAAAAGCCGCACCCTTACGCCGTGCTCGTCCCGATCCGGGGCCCGCCAGAGAGTAGGGGCCGGAGAGCTTTTTCCGGCTCTGCCACTTCTTCAGCTGCTCCGGGCCACCGTTGCGCAGGTGCCAGAGTCCCGTGCGTACCTGCTTCGCAACAGACTTGAGATTCACCGATCAACTCTTATTCCCGCTGAGACTCGAGCCGGAGTTCTCACGGAGATGACCTGCCGGGCGGCGCTCAGCGAACGCTTATCAATAACACAGGCGAGTCTATCCCAGGTCGACACCTGATTGTTGTCGACAGACGGCTGTGATCTATGAGTTAACAGGGTTCCCACAGCCACGTTGCCACGACCGGGGCTAATACTTCTCACAGCGTATATGCGATCAGGAGTGAAATACCTTCGCCCTGTGTTCACGTGGTCTACAGGGCCAGGGTTTGTCATCCCTTACATCCGTGGGCCGGTTCAGGGTGGCCTCCGCCCCAGCGCTTTAGGTCTGACGCTACAACTCTATGTGGTTGATGAACCTAGTGGATGCTAATCCGGGTATCTAGGTCCTTTTCCATCGGTTTTTGATGACTAATGTGCTGAAATCCGCTGGCGTTGATGAGGGTGTTTAATGAACTCATAGAGTTCTTGTTCCTTTGAGTGGCCCATGGTCGGGGTTCTCCACTGCCCGGCGCAGGTTTTCATATCAGTGCACGTCATTGACGGTCGCGCACGATGACACCGCCGGCACACCTATCGCAACTTATGGAAAACCACCGGTGCTTAATTCGGTCGTCCAATGTTGAAGGTGGGTGCGAGAGGCTGGGTGCTGAAAGCCGGGCGCTAGAAGCCGGGTGGAGAGCGTAGCCTTCGATCTGTGCGCCGAGGGATCCCCTACGTAGGGGAGCTATCTCTGGTCGCTTCTCACTCGGCGCCCATTTAGTCGACACCCAACCGTTTCCCTATTCGGTGAGGACCCAGCCGTTCGTGGGTAGGCGTGACGGCAGGCTAGCAGTGTCTTCGTTAAAGACCGGCTCGTTGCCCTGCTTGTGTTGCTCGTCGAAGTCTTTCAGAGCACCGGTGATCCACCGCGTTAACGCGAGGACGCCAATGAGGTTGAGAACTGTCACGAATGCCATGGCGGAGTCCATGAGTGTCCACACGAAGGGTACGGCGAGAATGGCGCCGACGCCGGAGGAGAGGACGGCAAGCGCTTGAGCGCCCCGTTCCCAGATCTTCGATGTCCAGCCGAGGAAGACCATGTTCGCATCCGCATAGGCGTAGGCACCCAGGATCGACGAGAAAGCGAAGAAGAAGATCATGATCGAGAACGGCCACGCCATCCACGTCCCCAGTGATCCCATGACGGCCTGGGATGTGAGGTAGGAGGAGGCCGTGGAGTCAAGCCCGCTCAGATCCACCACACCCGAGGTGAGAATGATGAAGCCCGTCGCGGTGCTGACGATCACCGTGTCGAGGAAGACGCCAAGTGCCTGGATAAGTCCCTGAGACACCGGGTGGTCAACCGTTGCCGTTGCCGCGGCGTTCGGGTTTGTTCCCATCCCGGCCTCGTTGGAGAACAGGCCGCGGCGGGTGCCGTTGAGGATGGCGGCAAAGATGCCACCGGCCGTGCCGGCGAGCGCCTCATCGAGACCAAACGCGGAACGGAATACCGCGCTGAAGAAGTCCGGAAGAGCATCGAGGTTGAGGACAATAATTGCCAGTGCCGTGACGATGTAGACGAGCGCCATCACGGGGGAGATGATCTCCGTTGCCTTGGCAATGCCCCGAACGCCGCCGATAAGAACCGTTGCCGCCGCGATCGCAATAATGGCGCCGGAGATCCACAAAGGAACATTGTGGCTGGACTGAAGCACGCCCGAGATGGAGTTCGCCTGGACCATGGGCATGGCAACAACCATGCAGAAAACCATGAACGCGGCGAAAAGCTTTGCGAGGAACGGCGACTTTGTGCCGTGAAGAATATACGTGGCGGGTCCGCCACGGAATGTGCCATCCGGGTGCCGCTGCTTGAATAGCTGGGCAAGCGTTGCTTCGGAGAACGCCGTGGCCATGCCAAAAAAGGCAACCACCCACATCCAGAACAGGGCACCCGGCCCGCCAAGAATCATGGCAAGAGCCACGCCCGTAATATTGCCGATTCCAATGCGAGTAGCCATGCCGATCGCGAAGGCCTGGAATGAGGTGATCCCGCCCTTGGCGCCCTGCCGCGAGCGCTTCAGGTGCTGGAACATGGTGCGTACGTGCCGGAACTGCACGCCCTTGGTGACGAAGGTAAGGAAGATGCCGGTGCCGACGAGGGCAATGATGACAATCCAGCTGTAGACCCAGTCGTTGACGGTGGTCAGCCACGCCGTGATCGGGTCCGTGACGCCGTTGAGCCAATCCTCGAACTGTTTCATGCATTCTCCTTATAACGACAAGGGGATTTTCCCACAGGGGAACCGGGACCTCGTTCGCCCTTGGTCCCCCGTATCGAAGCGTGGAACGAGTGACCTGAAGCGGGGTGTGGTTTGTGCGACGCGAGCCGCGAAAGTGAAGGGGCTACACTGACATCGTGGATTTGTTCGACAACGCTGGTATGGAAACGGTTGGTATTCCGAATGATAGCCGCGGGCCTCTTGCCGTTCGCATGCGGCCCCGTACCATCGACGACGTGCTGGGGCAGGACCATTTACTGGCTCCCGGAGCTCCGCTACGCCGACTCATCGAGTCCGACTCCGGTGACTCGGGCCCGTCCTCGGTAATTCTCTGGGGCCCTCCCGGCACCGGTAAGACGACACTGTCCTATTTGATTGCCCGCTCGGGTGCCCGTAAGTTCGTCGAGCTGTCGGCAGTTTCCGCTGGAGTGAAAGAACTCCGCGCGGTTATTGCCGAAGCGCGTCGGCACCTGACGACATCGGGTGCGGAGACGGTTCTCTTCATTGACGAAGTGCACCGCTTCTCAAAAACGCAGCAGGATGCTCTCCTGCCAGCGGTGGAGAACCGCTGGGTCATCCTTGTTGCCGCCACAACGGAGAATCCGTCGTTCTCGATCGTTACTCCGTTGCTGTCCCGTTCAATCATGCTGACCCTGCACGGCTTGGGACCCGAAGATATTGGGAAGCTTCTGGAACGGGCTGTGAGTGACGAACGTGGGCTGGCAGGGAAGTTCAGTCTCCCGGCGGAGTCGAAAGACATGATTGTCCGGCTAGCCGGATCGGATGCTCGCAGGAGCCTGACGGTTCTTGAGGCGGCTGCCGGCACGACCGAGGCACGCGGTGAATCCGAGATCACGGTTGAGGATGTTTCCGAAGCGATTGACATTGCGGCAGTAGCCTACGACCGCGATGGTGATGTTCACTACGATGTGATCTCTGCGTTCATCAAGTCCATTCGCGGTTCGAACGTTGATGCTGCCATGCACTACCTGGCGCGAATGTTGGAGGCGGGGGAGGATCCGCGGTTCGTTGCCCGCAGGCTCATGATCTCGGCCGCCGAGGATATTGGGATGGCGGACCCGTCTGCTCTGCAGACCGCCACGGCCGCAGCCCAGTCGGTAGCCCTGGTCGGCATGCCGGAGGCCCGGATCATTCTCGCCGAGGCAGTTGTTCACCTGGCAACCGCACCGAAGTCGAATGCGGCGTACAACGCGATCAACGCGGCGATCAAGGATGTGCGGGACGGCAAGGTTGGTTCGATCCCGAATCACCTGCGCGACGGTTCCGTGTGGGCATCCCGCCAAACGGGTGCGGGGGAGGGCTACAAGTATGCTCACGACTTCCCGGGTCACGTTGTGCACCAGCAATACCTGCCGGATGAGCTGGCGGGCACCCGGTACTACGAGCCGACGGAGAATGGCTACGAGTCGCAAATCACGCCGCGTTTAGCCAAGTACCGCTCCATAGTTGATGGCGAGCAGTGATACGCTAGTTCGGTTGCTTCGGCGACATCCCTGGGGCCTTAGCCACGAGGTGGCCCCGCGGTCTCGAGATCTCGAGACTGTGCAGCTTATTCGACAGGAGAAATATGTCTAACTCTCGTTCCCGCAAGCAGGTGCGCCTTTCCCGCGCCCTCGGCATCGCCCTGACCCCCAAGGCTGAGCGCTACATGCAGCGCCGCCCCTACCGTCCGGGTGAGCACGGCCGCGGCCGCACCAAGGACTCGGACTACTCGGTCCGTCTCAAGGAGAAACAGCGTCTGCGCGCCCAGTACGGCATTCGCGAGGCACAGCTTGCCACGCTCTTCAAGGAAGCACACCGTATTGAGGGCCAGACCGGTGAGAACCTGGTTGAGCTTCTCGAGATGCGTCTTGACGCTCTCGTCCTCCGCTCCGGCTTTGCACGCACCATCGCCCAGGCTCGCCAGGCTGTTGTGCACCGCCATATCCTCGTTGACGGCAAGATCGTCGACCGTCCTTCCTTCCGCGTGAAGCCCGGCCAGACCATTCAGGTTAAGGCCAAGTCGCAGGCCTCGGACCAGTTCCTCATGGCTGCACAGGGCGTTCACCGCGACGTCCTGCCGGACGTCCCCGAGTACCTCGATGTTCAGCTTGAGAAGCTGAACGCCACCCTCGTGCGTCGCCCCAAGCGAGCCGAGGTCCCGGTTGCCTGTGACGTGCAGCTGGTCGTCGAGTTCTACTCTCGCTGATATTCAACGCAACTCCCCGGGCACGATATGCTCGGGGAGTTCGTTCTATCCGAAAGAAGCAGCCATGGAGATCACACTCGGCGGAATCGCCGCCATCATCGCCGCCCTCGCCTTTGTGGGACTCGTCGTATTCCTGGTCCGCCCGCTGACGAAGCTTGGTAAGACCTTCGACGAGCTGACGAAGTCGGTAGAGAAACTCACCGACGAGACAATTCCGGCCCTGACGAACGCCGCGGAGACCGTGGCACGGACCAACACGCAGCTCGAACGCATCGACACGATCACCACCGCTGCGGCTCGTACCGCGGAGGATCTTTCGGCCACGACGACACTCGTCACCTCGACCGTGTCGGCGCCGTTCCTTGCGGTGCGTAACGCTGTCGGAAAGCTTCGCGGAAACCGCTAGAATATTGGGCAGTCACGCGTCGCGTGAGCAGGCCCCGGAGCATTGCTCCACACCATGACAACCGCCCACTGATCGAGTTCACTGGGCGACCATAATCCGCCCCCTCGGGCATAACGAAGAGGAACCATGCGTACTGCTGAGATTCGCACCCGTTGGCTTGACTACTTCCGCAAGCACGACCACCACATCGCCGATTCGGTGCCGCTCGTGTCGCCGGATCCGTCGATCCTGTTCACGATCGCCGGCATGGTCCCATTCATCCCCTACATCGTGGGAACCGAGAAGGCGCCTTGGCCGCGTGCCGCCTCCGTGCAGAAGTGCATCCGCACCAACGATATCGAGAACGTGGGACGCACCACGCGTCACGGCACGTTCTTCCAGATGAACGGCAACTTCTCGTTCGGTGACTACTTCAAGGAAGGCGCCATCGATCTCGCATGGGGTCTGCTCACCTCGCCTGTCGACGAGGGCGGCTACGGTCTCGATGGTGACCGTCTGTGGGTGACCCTGTGGGAAGAGGACGCCGAGTCCTATAACTATCTGACGAAGAACATTGGTGTTGATCCCAAGCACCTTGTGAAGCTCACCCGCGAAGAGATCTTCTGGTCGACCGGCCAGCCCGGCCCCGCCGGTCCATGCGCCGAGATCCACTACGACCGTGGCCCCCAGTACGGCCCTGAAGCGGTCGGCGGCAACGTCGATCCGGGTGGCGACCGTTACCTGGAGATCTGGAACCTCGTCTTTGACCAGTTCTTGCGCGGCGAGGGAACCGGTAACGACTACCCGCTCCTCGGCGAGCTCGACCAGAAGGCCATTGATACTGGCGCCGGCCTCGAGCGCATCGCGTACCTTCTCCAAGGCAAGGAGAACATGTACGAGATCGACGAGATCTTCCCCGTCATCTCGACCACGGAAGAGATGACCGGCAAGAAGTATGGTGCCGATGCGGAAGACGACGTGAAGATGCGGATCATTGCCGACCACGTCCGTTCCTCACTCATGCTCATCGGCGACGGCGTCCGCCCCGGTAACGACGGTCGCGGCTATGTTCTGCGCCGCCTGATCCGCCGCGCAGTCCGCTCCATGCGACTTCTCGGCGTTGACGAGGTATCCCTGCCGACCCTCCTTCCTGTATCGAAGGATTCCATGGCGGCCTCGTACCCCGAGCTCGAGACGGACTTCTCCCGGATCTCCGACATCGCTTACGCCGAGGAGGAAGCCTTCCGCAGGACGCTCGCTTCGGGCACCACGATCTTCGAAGGCGCCGTCAAGAAGCTCAAGGACTCCGGCAAAAAGCCGATCCTGACAGGATCTGATGCCTTCACCCTGCACGACACGTACGGCTTCCCGATCGACCTGACGTTGGAGATGGCGGAGGAAGCCGGTGTCGAGGTCGACGCCGACGGCTTTACTCAGCTCATGCAGGAGCAGAAGGACCGTGCCCGCGCTGACGCACAGGCGAAGAAGACCGGCCACGTCGACGTGCACGTCTACAACGAGCTGCTGGGCGACGCCGGCAAGACCCAGTTCCTCGGTTACACCGAAACCCAGACCGATGGTCGGGTTCTTGGCATTCTTGTCGACGGCCAGCCCGTACCTGCCGTTGAGGCGCCCGCCGATGTCGAGGTCATTTTGGACCAGACTCCGTTCTGGGCGGAGCAGGGCGGCCAGCTTGCCGACCACGGCTTCATTTCCGTTGGCGGTGGCGGCTACGTGGACGTTCAGGATGTTCAGTCACCGATCAAGGGACTGATCGTTCACCGCGGCACCCTGACCGAGGGATCGATTGCTCTGGAGGACACTGTCCACGCAGAGATCGATGTGGACCGCAGGGGCCAGATCGCCCGCGCGCACACGGCCACTCACATGGTCCACAAGTCGCTCCACGAGTTCCTCGGTGACCAGGCTACGCAGGCCGGTTCCGAGAACTCTCCGTCGCGCCTACGCTTCGACTTCCGTCACGGCCAGCAGGTTCCCACCGACGTTCTGTCCGACATCGAGGGCCGCGTGAACGCTCGCCTCCAGGAGAACCTCCTTGTTACCGACGAGCAGATGAGCCTGGACGAAGCCAAGAAGCAGGGCGCGACCGCGCTGTTTGGTGAGAAGTACGGCGACGTGGTTCGCGTCGTCTCGATCGGTGGCGACTGGTCGAAGGAGCTGTGCGCGGGAACCCACGTTCCCGAAACCGGCACCATCGGTCTCGTTTCCGTTCTTGGCGAGGCTTCGATCGGCTCCGGAGTGCGCCGCATCGACGCGCTTGTCGGCCAGGGAGCCTACGCCGAAGGCGCCAAGGAACGCGCGCTTGTCTCGCAGATCTCCTCGATTCTCGGTGCACGCCCGAACGAGCTGCCCGACCGCATCGACTCCCTCATGTCCCGCCTCAAGGCGGCAGAAAAGGAACTCCAGTCCATGAAGACGGCACAGCTCATGGCGGGTGCCGATGACATTGCGAAGTCCGCAACCCGCCGCGGCCAGGTGCTCTACGCGTTCAAGGACCTCGGTGACGGCGTAAGCGGAGACGACCTGCGCACGCTCGCTCTCGACGTCCGCTCGAAGATCGCCGAGTCCGAGCCCGCCGTTGTTGCCATCTTCGGGCAATCGAAGGGGCGCCCGCTCGTTGTTGTCGCTACGAACGAGGCCGCGCGCGAGAGCGGTGTGAAGGCCGGTGCCCTTGTCAAGGTTGCATCGGGTGTTCTTGGCGGCGGAGGCGGCGGCAAGGACGATGTTGCGCAGGGCGGTGGCCAGGATGCCACGAAGATCTCCGCGGCATCGGATGCGATAGCGAGCGCGCTCTGAGTAAGCGCCCGGGTGTGCGCCTAGCCTTTGACGTGGGCCGGGCGCGCATCGGCGTCGCTAGTTGCGATGAGCAGGCAATTCTCTGTACCCCGGTCGAAACGATCTATCGAGACAAGAGAGGTAACGAACACCTCTACGATGTGGATGATCTCATTGATGAGTATCAGCCCATGGAGATCATCGTTGGCCTGCCAAAGAACATGGACGGAACCGAGGGAATTTCTGCGCGCGACGCACGCAACTTTGCTCGCCAGGTTTCGTTACGACATCGTAACATTGGGGTACGTTTAGTAGATGAAAGGCTGACAACCGTCAGCGCACACCGCACGCTGCACGAGGCCGGGAGAACGGAACGAACCCATCGCTCCGTCGTCGACCAGGTCTCTGCCATCCTGATTCTCGAACTGGCGCTGGATATCGAAGAAACGACGGGCCAGCCGCCGGGTGAACAGGTGAGCAGAAAGGGACCCCATGGGGGACATATTTGATGCCTTTAGCGAGGACACTGACGAGGCCCAGGAGAGCTCGAAGGCTCAACCGAAACGCCGCAAGAAGCGCGGCCGTGCCGCAGCTGTCATCGTGCTCGTCTTGGCGGTCCTCGCCGGCATCACCTACACGGTCCTGCCGAACGTGCGGGACTGGATCTCCAACAATCCGGTCTCCGAAGTTCTCGGTGACGAAGTTGAAGACTACGAAGAAGGCGAAGAGGGGGAGCCCGCCCGCGTCACAATTCCGGTTGGCTCGACCGGCTCCGACATGGCCACGGTGCTGTACGACAACGATGTCGTGAAGTCGACCGAGGCATTTATCGAAGCATTTAATGCCGACACGGGCGCCGGCTCTATCCAGCCGGGCACCTACGAGCTGCCCACGAAAATCCCCGGTCAGCGGGCCGTTGAACTCTTGCAGGACTACGAGAACCATCGCGTCGACGTGACGATCACAATCCCCGAGGGGTTCACCGCCCAGCAGGTGCACGAACGGATCGCGAACCTCATGGACGTTCCGCTCGACGATGTTCTGGCTGCGGCAGACGACTCCGAGTCCATTGGGCTTCCAGAAGAGGCCGAAGGCAACCCCGAGGGCTGGTACAAGCCCGGCCAGTACCTTGTGTCACCGGACGCCGAGGTCGAATCTGTTCTGCGTGAAGTGATTTCGGCACGGGTGAGCCAGCTCAACTCGCTGGACATTGCGGATGAGGATCGTCAGGAGCTGCTCATCAAGGCTTCGATTCTCGAGCGCGAGGTCAACACGGAACAGTACTATTCGCAGGTAGCACGGGTCATCGAAAACCGGCTTGTCGACTCGGCCTCCGTGAACGGCAGACTGCAGATGGACTCCACGGTCCTGTACGGCGTGGGCAAGTCCGGTGGCATCCCCACCGGGGAGGACCTTGCCAACGACAACCCCTACAACTCGTACATGTATGCGGGACTTCCACCCACCCCGATCGGCAATCCCGGCATCTCCGCCATCGAAGGTGTGCTTAACCCCGCGGACGGCGACTGGTTGTACTTCGTCACGGTCGACCTCCACACGGGCGAGACACTGTTCGCCGCGACCCTTGAGGAGCACAACGCAAATAAGGCGCAGCTTGATGCGTGGCTGGAAGAAAACCCTAACTACGGACGCGAGGACGTGTCCGAGGTCGGGGGCGAAACCGATGGCGCCGAGGAGACTGAAGGAACAGGAGGAGAAGAATGAAAGCCGGAATAGCGGGATACCCCGTTGACCACTCGCTATCTCCCCAGATCCACAATGCTGCTTACCGGGATCTCGGGGTCGATATTGAGTACGGTCGCTACCCGACCAAGCTTGAAGACCTCGACTCACTGATCAAGAACCTGGATTCTTCGTGGGCGGGCCTGTCGCTCACGATGCCGCTCAAGCAGGGCGTCATTGAGAAGCTGGACTTTGTCGACGGCCTGGCAAAGACCGTCGGTGCGGTCAACACCGTCTGCGTGCAACCGACCGGCGGCCAGATCGTCGGTTTTAACACGGATGTCTACGGCATTGCTCAGTCGGTTCGCGAGGCTGGCGACCTGTCCACGCCTTCGGCCATGATCCTCGGTGCGCGTGCGACTGCCTCTTCGGCACTCGCTGCCTGCGTCGAATTGGGCGCGAAGGAGCATCTGACGATCGCGGCACGGAACCATGGCGGTCCCGGCTCCGCGGTAGCCGCGGCCTCCCGCATGGATCTGAGCCCCTCGCTTGTGAAGCTCACGGACAACCTTGTCGGCGCACTGCCGGGAACCGGCCTCCTGATCTCGACCCTGCCCGCAGGCGTCGCGGATGACCTGGCGGACCGGATCGACGAGGCTGCTCCGGACCTGTCGGGCCTGACCGTCCTCGACGTGATCTACCATCCGTGGCCCTCGAGGCTCGTGGAAGCAACCCGGGCCAGGGGAGCGAGAATCGTTCCGGGATGGGCGATGCTGCTGCACCAGGCCGTTTCCCAGGTCCGGCTCTTTACAAATAGGACCCCGAATTTCGATGTCATGGCGGAGGCGCTTCACAAGGCACTGGCCGAATGAAGTGGACTCGGGGCGCCCCGGTCCTGTGGATCGCGGTCGCCTGCCTGGTCGGAGCCGTTGCCGGCTTGATTGTTGGATGGGGTCACCTGTTTCCGGCAACCACCGTGTTCTCCACACTCTTCTTTGGAGTGCTCGGAATCCTGTTCATCATCGATGCAAAGACGATGTACTTGCCCGATCCATGGCTGATCATCGCCGGGGCTCTCGCGCTACTCCACCCGATAGCGATTATGGCGACCAGCGATCTTGTTGCCGGCGGATTTATCCTTCTTCTCGCGGCCGTTGGGGCAAGCATCGGTTACTGTGCCTTTGCGATCACGCGGATCCTCTCGAATAACCAGCTGGGCCTCGGAGACGTCAAGCTAGCGGCGGTTCTCGGAGGCTGGTTGCTTCCCATCAGTTGGACGGCGCTGGGACTCGCCCTTGTATTCGCCGTCGCAATCGGTGCGGTGTGGGTGCTTGCCGCCGTCGCGACAGGCAAGAAGACCGCCTCGTACGGTCCCGCCATGGTCCTAGGGGCGATACTGGCAACCGGGCTGTCCTGAATCTCTGGCAAGATAGTCCCATGTTGTGGATGACTGCAGGAGAATCGCACGGCCCCGCACTCGTCGGAGTGGTGGAGGGCTTGCCCGCCGGTATTGAGGTTCAGAGTAAGGATATTAGCTCTGCCCTTGCCCGCCGCCGGCTCGGAGCCGGCCGCGGCTCGCGCCAGAAGTTCGAGCAGGACGAGCTCGAGATACTCGCCGGTATCCGCCACGGTAAGACCATGGGTTCCCCCATTGCCCTTGTCATTCGTAATAGCGAATGGCCGAAGTGGACCGCGGTCATGAACCCCGACCCCGTCGATCCCGCCGAGCTTCTCATTGATGCTGGAACGGGTGACGAGCGGGAGATCTCCCGCAACAAGAAACTGACTCGCCCCCGCCCGGGACATGCCGACCTGGTCGGCATGATGAAGTACGGCTTCGACGAAGCCCGTCCGGTGCTCGAGCGCGCCTCCGCCCGAGAGACCGCAACCCGGGTTGCTCTCGGCGAGATTGCTGCTCGTTTCCTCGATCAGGCCGCCGGTATTCAGCTCGTCTCCCACGTTGTAGGAGTCGGCTCGGTCGAAGTTCCCGAGGATGCTGACAAGCCGTGGCCGGGCGACGTGGAGAAGCTCGACGCCGATCCTGCCCGTTGCTTTGATGCCGAGACGTCGGAGGCCATCCAGGAGGAGATCCGCCGGGCAAAGAAGGACGGGGATACTCTTGGCGGCGTGGTTGAGGTCCTTGCCTACGGCATGCCTCCCGGCCTCGGCTCCTACATTTCCGGCAAGGCCCGTCTGGACAGCAAGCTCGCTCAGGCCCTCATGGGGATCCAAGCAGTAAAGGGCGTTGAGGTTGGCGACGGCTTCACCACCGCAACGCGCCCAGGTTCCGAAGCCCACGACGAGATCGTGGTCAAGGATGGCCGTATCGTTCGCAAGACGAACCGCGCAGGTGGAACCGAGGGCGGCATGTCCAACGGTGAGGTGTTGCGCGTCCGCGCGGCACTCAAGCCGATCTCCACAGTGCCGCGTGCTCTTGCCACGATCGACACGGAGACCGGTGAGGCAACGACCGCTATCCACCAGCGTTCCGATACCTCAGCGGTTGTTCCCGCAGCCGTTATCGCCGAGGCCATGGTTGCACTGACTCTGGCGGAGGCGCTTCTCGACAAAACAGGGGGTGACTCCGTCGCTGAAGTTCGGCGTAACCTTGCCGGTTACTTGAGCAACCGCGCGGAGCACCTTTCATGAGCCGCCCATACGCCGTATTCGTCGGCCTTCCAGGGTCGGGAAAGTCGACGATGGCGAGGCATATTGCCGAAATCATTGGCATTGAATCCGCCGACACCGATGACCTCATCGTCGCGGACCAAGGGAAGTCAATTCCCGAGATCTTTGACGATGTGGGGGAGCCCGGCTTCCGTGCCATTGAAGAGCGCGTTATCACGGACGCACTCACCTCCTTCGGGGGCGTTCTCGCCCTGGGCGGCGGCGCCATCACGTCCGCCAAGGTGCGCACCGCGCTACGCGGACACCGGGTTGTTCTCATCACCGGCTCCCAGGAGATACTTCTCGAGCGAGTCACACGGAACCCGTCGCGCCGGCCCCTCCTTCTGAATTCGCCGGACGAGAATCTTCGGAGCCTTCGCTCCGAGCGCGAACCTCTGTACGAAAAGGTCTCGACCCTCACGGTGGAAACCGACACTCGGCCACCCATTCATCTTGCTCGTGAAATCCACGCACAGCTGGCCCAGGACGCAACGGTTATCGACGTTAAGGATTACGCGGTTCACGTCGGAAACCATCTGGATCACCGGGTCGCCCAGGCAGCGTCCGCCGCTTCGTCGGCGCTTGTCGTGCACCCCGAGGCGCTCACCGAAAAGGCGGAGCGCATCGTTCGGGAGATTGACTTGAGGGGCGTGCCTGCCGAACGGCACGTCGTTCCCTCCGGTGAGGAGCAAAAGCACTCTTCGGAGCTCATCCGTGCCTGGGATCATCTTGGCCAATTGAAAATGGCACGCGACGGTGTCGTGATTGGGCTCGGCGGCGGAGCAACTACCGACCTTGCTGGCTTTATTGCCGCCACCTGGTTGCGCGGAGTCGAGCTGATCCAGGTTCCCACCTCGCTGCTGGGCATGGTTGATGCGGCCGTGGGCGGCAAGACCGGAATCGATACCCCGGCGGGCAAGAATCTCGTTGGAGCCTTCTACAAGCCGCTCACCGTCATTGCCGACCTCGAGTCGCTGTGGACCCTGCCAGCGGATGAACTGCGCGCGGGGCTCGGCGAAGTCATCAAGTGCGGCTGGATCGAGGATCCCCGCATCCTCCAGCTCACCAAGGAGCCGGAGAAGCTCCTGGATCCCAGCAGTGCGGAGCTGCGCGAGGCGATTATTTCTTCGATCTCCGTCAAGGCACGGATCGTTACCGAGGATTTCAAGGAATCCGGTTCGCGCGAGTTCTTGAACTATGGCCACACCCTTGCTCACGCGATCGAGAAGGTCGAGAACTTTACGGTGCGTCACGGCGAAGCTGTCGCCATCGGATGCGTCTTCGCGGCCGCATTGGCTCGCGAATGCGGGATGGGGGACAGGGTCGATGAGCACATCGAGTCGTTTTCCGCTGTAGGACTTCCCGTCACCTATGAGAAGGGCAACCGGCAAGCGCTCGTGGATGCGATGTTCTCCGACAAGAAGGTGCGTGCCGGCAGGCTACGCTTCGTCCTTCTTTCCGTGCAGGGGAAGCCCACCATTGTTGAACCAACGCCGGAGCAGATCGAACGCTCCTGGGAGGCAGTCAAAGCATGATTATTCTTGTCGGTCCCGTCGGTAGTGGAGCACACGAACTCGCCAATGAACTGAGTGGGCGCGGTCAGACCGTTGCCGACGCGAACAAACACGTCGAAGAAACGTCGGGTTTGTCCCTGTCGGATATTTCCATCACCCGCGGTGCGGAGGCCTATAACAAGGCTGAACGGGAAAGCTCGCTCGCTGCCCTTGAATCCGGTAAGGACGTCGTCGTGCTGAGCTCCGGGGCTCTTGGCAACTCCCTCGAGGACGAGAAGGGAACCGAAGTACGGGCCAAGATCTCCGAACTCGTTGCCAGCGGAGCGAGGAAGTACTTCCTCACCGCCGAGGCGAAGGTGTTGATGGAAAGGGCCGGTCTCAACGTTCCCCGGTCCGTAGCGATTGGCTCGCCCCGCTCCACGTTCCTCACTCAGCTCAAGGCCCGTGAGGCTGTCTACGCTGCCGAGGCTGAGAAAGTCGATACGAGTTCAGGCGACTGGGAAGCACTGGCATTGCGCATCACCGGCCAATAGAGGCCGGTTAGGGCTCTGAAGAGGTCCGCCGAGTAAATACGTGCCCATAACGACCTAATCCCGCGGTTCAAATCGCGGGATTAGTTTGGTTAGATGCTGCAGGTCACGGGGTGCGTACCTGCTCCTCAGCTTTCGATTGGCCCAGTTCCGAGTGAGAAGTCTGTCCGATGAAGAAGACTGCCGGACTTAGCGCTCGTAGTCCTTGAGCAGATTGGCGATCCCGTCTGCAAAGGCCTTTTGGAGTGAAATGTTCATGGGGAAACCGTCTTTAGAGTGCAACAGGTACAGGCCAGGTTTGGATCTCCAATCTTCGCGGAGAAACTTGTCGAGCCCGAACCGTCGATGCTCGTAGGTCATGATGAACGGGGTGCCGTATTCCAGTCCCGCCATCCGCAGGTTCTGATGGATTGGCTTCTCGGTAACGTAGTCCCTGTGCGCGGTGAAGAAGCGCGATCCCGAAGTGTTCATCGCAATATAGCCGTTCTTTGGGCTCGGCTCTAGACAGGCGCACACGAGCCACCCGGCTCGTCCCACAGCGTGACGGTTGCGCCGTGGGAAGCCATCGGCATGGTTGGAACCCCGGAAAGCAGAAGGGTGTCGGCGGACTCTGAAACCTGGCAAGGAGCTTGCTCAAGCCTGCTTGAAGACGTCGCTTTGTTCTGGCTTCCGCCTGTATGCGCGCCTCGTCCGATTGCATACGCTGGAGCGGGGCACGTTTAGCCAGCGAAAGCTCATTTATAAAACCGATAGTAGATGAATACTATGAGGCAAACTTGTCTGTCAATAGTACTGAGTTTCGGTGGCTATTTCCCCGATATGCGCCCATAAAACCATGTGTTGAACGTATACATTACAAAACTCAAAGAGGTGCATAGGTATGCAGTGTGGATACGTATGTTACATCAGACGTGCGACCCGCGGACATGGCCTGGCGGCAGTGAAATCGATGAATGAATAGCCTCGTCAAGGTGAGTTATATACGACTTGCATAATTCCGTCCGATTTAGTTCTTTTTGGTGACAATGTTCGATTAATTCCCTTGCGGGGGAGGGAAGTCACTATTTCGGCCTACTCGCTCACATCAGCCCGGTGCACTTGGGCGGGCTTATCCGCACGCGGTATTGTGTGGACTGACTGAACTTAAGGAGTTTTTGTGGCAACCTCGAACGATCTCAAGAACGGCATGGTGCTCGTCATCGACAACGGGCTCTGGTCCGTTGTCGAATTCCAGCACGTCAAGCCTGGCAAGGGTCCGGCCTTCGTCCGCACGAAGCTGAAGAACGTCCTGACCGGCAAGACTGTCGACAAGACACTGAACGCCGGCGTCAAGGTTGAGACCGCGACCGTTGACCGCAGGGACATGCAGTACCTCTACAACGACGGTACCGACTTCGTGTTCATGGACATGGAGACCTACGATCAGCTGCCGATCAGCCCCGAGGTCGTTGGCGACGCCAAGAATTTCCTGCTCGAGAACCAGTTGGCGATTGTTGCTCAGCATGAGGGCCAGGTTCTCTTCATTGAGCTTCCCTCCTCCGTGGTTCTTGAGATCACCTACACGGAGCCCGGCCTTCAGGGCGATCGCTCCTCGGCAGGCACCAAGCCCGCTACCCTCGAAACCGGCTACGAGATCCAGGTTCCCCTGTTCCTCAACGAGAACACCAAGGTCAAGGTCGATACCCGCACGGGTGAGTACCTCGGTCGCGCCACCGACTAGTGGCACGACACCTCGAAACCCAGCGTAGGCGAGCTCTCGATGTCGTCTTCGAGGCCGAGCAGAAAGATATTCTTGTGCCCGGCCTGCTTCGAGAGCTTCTTGCCGAGCGCCAAGAAGTCTCCACGGCCCAGGTACCGATTCAGGCCGCTGGAGCAGATCTCGTCAACCTTGTTGCCGACCACCTGTACGACCTGGACGGCATGATCGAGGACTACTCTGCGTGGGGGCTTCGCCGTCTCGCGTCGCTGGACCGTTGCGTTCTCCGTCTCGGCCTTGCCGAGATCTGCTTCGCGGGCCTCCAGGTCGCCGTTGCCGTCAAAGAGTACTCCGCCATTGTTCGCGAACTCGGTGACGAGAAGTCGATCCGCTTCATCACGGCCATCTTTAACCGCGCCGGCAAAGAGATGAAGGCCGATGCCACAGAAGCAGTATCAGCGCCTGAGGAACTGACGGCAGCCGATGCTTCCGCGCTTCCTGAGGCTACGTCAGTCTCCGATTCCGCGATGGAAAGCTCCGAGCGTTCGACAGACGCTGACGTGTCGGCGCGCAAGCCAGGCTCGACAGAGCCCTCGGTCTCCGAGTCCACAGTTTCCACCTCACACGATTCGTCCGCCGGTGACGGACTCGGCGATGCTGAGAGCAACTATTCGTTTGTATCCTCGGGAGATGATGCGAACGACGAACTTCCGGTCGATCAGTCGATCGACGAGGAGAAATAGAAATGGCAGGCAGGAGATCGCATGGTTCCCTGCCTGTCGTGTCGAGAGCGGACTTTGCGGTCATTCTCTCGACGTACAATTGAATATCGGGTCCGGCCTAACCGGGTCGGATCTCCTTTAACTACCGCACAGAGAGGCGGCAAGGAGTCCCATTATGACTGGAAGAATGGTTATGGATGGCGGGGATATTACCCGCTCCATCACGCGCATGGCGCACGAGGTGCTGGAAAGGAATCACGGAGCCGACTCCGTCATTCTTCTCGGCATCCCGTCCCGCGGAGTGCCGATCGCAGAGCGCTTGGCAGCCGCCATTGAAAGGGCCAGCGGAGAGCAGGTGCCCGTCGGATCGCTCGACGTCACCATGTACCGCGATGATCTGCGCCGGAACCCGACCCGAGCACCATCCCCAACACGCATTCCCGAGGGTGGGATCGACGATCGCATTGTCGTGCTCGTCGATGACGTGTTCTTTTCCGGCCGCACCATCCGTGCGGCACTCGATGCACTGACCAATATCGGTCGTCCCATCTCGGTTCAGCTCGCCGTCCTTGCGGACCGCGGCCACCGCGAACTTCCCATCCGCGCCGACTACGTGGGCAAGAACCTGCCCACGTCCCGCTCCGAGCGGGTGGTCGTGCAATTGGCTGAAGTGGACGAGACCGATGGCGTCATCATCGAGGATCCCCGGTGAGGCATCTCCTTTCAGCAGCTGACCTGAGCCTCGATGAGGCCCTCATGATTCTCGACACTGCAGAGACAATGAGGGATACGAACAAGCAGTCGATCCGTAAACTACCGGCACTTGCCGGGCGCACGGTCGCCATCATGTTCTTCGAGGACTCGACGCGCACCCGTCTCTCTTTCGAGGCGGCAGCCAAGCGGCTTTCAGCCGATGTGCTCAACTTTTCCGCCAAGGGTTCCTCCCTGTCCAAGGGCGAGTCGCTCAAAGACACGGCCCAGACCCTGGCCGCAATGGGAGCCGAAGGTTTCGTTATCCGGCATTCTGCTTCGGGAGCCGCGCAGCGGCTTGCCGAATCCGGCTGGATCGATGCTCCCATCATCAACGGCGGCGACGGCACCCACCAGCACCCCACGCAGGCGCTTCTCGATGCTTTCACGATGAGACGGCACCTGATCGGTGAGGGCAGGCTCGGAAAGGACATGAGAGGTAAGAAGGTTGTCATCGTGGGCGACATTCTGCACTCCCGCGTGGCCCGCTCGAACCTTGATCTCCTGACAACGCTGGGTGCGGAAGTCACTTTCGTGGCGCCCCCGACGCTCCTTCCCGTGGGAATTGAAAACTGGGCTTCCAAGATCTCCTACAGCCTGGACGAGGCCATTGACGATGGTCCGGATGCGATTATGATGCTCCGCGTGCAGCACGAGCGGATGACCGGCAGCGGGGGAGGCTTCTTCCCATCACCGGAGGAATACCACCGCCTCTACGGGCTCAACATGGAACGAATGGGTCGTCTTCCCGATCACACCATTCTGCTTCACCCCGGCCCCATGAACAGGGGACTGGAGATCTCCGCCGAGGCGGCGGATCAAGATCGATCTGTTGTTCTCGAGCAGGTCGAGAACGGCGTGTACGTGCGGATGGCCGTGCTGTACCTGACACTTGCCCATAAGGAGGCAGCATGAGCACCCTCTTCACCGGAGCCAGCATTCTCGGAACAGAAACCGCCGACATCCGCATCGCAGACGGCCTGATCACCGAGATCGGAACAGCACTTGAACCGGGAGATTCCACCGTTGTTGATGCTGTGGGCATGATCGCCCTTCCCGGTCTTGTCGATCTTCACACCCACCTGCGGCAACCGGGCCGAGAGGATGCCGAGACCGTCCTTTCTGGAACGCGCGCCGCGGCCGCCGGTGGTTTTACTGCCGTTCACGCCATGGCAAACACGACTCCTGTCCAGGACACCGCCGGTGTCGTTGAGCAGGTAGCGAAGCTTGGGGCAAAGGCCGGCTACGCCTACGTTCAGCCGGTTGGTGCCGTCACGGTTGGCCTGGCAGGGGAGAGGCTCGCCGAGCTTGAGGCCATGCACGAGTCCCGTGCGAACGTCACGATGTTCTCTGACGATGGCCAGTGCGTATCCGATCCCGTTCTTATGCGCCGCGCGCTCGAATACGTGCGGTCATTCGGCGGGATCATTGCGCAGCACGCTCAGGAGCCCCGTCTCACCGAGGGCGCGCAGATGCACGAGGGCAACGTGTCGGCAGAGATTGGACTGGCCGGATGGCCGGCGGTCGCCGAAGAGTCCATCATTGCCCGGGACTGCCTGCTTGCCCAGCACGTCGGTTCCCGCCTTCACATCCTCCACGTCTCCACCAAGGGCTCCGTTGAGCTGATTCGCTGGGCAAAGGCGCAGGGCATTAAGGTCACGGCCGAGGCAACTCCGCACCATATCTCGCTCGATCATGCGCTAGCGCGCTCCTATGATCCTCGCTACAAGGTGAACCCGCCGCTGCGGACCGCCGCGGACATCGAGGCGCTCAAGGCTGGCCTTGCCGACGGGACGATCGACACGATCGGCACGGACCATGCTCCGCACCCCACCGAGGCTAAGGACTGTGAGTGGGCAGCCGGTGCTTTCGGTATGACGGGGCTGGAGACTGCCCTTGCCGTGGTCCACAAGGAGCTTGTGGAGCCGGGTCTGCTTGACTGGGCCGACGTTGCTCGCGTCATGTCGACCAAACCCGCAGAGATCTCCGGTATGACGGATCAGGGCCAGCCGATTGACGTTGCTCAGCCTGCGAACCTCTGCTTCTACGACCCAGACTCACCTGCTACAGTGAGCGGTCGCCACCAGGAGACGAAGTCTTCTAACACCCCCTACGAGGGGATGACTCTGCCGGGCAGGGTCATGCACACAGTATTCCGGGGCCGGGTCACGTGCCTCGGCGGAAAGGTAGCCGAATGAGAGAGCCAGCACTCCTCGTGCTCGAGGACGGATCAATCTTCCCAGGCAGGGCATGGGGCAAGCGAGGCAGAACCACGGGCGAGATCGTCTTCTCCACGGCCATGACCGGTTACCAGGAGACGTTCACCGACCCGTCTTACCACAAGCAGATCATTGTCATGACGGCTCCTCACATCGGCAACACCGGTGTGAATGAGGAGGATAATGAGTCGGACAAGGTATGGACCGCGGGCGTTGTCGTGCGCGATGCCGCGAGGCGCTCGTCGTCCTGGCGTGCCACCGGTGAGCTCGAAGATTACCTCGTCGAGAACGACGTTGTCGGTATCTGCGAGGTCGACACCCGCGCCGTTACCCGCCACCTGCGGGACCGCGGCGTCATGAGGGCCGGTATCTTCTCCGGTTCTGCACTACCGCTCGGCGCCGACAACGGCAACGAACAGGCTCTGGACATTCTCATTGGCCTCGTCAATGACTCGCCTTCGATGGCGGGAGCCGACCTTGCTGCGGATGTGACAACCCCTGCACCTTACGTTGTGGAGCCCCGCGGCGCCTTCGAAGGCAAGGACCCCGTCGCGCACATTGTCGCCGTCGATCTTGGTATCAAGAACCGGACCCCTTGGCAGTTTGCCGAGCGCGGTGTGAAGGTGACGGTCGTTCCCCAGTCGATTTCGCTTGCCGAAGTGCTCGCCTTCGAACCCGATGGTGTCTTTTTCTCGAACGGCCCCGGCGATCCGTCAGCCGCCGACCACGAAATCGATCTCCTCCGCGGCGTGCTCGAAGCTGGGCTCCCGTACTTTGGTATCTGCTTTGGCAACCAGCTCCTTGGCAGGGCACTCGGCTTTGGCACCTACAAGCTCGAGTACGGGCACAGGGGAGCGAACCAGCCGGTTCTCGACAGGGAAACCGGCAAGGTAGAAATCACGGCCCACAACCACGGTTTCGCGGTTGACCTGCCCCTCGACGAAGCAACGCTTGCCCCGTATGGGGATGGTCGCTACGGCAAGGTTGCGGTCTCCCACATCGGTCTCAACGACGGTGTCGTTGAGGGCATTCGTTGCCTGGACATCCCTGCCTTCTCGGTCCAGTACCATCCGGAGGCGGCTGCTGGCCCGCACGATGGCGAGCACCTCTTTGACCGCTTCATTACCCTCATCAAGGAGGCCAACTGATGCCACGCCGCACAGATATTAAGTCCGTTCTCGTTATCGGTTCCGGCCCCATCGTTATTGGCCAGGCCTGCGAGTTCGACTACTCGGGCACCCAGGCATGCCGTGTCCTTCGCGAAGAGGGTCTGCGAGTCATCCTCGTGAACTCGAACCCGGCAACGATCATGACCGACCCGGACATGGCGGATGCCACCTACGTGGAGCCAATCCGCGCAGATGTTCTCACCTCGATCATCGAGAAGGAACGCCCCGACGCACTCCTGCCCACCCTTGGCGGTCAGACCGCCCTCAATGCGGCCGTGGAGCTCTCCGATCTGGGAGTTCTCGACAAGTACGGTGTCGAAATGATCGGTGCCCGCCTCGAGGCCATCCAGGCCGGCGAGGACCGCGAAGAGTTCAAGAAGGTAGTCGAAAAGTGCGGTGCCGCGTCGGCACGTTCCGCCATCTGCAACACCTTGGACGAGTGCTTCGACGCTGCCGATAAGCTCGGCTACCCGGTTGTTGTTCGCCCCAGCTTCACCATGGGCGGGCTAGGTTCCGGCTTCGCTTGGAATAAGGAAGAGCTCAGCCGTATTGCCGGTGCGGGACTGCACTACTCGCCGACCAACGAGGTTCTTCTCGAAGAATCCATTCTCGGCTGGAAGGAATTTGAGCTCGAGATCATGCGTGACCAGGCCGATAATGCCGTGGTTGTTTGCACGATCGAGAACGTCGATCCCGTTGGTGTTCACACCGGTGACTCGATCACGGTTGCCCCGTCGTTGACTCTCACGGATCGCGAATACCAGAACTTGCGCGATATCGGCATCGCGGTAATCCGCGAGGTCGGTGTTGATACGGGTGGCTGTAACATCCAGTTCGCTATGGAGCCGGAGACCGGCCGCGTCATCGTCATCGAAATGAACCCCCGCGTCTCGCGTTCCTCGGCTCTTGCCTCGAAGGCCACGGGCTTCCCGATCGCCAAGATCGCAGCGCGATTGGCACTCGGATACACGCTCGACGAGATCCAGAACGACATCACCGGCTCGACCCCGGCGTCGTTCGAGCCCTCGATCGACTACGTCGTATGCAAGATCCCGCGCTTTGCTTTCGAGAAGTTCCCCGCCGCCAACAACCGGCTGACCACCACCATGAAGTCGGTGGGCGAAGCAATGGCCATTGGCCGTAACTTCACCGAGGCACTCCAGAAGGCCATGCGGTCCATCGACAAGAAGGCAACGGGATTCTCCTGGAACATCACTCGTTCGCTTGACGAGCTTCTTGCGGCCGCAGCCATTTCGACCGAGGACCGCCTCCAGGCAGTCCAGCAGGCACTCCACCTGGGTGCCACCGTTGATGAGCTGTATGAGATCACGAAGATCGACCGCTGGTTCCTCGACGAAATAGTTCTCATCAACGAGATCGCCAAGGAAATCCAGGAATCTGGTTCGCTCAACACCGATCTGCTCGGCTACGCCAAGCGCCACGGCTTCTCGGATGCTCAGATCGGCGAGCTGAAGAACATGAGCCAGGAGGCCGTTCGGGAGATCCGCACAGCATACGGCCTGCACCCTGTCTACAAGACAGTGGACACCTGTGCAGCTGAGTTCAAGTCGGATACTCCGTACCATTACTCGACGTACGAAACCCACACCGAGGTCACAAAGCGCGAGAAGCCCGCAGTGATCATTCTTGGCTCCGGCCCGAACCGTATCGGTCAGGGAATCGAGTTTGATTACTCCTGCGTGCACGCGACACTCGCACTGCGTGACGAGTACGAGACCGTCATGGTCAACTGCAACCCGGAGACCGTGTCAACGGACTACGACATGTCGGACCGGCTCTACTTCGAGCCGCTCACGCTCGAGGATGTCCTCGAGGTGTACCGCGCCGAATGCGAAGCGGGACCCGTCGCCGGCATGATCGTCCAGCTTGGCGGTCAGACCCCGCTCTCGCTCGCAGCCGACCTGAAGGCGGCAGGCGTACCGATTCTCGGCACGTCGCCCGAAGCTATCGATGCTGCCGAAGATCGCGGCATTTTCGGTAACGTCCTCGAGGCCGCGAATCTTCCGGCCCCGGCGTACGGAACGGCAACGTCTGACCAGCAAGCTCTCGAAACGGCTGAGCGGATCGGCTACCCCGTTCTCGTTCGTCCGTCGTATGTTCTCGGCGGACGCGGCATGGAGATCGTGTTCGATCGGGATCAGCTGGTCGACTACCTGTCGCGACGCGACCACGAGGGGAGCGATGCGACTCGCAAGGCCGCACCGCTCCTTATCGACAAGTTCCTGGATGACGCGATCGAGATCGACGTCGATGCCCTCTACGACGGCACCGAGCTTTTCCTCGGCGGAATCATGGAGCACATCGAGGAAGCCGGGATTCACTCCGGTGACTCGGCTTGTGTCCTGCCTCCGCTCACCCTGGGCCAGCCCATGATCGACCGCATCAGGCAATCGACCGAGGCGATCGCGAAGGGCGTGGGAGTCCGCGGACTCATCAACATCCAGTTCGCACTCGTCTCCGAGGTCCTCTACGTCATCGAAGCAAATCCCCGCGCATCCCGCACGGTCCCGTTCGTTGCTAAAGCCACCGGAATCCCGTTCGCCAAGGCCGCCACTCTGATCATGACCGGCAAGACCATTGCCGAGCTCCGTGCGGATGGCATTCTGCCCGAGCAGGATGCTGCGATCATCGAGGCAAATCCGGTCACGGCAGTCAAGGAAGCCGTCCTTCCGTTCAAGCGCTTTGCGACAACCGATGGGCGGATCGTTGATTCGCTTCTCGGCCCGGAAATGCGGTCGACGGGTGAGGTCATGGGTCTCGATTCGACTTTTCCGCTCGCCTTCGCCAAGGCGCAGGCAGCCGCCTATGGCGGGCTCCCCGACAAGGGAACGGTGTTCGTATCCGTTGCCGATCGCGACAAGGGCTCGATCATCTTCCCGGTCATTGGGCTCGTTGATCTTGGCTTCGAAATTTGCGCTACCACTGGCACAGCGGCACTCCTTCGCCGGTACGGCGTTCCCGCAACCGAGGTGCGCCGCAACTCGGCGGGCCGCGGTCCCAACGGTGAGCCGACGATCTCCGATCTCATCGAGGCTGGCGAGATCGACATGGTGATTAACACGCCGTCTGGATCGGGAACACGCGCCGACGGATACGAGATTCGTGCAGCCACAACGGCAGCAGATAAGCCGATCATGACAACCGTCCAGGAGTTTGGAGCCGCTGTCCAGGCACTCCAGGCGAGCGGCGCCGGCTTTAGTGTCACGAGCCTCCAGGAGCACACCGCAAGGCGGGGCCTGTGACCTTCGCGCAGCGACTCGCGGACCAGCAGGCGGCCTTCGGGCCGATCTGCGTCGGAGTGGATCCCCACGCCTCGATCCTTGAGGCGTGGGGCCTGCCCGACAATCCGGCGGGTCTCACACGGTTTTCGGAAATCTTGGCGGAGGCCTTCGCGGGACAGGTTGCTTCGATCAAGCCTCAGGTGGCCTTCTATGAACGGCACGGCAGTAGGGGAATGGCGGCACTGGAAGGACTAATCGGAACCTTCCGGGAGGCTGGGACGCTCGTGATCTCCGATGCGAAGCGCGGCGATATTGGTTCGACTATGGCGGGGTATGCGGATGCGTGGCTGGGGGACGGTCCCTTTGGATCGGATGCTGTCACGCTCAGCCCCTACCTCGGAGTAGGAGCACTGAGGCCGGCCTTTGAGAAGGCTGCTGAGAACGACCGTGGAGCATTTGTTCTTGCAATTACATCCAACCCCGAAGGCACATCCGTGCAAGGCGCGGGAGATCCCGCGGCCGCACAATGCGTGCTAAACGAGCTTGGGGAGGCCAATGGCAGGTACTGGCCGGGGCAGCCCGGCTCGCTCGGCGCGGTCATTGGAGCCACCGCGGGAGAGCGGATTTCCTCCTGGAGCATCGATGTGAACGTACTGGCAGGTCCGGTGCTAGCCCCGGGCGTTGGCGCCCAAGGCGCCACTGTCCAGCAAGCTCAGGTGGTAGCGGGGAGCAATCTGCTGTGCGTTCCCGTTTCGCGTGCGATCTTACGTGCAGGACCGGACGTGGCCGGATTAAAAAATGCTCATTCGGCACAAAACTAGTGAGACCTAGTTACTTTCATTTGGTAAGGTAACCCCGGTTGTTCCTCAACTATTGATGAGACACACCCCGCCAAAATTATAGACATGGAGTAGTTGTTATGGCACTTCCTTCCCTCTCGCCGGAACAGAGACAAGCTGCTCTTGAGAAAGCTGCGATCGCACGGAAGCGACGCGCTGATCTCAAGAAGTCACTGAAGGCAGGAGAGACCAGGTTGTCCGAAGTCCTTACCCTCGCTAAGGAAGAGGAGATCGTTGCGAAGCTTCGGGTCTCCGCTCTTCTGGAATCAATGCCCGGGATTGGCACCGCCAAGGCCCGCCAGATCATGGACCGCACCGGTATTTCGCCGTCCCGCCGCGTCGGCGGCCTCGGCCCGCACCAGCGTGAGGCCCTCATTACCCTGTTCTGCTAATGAAGGCTTTCGTCATTTGCGGGCCGACGGCAGTCGGCAAGGGGACAATCATCCGGGAACTCGTCGCGAAGGAGCCCGCCATCTGGCTCTCCACATCGGCGACCACGCGGTCCCCTCGCGAGGGCGAAGTCAATGCCCAGCACTACTTCTTTGTCAGCCCCGAGGAGTTTGACGAAATGGTGGAGCAGGGCAACATGCTCGAGTGGGCAACCGTCCACGGCGTTCACCGATACGGAACACCGCGCGGCCCGGTTGAGAAGGCTCTCGCCGACGGCGGGATTGTTCTTCTCGAGGTGGACCTCGCGGGTGCCCGCCAAATCCGCGAGTCTCTACCCGAAGCTCTCCAGATCTTCATCGCACCCCCGACCTTCGATGACCTTGCGGTCAGGTTGGAGATGAGGGGCACGGAGGGCCCGCAGGAACGAGCCCGCAGGCTCGACACTGCGAGGATGGAGATGGCGGCGGCGGAAGAGTTTGATCGGGTCGTCATTAATGACGACGTGGCCAGGGCCACGGACGAAATCCTGTCAATCATAGCTTCCGTCAAGTAGACTGAGTCGTTGAGTTATCTGAAAGGCTGACATGTACGGAACTGTGCCAGAGCCGGAAGGCATCACCTACCCGCCGATCGACGATCTTCTTGAGAAGGTCGATTCGAAGTATGCCCTCGCGGTCTACTCGGCGAACCGAGCCCGACAGATCAACGACTACCGTCAGGAGCTTATGAGCGCCGACGGTAACGTCGTCCACGTCGGACCGCTTGTTGCCTCCGATCCGGAGGAGAAGGCGCTGTCGATCGCGCTGCGCGAAGTAGTTGAGGACAAGCTCGTCCTCGAACCCACCGAAGACTAATGTCTCTCATTGAGCCTGGGGCCCACGGTCAAACCGCGGGCCCCTCGCGCATTGTTTTAGGCGTGACCGGGGGGATTGCCGCCTACAAGTCGGCGATCCTGGCCAGGCTACTCATTAAGGCGGGTCACGACGTCCAGGTCGTGCCGACCGAATCCGCGCTGAACATGGTTGGGAAGTCGACGTTCGCTGCGCTATCCGGTAACCCGGTGCACACCTCGGTGTTTGATGACCCGGAGGGAGTTGAGCACGTTCAGGTTGGCGATGAAGCAGACCTCCTTGTCATTGCCCCCGCGACCGCGAACACGATCGCAAAGCTTGCCCACGGTATCGGCGACAACCTGCTGACCGCTACCGCACTTGTCGCAACATGTCCGGTTCTCATCGCGCCCGCCATGCACACCCAGATGTGGAACCACCCGGCAACCAGGGCGAACATTCAGACTTTAAAGAACCGCGGCGTTATCGTCATCGAGCCCGCCGAAGGCAGGCTCACCGGAGCGGATTCTGGCGTCGGACGGCTTCCCGAGCCGGAACAGATTGCCCAGACGGCACTCGGACTGCTCGAAAAGCAGGACCTGGAGGGCAAGCGCTTTGTGATCTCGGCTGGCGGCACGCGCGAGCCGATTGACCCCGTGCGGTTCCTCGGTAACCGCTCGACGGGTAGGTTTGGAATCAATCTTGCACTCCAGGCAGCTCACCGCGGCGCACATGTCGACCTTGTGGCCTGCAACATCGACGGCGCCATGCTTCCGAACCACCCTCGAATCACCGTTCACCCGGTTGGTTCAGCATCTCAGTTGCAGGAGGCCATGGTGTATTTGGCCGATGGGGCGCAGGTCCTGATCATGACTGCCGCCGTGGCTGACTTCCGACCCGCAACGTCCGGGGAGTCGAAGTTCAAGAAGGACGGACACTCCACTCCGGACATCATGCTCGTCGAGAACCCGGACATTCTTAAGGGCCTGGCGTCAGATCGCTCTCACGGAGCATTCGTCGTTGGCTTTGCTGCGGAGACGGGTGACGAGAATGGCAGTGTTCTTGATTACGGCCGGAAGAAGGCCAAGGCCAAGGGCGCGGATCTTCTCGTCGTCAACAAAGTCGGCGAAACCGCCGGATTTGGTGATGTTGACACGGCAATCACGATCCTCGATGGAGATGGTGAGATTCAGACCGAGGGAGCTGGAACAAAGTCTCAGATGGCGGGAATAGTTCTCGACAGCATTTCTTTGTCCCTGTCCTAATTAGACTGGTTCCGTGCAACCTTTTACATCAGAATCTGTGACTGCCGGGCACCCCGACAAAGTCTGCGATCTTATCTCCGACCGAATCCTCGACGCGATCCTTACCAAGGACCCGAACGCTCGAGTTGCTATCGAGACCATGGTGACAACCGGTCTCGTTCACGTCGCCGGAGAACTGAACACCGAGAGCTATGTGGAGATTCCTCAGATCGTCCGCCAGGCTCTCCTCGACCTCGGCTATTCCTCCTCGGAGGTAGGGTTCGACGGACGCTCCTGCGGCGTCTCGGTCTCAATCGGCCAGCAATCCCAGGACATCTACGACGGTGTCCACAACTCGCTGGAAGCACGCGAGTCCGATGGCGAAGTCGAAGTATACGAACGTGAGGGTGCGGGCGACCAGGGCCTGATGTTCGGTTACGCAACAAACGAGACCGACGTTCTCATGCCCATGCCGATCTTCCTCTCGCACCGCCTTGCGGAGCGGCTTGCCGAGGTCCGCCAAAAGGGCATTGTTGCCGGTCTGCGCCCGGACGGCAAGACCCAGGTCACCGTCGACTACGACGATGCTCATAAGCCGGTCGCCATCAACACGATTGTGGTTTCCTCCCAGCACGACGCCGACGTTACGCAGGAGCAGCTGAGGGAGACGTTGACCGAGCAGGTCATTAATCCGGTTATCGAGAAGTACGCCTCGCACCTGAAGCGTGACGGCATGAAGATTCTCATTAACCCGTCGGGACGATTCGTTATTGGCGGCCCCATGTCCGATGCCGGACTAACGGGACGTAAGATCATCGTCGACACCTACGGTGGTATGGCACGCCACGGGGGCGGTGCCTTCTCCGGTAAGGATCCGTCCAAGGTTGACCGTTCCGCCTGCTACGCGGCCCGCTGGGTTGCAAAGAACATTGTTGCCGCCGGCCTTGCGGAGCGTTGCGAGGTGCAGGTTGCCTACGCGATCGGCCAGGCCAACCCCGTATCCGTCCGCGTTGACGCCTTCGGCACGAACAAGGCACCGCTTGATGCCATTGTCAACGCCGTGAATAAGGTCTTCGACCTGCGTCCACTCGCCATTATCGATGAGCTTGACCTCAAGCGTCCGGTCTACGCGAAGACGGCAGCCTACGGCCACTTTGGTCGCGAGATCCCCGAGTTCACGTGGGAGCAGACCAACCGCGTTGAGGATCTCCTTGCCGCGATGTGAATCTGACCGAATAACGTGGTGAACTAGGAGGGTGCCCGACGCTCTCTTCGATCTTCCAAGCCAGCCCGCCCTGTTACAAGCAGAGCGGGCTGTGCGCACCGTCGAATCGGAGCACCCTGACCCGGTCGCGAGAGTTGTGCTCGATACCCCATTCTCATGGCCGGACAAGTCCTACGACTACCTGATCCCCGAGAAGCTTCACGAGAAAGCCCTCCCCGGTGCACGCGTACGGGTTGAGTTTGGATCCAAGCGTTTGACCGGCTTCCTGAGGGAACGAACAAACACGACTGATTCGCCCAGACTCAGACCCCTCGTTAACGTCCTCGGTGAGCCGGTTGTCACGGAGGAGATCTTTCTGCTGGCAGAGCAGGTGGCCCGCGACAATGTCTGCTCCGTACATGATTTCCTGCGGGGCGCCGTTCCACCCCGTCATGCGCGTGCGGCCAAGACCATTCTCGAGTTGCCGGCACCGGTCTTCGATGAAATTGAGATGCAGGGTGGTGCTTTCGACAGCACTGATTCATCAAGTGAGGCTTCCTCTTCGACAGCATTGCCCACCCACGATCTCCTTGATGGACATGAGAAGCTTCTGCTGGCAGGCCGGTCGACGTGGCAGCGGGTAGCTGCATCCACTCAACTGGCGCTGTCGAAGAACGTGAAGGTTCTGATCGTCTGCCCGACATCCCTCGATGTGAAGAAGTGCCGCCAAGCAGTTGTGAACCTTCTTCCCAAAGAACCCATTGCACTCATAGAAGCTTCCGCATCGGCGGAAACCCGCTACCGGCATTACCTGTCCGCGCTGCTGGGGCGCACTCGTATCGTCATTGGTACGCGGGCGGCTGCGGCAACTCCGATCAATGCTGGTCTGCTGATCGTTGTCGACGAACAGAACGGCGCCATGAGGGACAAGAGGAGCCCGTACCTGTGGGCAGATGACGTCCTCCGGGCACGGAAACAGATCGGTGAACATCTGGGCATGGGGGAGAGGACGCTACTGCGGTTCAGCTACCCTCCCAGACTCACGCTGAACGAGTCCGGGGTTGTCACCGGCGGTGAATGGCCCAAGGTGACTCGTGCCGAACAGTGGGCCGGGGATCAGCGGGGCATTCTTCCCAATGCGGCCTTCGAGACCATTCGTAAGGGCCTCGAGTCGGGTGCTGTTCTGATCTCGGCACCCCGAGCAGGCTACGTTCCCGCCCTCGCGTGTGCCAGTTGCGGGAAGCGAGCCGTGTGCCAAGACTGCGGCTCCTCCATCGCAGTGCCCAAGGCAGGAAGCAACGCATCATGTACCCGGTGCGGAACAGGGCAGTGGCGGTGTTCCTGCGGCTCAACCAAACTCCGTGCCGTAGCTCGTGGCTCCCAGCGTCTTGCCCAGGAAATTGCGCGTGCTTTCCCCAGTGTTGAGGTCGATTCGATCCGATCGGGAACCGAATCATCGGGGTCCCCGATTGTCATCGCCACCCCGGGAGCCGAACCCGACCGGGAGTTCTCCGCTGGTGTGATTATTGATGCTGGGGCACGGCTCGCAAGCCTCGCTCTCGATGCAGAGATCGAAGCGATTGGACGGTGGACCAGGGTTGCGATGAAAGTTTCGGATCATCTTTTGCTAGCTGGGGGAGTACCCCCGCACCTGGCACATGCGCTCGCCAATAGGGACCTAGGGTTTCTCACGCCATTACTGGAAGAGCGGGAAGTTCTTGGACAGCCGCCGTTCCACCGGTGGTTCCACGTATCTGGCAAGAAACCCGATATTCAGCGGCTGCTTGGAGAAGTAGCCGCGAGGCTCGAAGGAGAAGCGCCACCGGAGCAGGGCATCGCCGCACTACTTTCTGGCGGAGGCCGCCAAGTCTTCGCAGAAGGTATTCACCTCGTGGGTCCTACCGAGGATGAGACCGGCCTCAGCCTCTACCTGCATGAGAGAACGCCATCCAAGAGACTTGCCCGCGCACTCAGGGACTCATTCCAGCACCTCGGACAGCTTGCGGTTCGTGTGGAGGCGGATCCGATTCTGTAGAAAACTGGTGATGTTCAGCAGGCCCGAAGTGCGGTATCACAAGAGAGCCGCTTTGCGGATGTACTTTGTATGGCTTGTTTCAGTCGGCCCGGGTGGGATCAGCGAACTCAAATATGATCTCAATTTCAGGATCAACTGAATGGATGATCCCGGTGTAGAAAACACGTGCCTGCTCTTCGAGAAGGTCCCGGTTGTCATTCACGTGCTGATACATGACATCGTCATTCAACAGTTCAGTGATGAGATCTGGAGTGTCAATATCGGGCGTGACCCAGCTGATCAGGCCATTGTCTTCGAGGGCAGTCTTAAACTCGACCTGGTCGTGCCCGATGAACTTGAACTCGGGGATACGGACGAGCAGGACGTCCTCACCTTTCTCTTCAATTACGACTTCCTGACCGTCTAATCCGAGCTTGGCTCGGTAGTTGTACTGAAGAAATAGAGTTCTTCCCGTGCCGGGAATATCTTGTCCAAATGCCTGTCGAGTTTCTCGCCGCTCGTCGATGCCTTGGATACCGAGGCTTAGCAGAACAACCTCTTCCTCGCGGTCGAGAGAGTGAACAACCTGAGTGTTATGCGACTCTTGGCCAATCCCGAAGATGTTCCTGACACCGGTGTTGACGGCGAAACCGAGTAATAGGCCGAGGATGATCAGGCCCGCTGCGATCGGGACCCAGTACTTCGCCAATACTACTTTCATTTCTCTGGACTCCTTTGACGCTGGGTCAGACACAGCGGCCTCCTCATTAGACTTTCTCGCCCGGACTAGGCTTCAACTCTCGCCTCGTTGCGATACGCCGAGATTATCCCATTTGGAGGTGCTATTTAAGTCAGAGGTGAGACTTGCTCGATCGGATATCTTCGATGCATTCGGAGCTTGGTGAGTTACGCAAATTTATGTTGCGGAATGGCCGGTGTTGCGGAGATTGCTTCGGTGGACAATCATGACTGGGCAGGTGTTTCAGCGGCTCTTGCACCGCTTGCCAAGAGCGGCAAAATGTTTCGAGTTGTGAACGCCCATTAGACTTAACTCATGCGCATCATCTTTGCCGGTACACCTGTTACCGCCGTTCCATCGCTAGATCGGCTTGCCTCTGAGCACGAGGTTATTGCTGTTTTGGCGAGGGCGCCTGCTCCTGTTGGACGGAAGCGTGTTCTCACGCCATCTCCCGTTGAGCAGCGCGCTCGTGAACTCGGCATCGACGTGCTCACTCCCAAGTCTCTCCGTGATGAGGAGATTCAGGAATCCATTAAAGAACTGGCCCCTGATGCTGTGGCAGTTGTGGCTTACGGTTTGTTAATTCCACCGGCACTGCTCGATGTGCCTACTCACGGCTGGGTGAACCTACACTTCTCGCGTCTCCCGCAGTGGCGCGGTGCTGCACCGGTCCAGTACGCGGTTGCCGCCGGCCAGTCCGAGACGGGCATAGCGACCTTCCAGATCGAGAAGGGCCTAGATACTGGTCCGGTTTTCGACATGGAGAAAGTTGAGATCGGTCACCGAGAGACCGCTGGAGATCTGCTGGAAAGGCTTTCGGTACAGGGCGCCGATCTGCTGTCGAGAACGATGAAGAGCATTGAAGACGGAACGGCAAACCCGGTTCCTCAGGAGGGGGAGCCGACTCACGCACCGCAGCTGAGGGCAGCCGATGGCAGGCTTGATTTAACTCGTTCGGCTCGGGAGCTTGACGCACAAATCCGCGGATTTACGCCAGCTCCGGGATGTTGGACGACGTGGAATGGTGACCGGGTCAAGGTTGGTCCAGCTGAACCCGTGGATGTTGATCTTTCCGTTGGTGAAATCCTGATTGGCGATGACGTTCTCCTCGGCACTGGTGAAGGTGCGCTTCGTTTGGAGAAGATAGCTCCTCCTGGAAAACCCTGGATGGATGCGGGGGACTGGGGCCGTGGAGTGCGTGAGACGGTAGTCTGGAACTCATGACTGAACGCCCCGATAACTGGCGCCCCGCGCGCATGCAATCCGATCCCGCCCGAGTTGTTGCCCTCGATGTCCTCGAACAGGTACGCGATGGGGCATACGCGAACATTGCGCTTCCCGCGACTCTTAGACGAGCGGACGTTCGGGGCCGGGGACGCGGCTTTGCCACGAACCTAACGTATGGCACGCTACGCATGCAGGGGCGGTGGGATGCGATTATCTCCCAGTGCGTTCAGGGCCGTCCTTTCGATGAGATTGATCCCCTTGTTGTCGACATCCTGCGGCTCGGTGCCCACCAGATCCTTGGACTCGACGTGCCGATCCATGCCGCGATGAACGAGACCGTGAACCTCGCCCGCAACGAGGTTGGCTCTGGTGCCTCCGGCTTCGTCAACGCCGTTATGCACCGCATTTCCGAGCGGACAAACGAGGAGTGGGACCAGGTTCTCGCGGAAGTCCTGGGAGACGAGGGACCTCACGCTGTTCTTGGTGCACAGACCTCCCACCCTGCGTGGATTCTTGACGTGTACGAGAAATCCCTTGAAGCATCGGGTCGCACGACCGAGGATCTCGGCGACCTGCTCGCGGCCAACAACGAACCCGCACGTGTTGCTATTTCCGCCCGCGCTGTTTCCCGCGAGACAGTTCTTGCCGATGCTGAAGAAGCACGCGCCGTCACGACCGACGGTGTGCTGATGCCTGAGGCAATTGTGTTGGAAAAGGGTAACCCGGGTCGCATGCGTTCGATCCGCGATCATTCCGCGGGTGTTCAGGACGAAGGATCGCAGCTCGTTGCATACCTGACCGCGGGTGCTCCGCTTGAGGGAAGCGATAGCGAATGGCTCGACATGTGTGCTGGTCCCGGTGGCAAGACCGCCACGTTGGCTATGCTCGCAGCCGACCGGGATGTCACGATCTTTGCGAACGAGCTTCACGGGCACCGCCTCGATCTTGTTGCCGATGCTGTTGACCCGTTCGACAATGTTGTTCTCCGCGAGGGCGATGGTCGTACGCTTGCGAAGGAAGAGCCGGGTCGTTTCGATCGCGTTCTCGTTGATGTTCCCTGCTCCGGCATTGGATCGCTCCGCCGCAGGCCGGAGGCCCGCTGGCGCAAGACCGTCGAGGATGCTGAGGGTATGCGGGAACTTCAGATTGGGCTGCTTGAAGCGGCACTCGATGCGGCTCGGCCGGGTGGCCTGGTTTGCTACTCCACGTGTTCTCCGGACGTTCGGGAAACGCGAGAGATTGTGGACACGGTGCGTGACAGGGTCGACGTCCTCGACACTGTGGAGATCGGCAAGGATATGGTTGTTCCTGGGACCCTTGATTCGATCACCGGACCGTACATGCAGCTGTGGCCTGATATGCATGACACTGACGCCATGTTCGCTGCACTGCTCATCAAGAAGTAGGAAGAGGTAGCCATGAGCATTCTCATTTCACCGTCGATCCTGAACTCCGATATCGGCAATCTTGCCGGGGAGCTGGACAAGATCTCGGGAGCTGACTGGGCACACGTGGATGTCATGGACAACCACTTTGTTCCCAACCTGACCTGGGGTCTTCCCGTCATTGAGGCCGCTAAGAAGTATTCGTCGATTCCGATTGATGCCCACCTCATGATTGAGGACCCGGACCGCTGGGCACCCGCCTACATTGAGGCCGGCGCAGCATCCGCCACCTTCCATGCCGAGGCCGTCAAGGCCCCAATCCGGCTTGCTCGGGAGATCCGTGGCATGGGGGGCCGAGCAGGACTTGCCCTGAGCCCCGCTACTCAGATCGATAACTACATCGACATTCTTGACGAGTTCGACATGGTTTTGTGCATGACCGTAGAGCCTGGTTTTGGTGGTCAACCGTTCCTTTCCTCCGTTATGCCGAAGGTGGAGCGCCTGCGCGAACTCGTCAACAAGAAGGGTCTCGAAACCTGGATCCAGGTCGATGGCGGAGTCAGTGCCGACACGATTGCTCAGGCAGCCGAAGCCGGTGCCAACAACTTCGTGGCCGGCTCCGCTGTCTACAAGGCGGAAGACGCAGCTCAAGCAGTAACCGACCTCCGTGAGCTCGCCAGGAAGCACAGCCACTGACACTCATTTCACCCACCTAGGAGAGAAGCCTGAGCCCACACTCGGGCTTCTCTCCTACGGGAGCTCATGCTCCATCCAAGACATCGCAAAAGATGGAACCGTGGACGGGAATAACGCGAGGCTGACTTCGCTCTTCGTGGCGAAGCTCCTGGGGGATAAGCAACTTTTTGAGGGTAATACGTCGCAATGCTCCTCGAGGCTCCCGCTTGTGGATCTCGGTATCCGTTGAGGAAAGCTCTGCAAAAGTTTTTGCTCCCCTTGCTCGCTGTATATCCGTGGCCTGTGCTCGCTCATAGCGAGACGTGGGCACGGTCTCAGCCTTTCCCGTTTGCTCAGTGCTACGATGGTCTTGTGTTTCGGGGTCGGTGAAAATCCGAGCCGGCGGTTAAAGTCCGCGACCCGCGTAAGCGGCTGACGAGGTGAAACTCCTCGACCGACGGTCAAAGTCCGGATGGGAGGAACACGTTAGGCTGTCACGCCCTAAGTGCGTGACGCGTGCCCGCTGTCCCCGAAGTGCGCGGAGGACAGGTGCGGCGACTAGCTCCCATCATTTTCGGGCTTGCTGTCATAGCTCTTTGGTGGGCTGTTGCTGAAAGCGGCATCATCGAATCCTATTTCCTGCCCCACCCAATCAAGGTATGGGACACTCTCGTGCTTGGGTGGACCGAAGGCGATCTGCGTCCTGCAACAGGAGAAACGATAACTGCAGCCGGTTTGGGCTGTCTCGTTGCCGCTGTCCTTGGTATCCCGCTGGGATATGCGATCGCCAAGTCGAAGGTCGTGGCCTCAACGTTTGGACCGTACCTGGCTGCCTCACAGGCAGTTCCTGCTGTCGCCCTAGCACCGCTGCTAGTCATCTGGATTGGCTACGGACTGCCGTCGATTACCGTGCTGTGTACGATCCTCGTCGTTTTCCCGGTTGTTATCTCAACCGCCCTCGGTATCCGAGAGCTCGACCACGAGGTTATTGACGCCGCTTGGCTCGATGGTGCCGGAGGCTGGGACCTGTTCCGCAGGATTGAGATGCCGCTGGCGATGCCATCCGTTCTTGCCGGCATTCGCACCGGCTTCACACTTTCCATTACCGGCGCTGTTGTCGGTGAGATGGTCATGGGCGGGGATGGTTTGGGGGCCGCCTTGGCGGCAGGCCAGGGGTCTACCGCCAACGTGGCTCATCTCTTTGCGGTTATCGCAGTACTTATTGCTCTTGCTGTCACCATTTATCTCCTCCTCACACTGTTGGAGCAGATTTCGGACCGGAAAAGGGGTTCATAATGAAGAAAACAGGTCTTAAGAAGTTCGTCGCAGCATTCGCTACCGTATCGATGCTTGCAGCGTGTGGGGGAGGAGACGAGAAGGACTCAACGATCACCGTTGGGCTTACCTATATTCCCGATGTTCAGTTTTTCCCGTTCTACGTCGCGGTAGAAAACGGCTACTTCGAGAGCGCCGGTGTTGAGGTCGATATCCGTCACCATGGGGCCCAGGAGTCGCTGTTCACGGCACTCGCAACGGGAGAGGAAGATGTGGTGTTTGTCAGCGGCGACGAAGTTCTCTTTGCTCGCGCTGAAGGCATGGATGTCACGTCCATCATGACGCTGTTTAGCGAATACCCGTCGACACTCATTGTTCCGCAGGACTCCGATATCGAGACCCCCGCCGATCTGGAAGGACGGTCAGTTGGGCTCCCAGGGGAGTACGGCTCCAACTATTTCGGTCTGCTCGCAATGATTGATGCCTACGATCTGGAGAACGTGGAGGTCGAGTCGATCGGTTTTACCCAGATGGCGGCGCTGTCCAGAGGCGACGTTGATTCCGTCATCGGCTTCGTCAACAACGATGCGGTTGCCATGGAATCCCAGGGCTTTGACGTTCGTACCATCGATCTCGCCCCGGACCTGCCCCTCATTGGACCAGGCCTTGCCGTCATGGAAGAGAATCTCGGTGAGAACGAAGACGAACACCGGGCGATCATGGCTGGACTGCAAAAGGCCGTGGAGTTTGCGGAAGAGAATCCCGAGGAGGCTCTCGACATCGTGACGAAGTACGTGCCGAGCATGACCGACCCGGAGGTCCGTGAAGCGGCCACGCTCACGTTCAATGCAACTCTTCCGCTTTACGTGGGTGACGGCAAGGTCGGCACCCAGGATGTCGAACGCTGGGAAGACATGTCGGAGTTCATGGTCGATGCTGGACTCATTGAGGAACTCGTTCCTGTCGATGAGGTCATGACCACCGAAATCACGGGCTGAGGCACGTATAAGGCTCTCACGAGCGGAGACGACTGGTTGATGCGAGCACCCGTGATGCAGTAACCAGGCTGGTGTCCAACCACCTGCTCATGCAGGGTAGGTACCGATGAGACCGCTTCCTGACGTAGCGCGGGAATTGCTCAATATATTGAGCGGTGGTCGCGCCCGTCCCGCGGGACGGGTGTGACCCCTTCCTTGAAAGGCCGTAGGATTGAGGCGTGAAGAACTTCGAAGAACTGTTTGCTGAGCTGTCCCGCAAGGCCGTGGAACGTCCCGAGGGGTCGGGAACCGTGGCGGAACTTGATGCTGGGATTCATGCCATCGGCAAGAAAATCATCGAGGAGGCGGGCGAGGTGTGGATCGCTGCAGAATACGAGTCTGACGAGCAGGTGGCCCTCGAAGCGTCCCAGCTCCTCTACCACCTCCAGGTCATGCTGATCGCGAGGGGCATCGCCCTCGACGACGTCTACCGCTACCTCTAAGGAAGAATCCGTGCTGCGAATTGCCGTCCCGAACAAGGGATCCCTGTCCGAACCCGCTTCCACTCTTCTGAAAGAAGCTGGCTACCGTCAGCGTCGCGATATGAAGGAGCTCGTGCTCCTCGACGAGGTCAACGGAGTTGAGTTCTTTTTCATTCGTCCCCGCGACGTTGCCGTCTACGTCGGCGCAGGAACCGTTGACGTTGGTATCACCGGACGTGACCTGCTCGTCGACTCTGAGGCACATGCAGTCGAACATCGCGCACTCGGTTTCGCTCGCTCCACGTTCCGCTTCGCAGCGCCCGGCGGTTCAATGTCGACGATCGATGATCTTACCGGCAAGCGAATCGCCACCTCCTATGACGTGGTCGTTCGTAAGCACCTCGAGGAGAAGGGCATCGACGCTACCGTCGTCCACCTCGACGGCGCAGTGGAATCCTCGGTGCAGCTCGGCGTTGCCGATGCGATCGCCGATGTTGTCGAGACCGGCTCAACCCTGCGGGCCGCTGGCCTCACCGTGTTTGCCGAGCCTCTCATGACGTCTGAGGCTGTCCTTATTCGCCGTGCGGATGCGGTTCCCGAAGGTCTGGAGATTCTCGATCGCCGGATCCAGGGCGTTCTTGTCGCCCGCGGGTACGTTCTTATCGACTACGACATTCACGCAGACCACCTGGAAGAGGCAGTCGAGCTCACGCCCGGCCTGCAGTCGCCGACCGTTTCGCCGCTACACGATGGTGAATGGTTTGCCGTGCGCGCCATGGTCAAGAAGGACGACCGCAACAAGGTCATGGACGGGCTGTACGAGGTGGGGGCGAGGGCTATCCTCGTCACCCCGATCCTCGCATGTAGGCTGTGACCCGCGCTTTCCGCCCCAGGTTCGCAAGGATCGTCTGCATGGTGCTGGCGGTGGCTCTTATCCTGGCCACTGCCGCACTATTCGCCGTGTCCCCGTCCTTCGGGATCTACGAATTTCATGCGGTCGACTACATCGGCACCATCGTCTTTGTGGCGCTTCTTCTCGGCCTGCTATGGATCCAATACCAGGTGCGGATCGAAGTGTACGACTGGGGTATTCGCGTCAAGAACCTGGTCCGCTCCCACGAGCTTGAGTGGCCTGAACTCATTGCCGTCGAATTTGGTGACGGTCCGTGGGTTCGAATCGACACCACCTCCGGCGAAACGATCAGCGCCATGGCAATCCAGAGCTCAGATGGTGAATTCGCGCGGAAGGAAGCGGTTCGGCTCGCCACCCTTATCGACTACCACTCCACCCCCGAAGAAAATGATTAGCGCCAGTTCTCGGCGCCGATCAACCCGCACCGGCAATCGAGTGCTGTCCAACGAGCACGGATACATCAGCGCTCTGTAGCTTGTGCCCAGCACCGAGTGGTCTGCAAAGCGTACTCACCGCCTGGTGTGGCTCAACGGCTGCTTGTGACGGGAACGTCGAACAGATTTTTACAATACGTCCACCTTTTCGCACACTATTGCTAACGAAAAGCGGCTGATCTGCGTTCTCGGATTGGCAGAGATTGCCCGGTCACTGTCCTATAGTCAACGGGTGAATATGACCGAGAGAATCTATTCGTTCCTCATGGATAGGAACAACGATGCAGAGGACGAGCTTCCCGAGGCGGTACGTCAGAACGTGCCCCGGAACGGCCTGCGCCAGGTTCTCGGTAACTCTCTTCAGTCATCCGGCGACCAGATCGTCAACGCTTCAACCGTTCTGCCGTGGCTGTTCTCAGTGCTCGGGGTACCGGCTGCCCTCACTGGTTTCCTCGTTCCCGTACGGGAATCCGGGTCAATGCTCCCGCAAGCATTCCTCACTCCTCTCGTTCTTAAGGTCACCTACCGCAAGTGGGTTTTTGTCACCGGGGCGCTTGTCCAGGCCCTATCCGTGATGGGAATGGCCGGGACAGCGGCACTCGCCGAGGGCATGACCGCGGGTGTCCTGGTCCTCCTGTTCCTCGTCGCGTTCTCCCTCGGCCGTTGCCTGTGCTCGATCTCCTCGAAGGACATTCAGGGCAGGACGATACCAAAGGGCGAGCGCGGACAAATCAATGGCCTGGCAACCATGGCCTCGGGTCTCGTTGCCATCACCCTCGGCGTGGCAATCCGGATCATCGGCGGCGGGGATCTTTCGGCCTCCCAGCTGGTGTGGCTACTCGTCGGTGGTGGGATCCTCTGGTTTCTTGTGGCGCTGGTTTATGCGGGAATCAGGGAGCCCGCCACCGAGAAGACCACCAAACCCTCGAAGACCGAATCTGATTCTTCGACAAACAAGTCGGGCAACACAAACAATCCCGGCAACACCAGCAAGCCAGACGACACAGACGCCGCTAAGAAGGACTCCGAGCGTAACTGGTTGCGTCAGGTGGTCCACCTGCTTCGCTCCGACAAGCCTTTCCGCACCTTCGTCATTGCCCGTAGCCTCTTGCTTGTCTCGGCACTGACGCCACCTTTTATCGTCACCATGTCGATCCAGTCGGGAACAAGTGCCCTCGCCGGCCTCGGTGGTTTCGTCATTGCCTCCGGGGTGGCGAACCTTGTTGGTGGCAGGATCTTCGGTCGCGCTGCAGACAGGTCAAGCAGGGACCTCATGAGCTTCGGCGCTGCGCTTGCCTCCACCATCATTATCCTGACAATCCTCGCTCTGACCATCTTCGATATCTCCGGTGAATCCTGGATTGGCGCAACCATCTTTATCGCCAGCTACTTCCTGCTCCGGCTCACTCACACGGGTGTGCGGGTTGCTCGAAAGACGTACCTGGTGGATATGGCGGAGGGTGATCTTCGGACCACCTACACGGCTGTCTCGAACTCGGCGATGGGAATCATTCTTCTCCTCGTCGGCGGCGTGAGTTCCGCCCTCGCCATCGCCCACATCAACTGGGCGCTCGGCTTCCTAGCAGTCATGGGAATCTTAGGAATCTTCGCGGGCAGGAAGCTACCCGACGTCTCACGTCAGGACTGAAATACTCAGCCCAGAGCCGCTATCGTCACACGAGCAAATATCTCCGCGGGAGTTACTCGGTGTTGGAGTTCTTCTTCGCGAGCACGATGTCGGCGGCGAGCACCCCGCCTGCGCCGGCGAAGGCGAACGAGGCATAGTCTTCATCGAGTCCTCGTCCCATGGTCCGCAATGGAACCGGGGATTGTTCGAGGGCTTTCCGAATGCCTGTCACCTTGGTGAGGGTGAGTCTGCCGGTGGCTTCCAGCAGTGGATAGCTCTTTTCGATGCTGGCACGTGTTTCGTCGTCGATGGCTTCGCGGGTCGTGGGAACGAGAGCCGGCGTGAGTGCCACTTTCGTGTAGGCCGTGAGCGAGTGGTGCGAGATGCCCCGGTGCCGTGGCCTCGCATCGGCCCCCGAGACTCGCAGGGTGGCGATTGCCGTGCCGTCGAGGGCATTGATGGCGTTAATCGCTTCGCCGACAGCGGTTCCGGAGAATCCCCATGGTGTGCCCGTGCCGATGTTGCCGGGGCCCTGGACGATGATGGCGAGATCTGCTCCGACAACGTGCTTGGCGGTGAGTAGCGCCGTGTGAACGTTCACGGCCTCGTACTTACCGCCGAAGGACTGGCCTGCCGTGATGGTTTCAATGTGCCCACGGTCGACGAGGCTGGCAGCCGTCCGTGAGAAGGCCAGTGGGAGTGCCGCCGTGTCGGTGTGAATGTAGGCGATGGTGAGTTCGGGGGAGCGGTGCCGCGCCGCGGCGACTATTGCGGGTAGCGCCGAGTGCAGATCGGCGACAACGCACGGCATGCCTTCCACGCTCTGTGCGTCGCAGAGGGTGTGATGATGGGGTGATTCCTGCTCGTCGACTCCGAGGACCATCGTCTGCTGGGGCGTGTAGCGAGCTTTCACCATGTGTCCCGGGCCCGTGCGCGGGGGCGGGAGCCGATCGAGCGGCGCCACGACGAACAGATATCCGCCTGTTCCCAGGTCCCTGTCGACCGCGGTTGAGGAGAGAAGGACTCGTGCACCAACGGCAATTTCTCCGACGAGGTCGGGGTAGGCGAGGGCGCGCATTCGCTCGCCGTCACAGTCGACCCACCATTCGGCCGCCCCATGCCAGGAGCGGCCAGGTTCAACAACAGTTCCTTCACGCCAGGTCATCACCGAACAAGCCTAACCTGGGATAGTGTTGTGAACGTGACGAAGACACGTACATACGATCCGGGTAAGCGCATGTTTGTGCTTCTCGCTCATCTTGTTGACCGTCCACGCCTGCGGTCGGAGCTATACGAGCTGGGCTACGAGAAGTCGGGTGCTGACCGGGCGAAGGCTTTGAACAGGGATATCACGAAACTCAGGGAGTTCGGCTATCCGATTACTCACGACGAGGGCGAAGACAATGATCCGCTGTACTCGTTGGACCGCGACGGGCTCATTGGCGTTGATTTGAGCTCGGCCGATCTTACGTTGCTACGTCTTGCTGCTCAGTCGCTGACCGGTAAGGACGAGCTACACAAGGTTGCGCGCCGCACCGTTCAGAAGCTCCTCGGCGGAGCCTTCGTGACCGACGATCAGGCAACCGTCCGGATCACGTTGCCGGAAATGGGATACCTGTTCGACATTGTCGAAGCCATGGACCGCAGGGCCCCTATCGTCATCGAATACGAGAACCCGCGCACCCCGGAGCGCCGCTTCTACATAATCGAAGTAACCGGCGTGTGGGAAACCCTCGGCTCCTTCTACTGCAAGGGAAACCGGGTAGCGGTTGGTCCCACTCGGGGTGACATGACCGAGTGCGAGCCGGTTGAACGCAACTTTCGGTTCTCCCGAATCAAGAACGTCGAGGCGCTTGAGTCCACCGGTTACGAGGCCAATCCTCAGCTTAAACGAGCCTTCGATCCGGTCGACACCTCAATATTCCTCGCACCCGAGGCAGGTAATCACCTGCGGGACAAGAAGCGGGAGCGTGGCACCGACGGCAACGGGTGGACCGAGTATGCGTTTGAGAACGCCAACTGGCCACGCCTGCTCGACCAGCTCGCAGTAATCGGAACGGGTGCCCGGTCAACCAATCCTGATTACCGGGAACGCCTCGAACATATTGCGGGTTTGGGGGAGTCATGAGGAAACCAGACGTCGTCCTGTTAACGGCAATCACGACTTTTATCGCTAACCGGGGTGAGACCACCCCGGGGGAGATCGCCGAGGTCTTCGACATCAAAGTTGATGAAGCCATCGAGGCGATCAAGATCATTAACCTAACCGAGGTAACGGACCGCGCCGGCAGGTATTTCCTCGATTTCCATGTCGACGCGAAGGAAACCGAAGACGGCACGGATGTCATTTATTCGGCCGATGATCGGATCACTTACTTCCCCACGGACTATGACGATCCCCGGGTCTATCTGACGCTGGGGGAGTCCGCCGTATCGATTGAGATGATCGACCAGCTGCTCAAGCTGTCGGCGCAGGGATCCGAGTCTGCGCAGTCGCTTCTGTCGGTGCGGGAGAAGATCCGGCAAGCTGTCGGCGGTTCGATTGGTGCCGAGCCGCCCACGCCAAGGGGTTCGGATCAGGTGCTGGAGACCGTATGGACATCGCTACGACACTCTCGCATGTTAGCTTTCGACTACCACGGTCCGGCGGAGTTCGGTGAGCGCGTGACGCAACGGTCGGTGATTCCCTGCGCCGTGGTGTCCGAGGCAGAAGGCTACCTCGCGGCCCTGCAGGGTAAGTCGCACGACTTGCGCTGGTTCCGCCTGGATCGGATGTCGCACGCTACTGTCGGTGAGGAGTTCACGCAGACGGACGCGAACCGGGCTCGGCGTAAGCTCCGGAACCACCCGGAGCTACACCCCACCGAGGGCGACGACGTCGTGTTTCGGGTGGAGCCGCAGGCTATTTGGTTCGCTGAGTCCACCCCGGGTGCGACCGTGACCGACAACGGCGACAGTATCGACATTACGTTCCGGGCGGTCTCGCCGACGTGGGTGCGGAACTCCGCCATCAAGGTCGGCACGGACCTCATCGATATCTTCCCCGCCGAGGTGAAGGACGAGGTTGTCAAGCAGGCTCGCCGGATTATGGAGGTCCAATGATCGCCTGGATTGTCGCAATTGCCCTGGTTCTGTTTGGACTAGGGTATGCCGGGTGGGCGACGTGGCGACTGTTCCGGCTCTACTGGGGCGGACTTGCCAAACTTGGCGAATCCGTTGGGGAAGCGGCCGAACGGATGAGCTCGGTGCGGGCCCCATTTATTCCGCAACGGCCGAAGGAAACACCGTTGGAGACCCGCGCCCGGATTGCGGGAGAACGAGAATGTGGGCGAGCACGCAGGCTGGCTGGGACCATTGGGCGATGGCGGGGAGATTTGTCCGTTTAGACTCGGGTTACAATGTAACTGTGAACACTAGGGAGCGCTCATGAACCTCAGCGGCTGGGAAATTATCATCATCCTACTCGTCCTCATCCTTGTCTTCGGTGCTGCAAAGCTTCCGACGATCGCATCGTCGGTCGGCAAGTCGATGAAGGTCTTCAAGAAGGAAGTGACGGAGCTTCGCGACGACACCGATCCAAATACCCCGCCCAAGCAGGCGGACCAGTCCGGATCGAATGTTCCGCAGTCAAGCTACGACGCAACCCCTCCCCAGGTCGGGGATAAGGGACAAGACCAGACCAAGCAGTGACTGAACGGATCACGAAACGCCGTGATCCGGAGGGACGGATGCCTCTCGCAGAGCATCTGCGAGAGCTCCGGAACCGGCTAATTTATGCCCTTATTGGCATTGCACTCGCCTCTGTGGTCGGGTGGTTTCTCTACGATCCGCTTGCGGCGATCATGGTGGAGCCCCTCGACGGGATCAACGAACGGGGCGGTCATGCCGAGCTGAACTTCGGTTCCGTCGGCGTCGGCTTCGAACTGCATTTGAAGATGGCGGCCTTTATCGGCCTCTTCATCTCTTCCCCATGGTGGATCCTTCAGGGCTGGCTCTTTATCGCCCCTGCACTGAAGCGCAAAGAGAAAATCATGGCGCTGAGCTTTACGGGCGTCGCTGCTCTTCTCTTCCTGACCGGCGGATTGCTTGGCTGGATGATCCTGCCGAGAGCTGTCGTGATTCTTACGGGCTTCGCGCCCGAGTTCGCGGTGAACCTGCTGGACGCGAGAATCTACTACCGGTTCTTTATGCAGATCATCGCCGCTTTCGGCGTCAGCTTCCTGCTACCCGTGGTCATGGTTGGCGTGAACTTCGTTGGTCTTATCAAGGGCACGAGCTACCTGAAGGGTTGGCGGTGGGCTGTCATTGGATGTGCGGTCTTCTCCGCACTCGTTAACCCGCTCCCTGACGCATGGTCGATGCTTGCCATTCTGCTTCCCATGCTTTTCTTCTACTTCATCGCTACCGGCCTGTGTATCCTTCACGATAGTCGCAAGGCTAAAAGGCGGTCCGCCGAACTCGGCGAGCTCCTGGGAGATGAGAGCGAAGGACAGGATTGGATTCAACCCTAGGTCTGGTTATTAGTCCCACGGCTGGAAGCGGCCGTGGGACTTCCGTTGGGAAGATCGTTCGTGACCGGCTGTTTGACGCCGGTCATCGTGTTATCCCGCTGGGCGCTCCAACAGTCGCAGAAACCCACGAACTTATTTCTTCCGCTGTATCCAGCGGTCAGATCGACGGCATCGTCACCCTGGGAGGTGACGGAACCGTTCACCTTGCCGTCCAGCATCTTGTCGGCACCGACCAATTTATCGGGCACGTGCCGTTTGGTACCGGTAATGACATTGCCCGCGACCTTGGCCTCACCACCCGGTGGGAGACCGGCCTCGGCATACTACTGGACGCGCTCGAAAGTCGTGAGCCCTCCGTCATTGATGCCCTCGAGATCACCGGATCCCACGGCACTTCCTACGGTCTTGCCGTCGTGTCCGCCGGTGTCGATGCCGTCGTCAACCAGGCTGCCAACACGTACACGCGGCCCCACGGACACGCCCGGTACCTGCGAGCAATTGTCTCGGAACTGCCCAAGTACAGTGCCCGCACCTACCGGATTGAAACAGACGGCAAAGTGGCCGCCGGAGAAGCGATCCTCGTCGCGATTGCCAACCTCACCTCGATCGGAGGCGGCCTCGCCATCTCACCCCGGTCCGTCTTCGATGACGGGATGCTCGACCTTATCGTGGCGAAGAAGCTCAGCCTTTCCGAGGTTGGCAGGATCTTCCCGAAACTCTACAAGGGCAAGCATCTTGAGGAAGACGTCGTTCATACGAAGCGAGTTTCCGAGGTGACTCTGTCCACTCTTGGCGAGGGCATTACCGCCATGGTTGACGGCGAAGAGATCGGGCCACTTCCGGTTACTGTGCGAGTACGTCCACGCGCATTGAGGTTCCTCCGCTAGCCTAGCCACGTGGGCATCTACCTCGACAACTATCGTGACGCTGCATTAGCTTCCGGAATCGAACTCGACGATTTCCAGATCGATGCGGCAAAAGCACTCGAGGAGGGCCGCGACGTTCTCCTCTGCGCACCCACGGGTGCAGGCAAGACAATGGTGGCGCTTTTCGCGGTTGAGCTGGCTTTTGCTTCCTCCACCACCTGCATATACACGACGCCCGTCAAGGCGCTTTCGAACCAAAAGTACCGGGAGCTAGCTTCCCGCTACGGCAGCGAATACGTGGGCCTCATGACCGGTGACGTCACGATCAACAGGAATGCCGACATTGTTGTCATGACAACCGAGGTGCTCCGCAATCTGCTGTATGCGGGGGAGGACATGACGAAGCTCGGCTACGTCATTCTCGACGAAGTCCACTACCTGGCTGACCCTGAGCGCGGGCCTACCTGGGAAGAGGTTATCCTCGAACTCGACCGCTCCGTCCGCATCGTCTCCCTCTCAGCGACCGTCGCAAACGCCGACGAGTTTCATGCCTGGCTGGAATCGGTACGCGGCAACACCACCCTGGTCCAAACATCTCACCGGCCCGTACCGCTCCTCCAGCAGGTTGTCGTCGGGAGGAAGCTCCACGACCTGTACGAAGGTGGCCCCTCCGCCACCCTCGGTGCCGGTAGAAACCCGAACTCGGGCGCTTTGCGCGCCATGGCTCGGGCTAAGCTTCCCGAGCGCCTCGGACCGGGCCAGCGGCAACGCCTCCTGAGGCTCATGGACGATCGGGAACTCCTACCCGCCATAGAGTTCATTTTCTCCCGCAAGGGCTGCGACAACGCCGTCCAGGACCTTGTCCGGGATGGCGTTGCGCTCACGAACAGGCACGAACGGAAACTCATTCACCAGGCCCTCGACCCGATCCGCGAAGAACTGTCCGAGGAGGACAAGGCCGTTCTGCGATTCCGGTCCTTTGAACGGGCCCTTGCCAACGGCTACGCCGCACACCACGCCGGCGTCTATCCGCCGTTCAAAGAACTCATTGAGAAGCTCATGCAGCGCGGCCTCATCAAGATCGTCTATGCCACGGGCACTCTTGCGCTCGGGATTAATATGCCGGTGCGGACAACCGTTGTTGAACAGCTGACGAAGTACAACGGTACGGAGTTCACGGACCTCACCGGTATTGAATACACCCAGCTGATTGGCAGGGCGGGCCGCCGCGGCAAGGACGACATCGGCCACACCCTCGTCTACGCCACCGCGGACATGGACCCCGATGTTCTGCTGTCACTTGGTGCGGGTGAACTTGAGCCTCTCATGTCGGCGTTCTTCCCGTCTTACAACACGGTTGTTAATGTTCTGTCCGAACACGACTATCAGAGTGCACGCGCGCTCCTGGCTCGTTCGTTCGCGCAGTTCCAGCGGAACCGCGAAGTCGCGAAACTTGAGGTGACCCGCGAGCGCGTCCGCCAAGCTCTGGACAAGGAGACCGCGGCACTCGAGGGGCTTTGCGAGCACGGGGACGTGGCCGAATATGCGCAGATCCGGTCCCGCGCTGGCCGAGCTTCGTCCGCCGCTCGCAAGAAAGCCAAGAAGGCCTACCGCCAGCGCGTCGCCGACTCCTTCGAGTGGGCCTACGGCGGTGAAGTCATTGCCTACGCTTACGGTACGTCCCTCGAGTACGCATACGTCACCCAGGTTGATGGCGACAGGCTCCGGGTGGCGACATGGATGGGGGACCTCGTGTGGCTCACCCCGGAGGCCGTTCGATCCGAGCTCCGTCACGTTGGTGACTGGGTGCTACCGGCAGGAATGAAGCTACGCGACCCGGAACATCGCGAGGTGCTTGGCGACCAGATCGTTGACATGGTGGAGGAACGCGTCGAAGTGGGTCTCGACGATGATCTGCTCCGTTCCTGGGACAGGGGAGCGGTTCGGGAAATCCCGGAACTGCTCGAGCATCCCGTCCACTCGTGCCCCGACCGTGACGAACATATTGAGGCGGCCACCGCCTACCTCTCCCTATCGGCAAGGCTGGAACAGCTTGCGGAGGTCTCGGAGTCCTACGACGACTCGGTTGGTGCCGAGTTTGACGCGACCTGCGATCTGCTTGCCGTTCTTGGGGTGCTGAGAGGCGAGCGCGGCGCCTACGAGCTCGGTGCGGGGGCGCGGCCGCTCCGTTCCCTTCATTCCAACGCTGACCTGCTGATCTATGAATGCTTGAAGGATGAGCACTTCGCAGGACTGTCTCCCGCCATGCTCGCCGGCATGCTCTCGCCCTTTGCCTTCAAGGACCGGCGCGGACGCCCCCGTCCACCGGCCGATCCACTCGCGTGGCGGGTGATTCGGCACAACCACGATTTCCTCACGGAACTGGAAGAACGATTTGGCCTCGACCGCCAACCCGAGCCGACACCGCACCCAACGAGCGCCGTGGTTGCCTGGGCCGAGGGGGCGACCCTTCAAACCTGCCTCAAGATGAGCCAGTACCTTCCCGGTGACTTCATTAACGGTCTGCGCCGCACCACCGATCTGCTGACGCAGGTCATGCACGCCGCGGAGGGCACGCCGACAGCCGATACTGCCGCGGCCGCGAGGCGCCTGCTCGAACGTCCGGGAGTCACGCAGGCCATCTAAGTCCCCGCAAAAGCACGCGGGACCACCGGGCCTAGCGGGCTCGATCAGGGTCTTCTACTGGGGTTCCCATGCGCCGATACGGCGGCGGTTCTGGCACCTTCGCTCACGTATTGGTGGGCATGCCGGAAGAAATCCGGATGTTCGGTTCATTTTCTTGGGCGGCACCCAAGTTATAAGTTCCAAGCCGCGCGCGGTGTTCTTCTCTCGCGCGTGGGCTTCGACAGGTTATGCGCAGGCGCGCATGAAGCCCACCAAGCTTGAAGAAAGCCGGGTAAAGCACGAACGTTCTCATGTCACTTACCGCCCGGTATGGCGACGTTATCGGGTTGTTGAACACTTTTCGTTGAGACAAGACATCGAACAGGTACCATCTGTTGGCCGTTCGTTCATGAGATCTTGGCAGTCTGGTTGGGCTCGGCTTCTAGCGTTGAAACGCAATTACTCTTCTGCAGAAAGCAAAGGCATGTCGAAGAGGAAGTTCGTGGCGTCCAGCGCCGCGGCGGCCCTCGCGGCCAGCATCATTGCCCTGACCGGACCGGCAGCTGTCGGTGCCCCCGTCGACGCGAAGGACAGCCTGGATTCGCCGGCTCTCGTGTCGACGAATGAGTCTCCGACGGTTGTCGATGGAGCAACGGTTCCCCTGGAAGCCCGCGACGGCTTCCGGGTCCTCCCGTACCTCCAGCGCCCCGCCTCGGACGAGATGACCATCAACTGGTTCTCGGAGACCGGCGGCACGTCGACCATCACCGTTAAGGGCCCGGGCCTTCCCGAGGCCGGTCTGACACTCGATGTCGAGGGCATTCAGAACCCCGTCAACAGCTACCAGGCTGGCGAGCTCAATGAGGGCGACCTGTCCCGCTCCACCGTTGGCGGCACCAACAAGAAGGGTGTTCTCCCGCAGGGCAGCTGGATTCGTGCGGACAACCCGTACAAGCACTCCGCTCACATTGAGGGACTCTCCCCGGACAGCACGTACAGGTACTCGGTGAATGAGGACGGCTACGTGCACGAGGCATCGTTCGATACCTTCCCGGTGTACGGCTCCGACCTGACCGAACCGATCCACATTATTGCGTACTCCGATACGGAGACGGACCAGATTGGTCGCGTCACCTACCGCGAATGGGTTGAGACCCGCACCCTCGCAGAGGGCTCCGAGGACCGCCCCGAGCAGGACTCCGCATGGGATGCGAAGTACGGTTCCGCAACCCGCGACGGCAACTGGGCAGTAAACTACCCGGTGACCGAGGATGAGGCGCAGCGCTTCAACAACGAGATCATTGCGCAGCAGGATCCCGATCTTCTTCTCATTGCAGGCGACCTCACGGAGCGTTCCTCCTGGCAGACTCACTGGGACGAGTGGTTCCGCTACTTCGCGGGTGACCAGGGTCAGCTCCTCGAGTCCGTTCCCTCCGTTACCTCGCTCGGTAATCACGAGGTTTACGGCTACTGTGCAAGTGCCGACGACTGCACGCCTGTCATGAGGGCGCGTGCCGCCTACAACCAGGCAATCGACACGCACGGCTCATCAAACGAGCATTCGCTCGACGCCTACCACCGTGTCGACTACGGCCCGGTCACCGTTATCTCGCTCGACTCGACGAACGGCACCGACCAGAACCCGAACGACGAGACCCGTCCGCCCCTGATGTCCGGTGACGACTCGGATATCACCCCCGAGCAGTACGGCACCGACACGCAGAATGCGTTCACCCGCGACCAGTACGAGCGGGACTTCCCGCTGGCGGTCGATGAAGGATGGTTCCCCGGCGTGAACCGCGAGGACCCGGTCGATCAGCCAAACTTCATGCCCGGTTCCGAGCAGTACGTTTGGCTCGAGGGCCAGCTGCAGGAGGCTCGTGCCAAGGGTCAGACCATCATCGTTCAGTACCACCACGTTGCCTACTCGAACGGCACCCATGGCACGACCATGAACCACGAGCAGGCCACCGATGCTCAGCCCGGTACCCCGATGAGGCACCTCCAGCCCATCTTCGAAGAGTACGACGTTGCCGCCGTGATCTCCGGTCATGACGAAATGTTCCAGTCCTCCTACGTTGATCTCGACGAGGATGGCGTTGGCGTCTACCACTGGGACGTCGGTGTTGCTTCCGACGGTCTGCGTGGCGATAAGCTCATTGCCGACCCGGAAGGTGGCGAGGAGCGTGTTCCGCTGAACTTCAACACGTCCTCCACCTGGATGGCTCAGGTTGATGAGCCGGAACTGTGGGAAACCAACGAGGCGGGCGTTAAGAAGCTGGTCTCCGGTGGTAAGCACTACGGTCACCTCGACATGATCATCGAGCCCTACACCGGCACCCCGCTCGACTCGGGCGAGACCCCGGCAGCAGAACTCATCATGACCCCGATCGCGCTCTTCCCGATTCTCGACGACAACCTGGACCTCACAACCGTTGAGCGTCGCGAAATGCTGTCCGGTCAGCAGTCTGTCTACCTTGACGCCGACGGCGTCCCCATGGAGGGTGAGCCCACCGAGGCTCCCGTCGAGCCGGATCCGCTTCCGGAAGGTAACGCCTTCGCTCTCGTCAACGACTGGGAGTCCACCACCCACGACGTAGCATTCGCCTACGGACGCATCGGCGACGAAGTTATCGTCGGCGACTGGGACGGTAACGGAACCGACACCCTCGGCGTTCGCCGCGGCCACACCTTCTACCTCACCAACACCCTCGAGGGCGGCATCGCCGACGTCGAGTTCAAGTACGGCCGCGAAGGTGACGAGGTTCTCGTCGGCGACTGGGACGGCAACGGAACCGACACCCTCGGCCTTCGCCGCGGCCACACCTTCTACCTGCACAACACCCTTGAAGGCGGCAACGCCGAGGTCGAATTCAAGTACGGCCGTGACGCCGATGAGATTCTCATTGGCGACTGGGATGGCGACGGGTCCGACACGATCGCTGTTCGCCGCGGGATCACGTTCTTCCCGAACAACGCCCTCCAGGGCGGCGACGCGGAGACCGAGTACCGCTACGGACGCGACGGTGACGAAGCCTTTGCCGGCGACTTCGACGGCGACGGAACCGACTCCGTCTCGCTGCGCCGCGGCAATGTCTTCTACCTCAACAACGCCCTTCATGGCGGCCCCGCCGAGACCAGCATTGCCTACGGCAAGGCCGATGACGTTCTGTTCATCGGTGACTGGGATGGCGACGGCACCGACACCCCCGGCGTGAACCGCCCGAGCTAAAGCTGACCGGGTCCACAACCGGCCCACGTCAGCTAACGCCCTCCGGCCCCGTCCTAATCGACCGGGGCCGGAGGCCTTTTCCAGGGCACCCAACCGGTTCTACGCACAGTTCAGGAACAACTCCTCCGAAGTTTTGTGGTGGAATGACATCCGTGCACACAGATAAGGAGTTTTGCTCGTTCACATCGCGAATTGTCGACCTCTGAGCACCGTGCTGATCGCCCTATCTTTCCCGCCAAAACCGATCGTTACCCGTGCTTTCACGACTCGCCGAAGATCGTCGGACACGCTGATCTTGGGGCGTGGTGATGGGGAGTGTGACAAGATCTTCACAGCCTGGCTTGCACATCGGCACCATCCCTCTTACCGTAGGTGTGACGCACGGTTTTCCGTGTATCCCGTCGCCTCTTCGGTAGAAAACGTTGGACACTAGTCCACCGGTCCGAGGGAGAGGCGGCGGGATTTTTTTCGGTAGTGTTAAGGAGTGCGTTCGCTCCTGCTTCTCCTTGTCGCCGCGCTCGGCGGTGGCCTCATGTGGGCTTCCTTTGATCCGATCGATGTTGCGGCCCTCGCTTTCCCCGCACTCGTCCTTCTCGCCCTGGCTGTCCGCGGCAGAAGTATGCTGTTTGGCTTTCTTGCGGGAACCGTATGGGGCCTCGCCTTCTTCCTGCCGCTCGTGTCGTGGTCGTGGACCGCGGTCGGGGAGCCGCTACCCTGGGTTGCCCTCTCCATATCCCAGGCACTCTTTATCGGACTTACGGGTGGAATATGGGCGAGGGTCTCGACCATGCCGACAATCCCGGCAGCAATTCTCGGAGCTTTCGCCTTTGCCGGCACTGAAGTCATCCGAACCAACTTCCCGTTCGGTGGTTTCCCGTGGGGCATGGTGGCCTTCTCCCAGGTGGGAACCCCGCTCCTGCGCACGGCGCCCTATATTGCTGCCGTCGGCGTCACCTTCCTGACCGTCGCACTCTCGCTCCTGCTCGCCTCGGGAGTTCGCTTCCTGTACGAGGGCCCTCGCGTCGAGGGCCTGATCCTGGTTCTCACCCCCGTACTTGCCGTGACCCTGTGCGTATCCATTCCGCTCTCTGTGCGAGGCTCTGAGACGCTCCGAGTTGGCTGGGTACAGGGAGGCCCGGACGTGGGGGAACACGACTCTGGGAGGGCTTTGAACGTCACCTTGCGGCACGAAGAGGAGACGATGAGGTTACTGGAATCGGAGCCCGAACTTGATCTCATACTCTGGTCCGAGTCAGCATCCGATCGGGACATTCGCACCACCCCGGAGGCCATGGAAATAGTTCAACGAGTCAGCGCAGCATCGGAGGTTCCGCTTCTTCTTGGTACCCAGGAATACATTGATGATGGTCGCTACAACGACTATTCCCTCATCATAGAAGGGGAGTTCGTCGACCACTACTCCAAGTCCCGGCCCGTGCCGTTTGGCGAATTCATTCCCATGAGGGACTTCTTCAGGAACTTTACGGACGCCGTTGACCAGGTCAGCACCGACATGCTTGCCGGCGAAGGGCCCGCGGTTCTCGATGTTCCGGTGGGGGAGCGGACGGTGGCTCTAGCAGTTCCCATTTGCTTTGAAATCGCGGTCGACCAGGTCGTGCAAGATGCCATTAATGGCGGCGGCACGGCACTCATTGTCCCCGTGAACTCCGCTTCGTTCGGTGACAGCGCCGAGTCGTTGCAGCAGATGGAGCAGACAATCTTCAGAGCGGTCGAACACTCCCGATCAGCCGTCCAGGTTTCCACCGTTGGCGTCTCCGGTGTTGTCATGCCAAACGGGACCGTGGTCGCCCAGTCGGACAAGCTGGAAGCCGCTTCCGGTGTCTACGGGATCCCGCTTCGGGACGAACTCACACCCGCAACCCGATATGGTCACATCTATAGGATTGTTGCCCTTATCGGTGCCCTCCTGTCGCTCGTATGGGCGATTGCTCGTCGGAAGGAACGTTCATGAGACCAGTCGTCATCATCCCCACCTACAACGAGATCGACGCACTGCCGTCGACTCTCGACCGGGTGCGGAAGGTCCTCCCGGAGATCGACATGCTTGTGATCGATGACAATTCACCGGACGGGACTGGCGACTACGCGGATCAACGGGCGGAAGCCGATGACCGTATCTCCGTGCTACACCGCCCCGGCAAAGGTGGTCTTGCGGCCGCTTACATAGCGGGCTTTGGGTGGGCGCTGGAACACGGCTTTACTCACCTGGTGCAGATGGATGCGGATGGTTCCCACCGCGCTCACGATCTTGTCACCATGTTGGAACGAGCGGCGCAGAGCGATGAGCCCGATCTCGTTATTGGCTCCCGCTGGGTTCCGGGCGGGGGAGTCGTGAACTGGCCGATGTCCAGGCAGCTCCTGTCTCGACTCGGCAACCTCTACAACCGGGTAGCCCTTGGTTTGCCCTATACCGATATCACCGCCGGTTTCCGCGTGTACCGAGCCGACACGCTCGCACGGATTGACCTCTCAGAGGTCGCGATCGTTGGCTACTACTGGCAGACCGACATGACCGAACGGCTCCACCGGGTGGGAGCTCACATCGTGGAATCTCCCATCACGTTCCACGAACGGGAAGCCGGGCAGTCGAAGCTGTCGTCCAGCATTTTCTTCGAATCGCTAGCCGAATCAACGCGCCGTGGCTTCCGCCATCGCACCGGCCAGGTCAAGAGGATGCTGACGAACTAATGCGTCCGTGAAGTAATAGGGGCTCTGTGTAGAACAGGGGCTCTATGTAGAACTGAGCGCTGGCTGCATTGTGCCCGAGCAACAGGTCAGGTGTAGACAATCTGTACGCTGTCCCTGGCAGCGCGGGTCTCGGTTCGTCCGCGATGATGAGCTTGCTGCACGGGATAGGTCTTTATGGGTCTTCGATTCAGGTCGTTTCGCATTCCACCGAATCTAATTTTCAGGCATGAGAAAGGCCCGGGAGTGTGATCTGCTGATCTGCTCCCGGGCCACAAAGTCGCTGTCGACTACATGCGGCTTCTCATGCCCCGCTTGTTGATGAGCGCCATGCGCTCCTCGAGGAGCTCTTCGAGCTCTTCCATTGAGCGACGCTCGCACAGCATGTCCCAGTGGGTGCGTTGCGGCTTGGCCTTCTTGGTGTCTTCCGGTTCCTCGGCGTCCTTGAGGAGTGCGTTAGCACCGCAGTGGCATTCCCAGACGGCAGGAATCTCCGCCTCTTCGGCGAAAGTCTTGTGAAAGTCGTGTCCGTTGGGGCAGGTGTATTCGTAGTCGGAACGGGCCACAAAGCGTACGCCCTCGTCTGTTTCCAGCGAGGATGCGCCAATCTTCATGCCGCGTAGTGAACGTTCAGCCATTCTTCTCCTTTTATCTCCATTCCCTGCAACGCATTTTAGCTCTGTTTTGTTCCAAAGGAATCTGCGGCCCTGATAAGACCGAGATGGGAGAAGGCCTGAGGGTAGTTCCCGGCGAGTCTGCCGTGGGCTGGTGAGTACTCCTCGGCAAGCAGCCCCGGCGGGGATGCAACCCCGACTAGTCGGTCCATGAGGTCCTTCGCTACGGCTTCTCGGCCGGTCTTGGCCCACTGCTCAACGAGCCAGAACGTACAAATGAGGAACGGATATTCGTTGCCTGTCAGCCCGTCCTTGCCGGACTGGGTGCGGTACCGGTGGAGGAATCCTTGATCGTCAACGAGGTCTTCCTCGATCTTTGCCATGGTGGACAGCATGCGCGGATCGTTGTAGTCCAGGTAGCCAACCTGGGGGAGTTGGAGGAGGGAAGCATCAACCTCAGTGGAGCCATAGGTCTGGGTGTACGAGTTGATTTCGTCGTTCCATCCCTTTTCTTCAATTTCGTCCGCCAACCGGGCACGAAGTGCCTTCCAGTGGTCGACGGGACCATCGAAGCCGTGGTCTTCAACGGCCTTGATGGCACGATCAAACGCCGCCCATATCATCACTCGGGAGTGCGTGAAGTAGTGCAGGTCGCCTCTCATCTCCCAGATCCCGTGCTCCTTGCGGTCCAGGTTCTCTTCCGCGAAAATTAGAAGCTCCTTTTGGAGGGCCCAGGACCGGTGATCGTCAGCAACACCCGCCTTGCGGAGTTTGTCGAGTGCGATCATGACCTCGCCAACGACGTCGCCCTGGAACTGGCCTGCTGCACCGTTGCCGATTCTCACGGGTGCGGAGTTCTCGTAGCCGGGCAAGTGGTCAAGCTCGAACTCGGGAAGATGCCGTTCCCCGCCGAGCCCGTACATGATTCGAAGAGAATGGGAGTCGCCCGCGATGGCACGCAGGAGCCAGTCCCGCCATGCCCTCGCGCCGTCGGTGAAACCGTGAGCGACGAGCGCCTCAATGGTCAGTGAAGAATCCCGTAGCCATGTGTACCGGTAGTCCCAGTTTCTTGAGCCCCCGAACTCTTCTGGAAGGGACGTTGTCGCGGCCGCGACGATGCCTCCAGTTTTCGTGTCGGTCAAGGACCGCAGGATAAGGAGGGAGCGAACGATCTCGTCGGCGTACGGCCCTTCGGCATCGATCCGGGACGCCCAGGACGACCAGTTGGCTTCCGTGACGGTTTCTAGCATGTCGATCGAGTCGAGCTGTGGAGCTGGCTCATAGCTGGGCGACCACAGCATGTGCCAGGATTCGGCCTCGCCTTCGCCGAGGGTGAATGTGCCGCCGTGCGAATAGCCTTTCGGATCGGGCAACGGGCCCACGAGGTGGATGGCCGTTGGACCAGCAATAGCCGTGAGGCAGGGCTGTCCGTGTAATTCTGCTCGTTCTACCCACGGAACCGAAGCACCGTAGTTGAATCGGAACCGCAGGTCGTGAACGATCTCAACAGTGCCTTCCGTGCAGGTAGCGGTTCGGACCAGGTCCGAGGACGTCATCTCGCCAACGTTGATTGGCATGAACTCCGTGATCGTGACCTTACCGGTCGGCGTTTCCCATTCGGAGTCGAGAATAAAAGTGTCGCCACGATAGGTTCGCGACAGTAGCGTGCCATCTCGAGGAGCCATCAGCCACCTGCCGTGTTCCTCCGTTCCAAGAAGCGCCGTGAAGAGCGCCTCCGAATCAAATCGAGGAAAACACAGCCAGTCAATCGAGCCGGCCTCGGAAACGAGGGCGCCGGTCTGACCATCGGAAAGGAATGCGTACTGTTCAATCGGTGTCGAAGCCATCCCTTTCACCCTACTGATCCAAGGGCGTTTTTTCAGTAGGGTTTAACCGTGAGTGAACGCAACGACCATTCGTCCAGCACAGTAAACTCAGCAAGCCAGTCCACTACCGAGCAGCAGGAACAGGTACGCGCTGGAAACAATTCGAGTCCCGCGACAACGATAGCGATCATCGGGGGAGCGGGCGATCTTGCTAAGAAGCTCCTCTTGCCCGGCATGGCGGAGTACGCCGCAATGTCGGGAACGAACGTGCGAATCATTGGCGCCGATATGGCTGACGATGTTGACTATCCCGCATACTTCGCCGCAGCCCTGGAAGCCTCCGGGACGCCTACTGAGACCTTATCTTCCCTCGTTGCGCAGTCGACCTATTTCCAGGTTGATGCAACCTCCGCCGCAGATCTACAGAAACTCATGGACGTTGCAACAGAGCAGCAGGTTGCTGGCCCAATTCTTTACTTCGCTCTGCCACCGATGATTACCGCGCGTGCGCTCAAGGCACTCGAGGGTGTGAAGCTACCCGATGGTGTTGTTCTCGCACTTGAAAAGCCGATCGGGGAATCCTTGGAGACCGCGCGAGCCGTGAATGAACAGTTGGCGAAGCTGGTTGGCGAGGAACAGATTTTCCGGGTGGACCATTTCCTTGGCTTGTCCGGGACTGTCAACATCGAGGGCCTCCGAGAGAGCAATATGCTGATCGATCCGATCTGGAATGCTCAGCACATCGATGAGGTCCGGATCGTTTTCAACGAAACAATCGGGCTCGAGGGCCGTGCTGCGTTCTATGACAAAACCGGCGCTGCTGTCGACATGATCCAGTCCCACCTCATCCAGGTCATGTCCCACGTCCTGGCAGATGAAGATACGAGTCCGTCGGAGATTCTGTGCATGTCGAAGGCCGTTGAGGCCAGGCGGGGGAGATACACGGCGGGAACGGTTGGTGGCAAAGAGCTGCCTTCCTACGTCGATGAGCCCGGAGTCGAACCGTCACGGAATACCGAAACCTGGGCCCGCATCCAACTTACAGTCGATACCGACAGGTGGCGGGGCATCCCCATCATCTTGGAGTCCGGCAAGGGAATCGGTCATCCCCGCAGGGAAATCTCAGCTGTCTTTCGGCAAACCCAGGATGGCGCACCGGCAAATGTTTTGCGGCTTTCGTTCGAGTCGGATGAGCTCGGTATCGAGGTTAATGCGAACGATCCGTCCGATCCCGATGCCTCGGAATGGAATGCTCGCATCACGCTTTCATCAGGGCTTGTGCCATCGAAGCTCGGTGCCTACGGCCGCGTTGCCAGGAGCCTGCTAACCGGAGAAAAGCACCTGCGTCTCACGGCCGCGGCAGCGGAAGAAGGATGGCGCATTATTGAATCCGTCCTCGAGAGCTACGACAGTCTGCCACTTGAGGAATACGAGGCGGGGACAACCCCGGGGCAGTAGTTGTCCTATGTGCCTGGTACTCTTCCGCTCTAGGGTTCTTTGTGACAGTGAATCTCGATGGGAAGGATATGGCCATGGCACAGCATCCGGCGGACAGCCACGACACCATTCGCGTGCGCGGCGCACGTGAAAACAACCTGAAGAATGTTGACCTGGACCTTCCCAAAAGAAGGTTGACGGTCTTCACCGGAGTATCGGGTTCGGGCAAGAGCTCGCTCGCCTTCGAAACGATCGCTGCCGAATCGAAGCGGCTAGTCAACGAAACCTATTCCGCCTTTATTCAGGGCTTCATGCCGTCCAATGCTCGGCCGGACGTTGACCTGCTCGATGGCCTCACGACCGCGATTGTGGTGGATCAGGAGCGCATGTCGACGAACCCACGGTCGACCGTGGGAACGGCAACCGACGCCAACGCACTCCTTCGTATCCTGTTTAGCCGGATTGCCGAGCCCCACATTGGCGGACCCCAGGCATACTCGTTCAACACGCCCTCGGTCAGCGCCCAGGGCGGCATTACCGTTCAAAAAGGCAACAACCCCAAGCGGCAGCTCGCCACCTACAACGTAACCGGGGGAATGTGCCCCACCTGCGAGGGCCGGGGAACCGTTTCTGATCTGGATGTTGATCAGATTATCGATCGCAACCTTTCGCTCGAGGAAGGTGCGATCACCGTTCCCGGATATAAAGCTGGAGGATGGGCGGTGCGCCAGTTCTCCGAATCGGGCTTCGTTGATCCCGCCAAGAAGATCAAGGACTACACCAAACAGGAGCTCCACGACCTGCTGTACCGGGAGCCATCCAAGGTGAAATTCCAGGGAATCAACACCACGTACGAGGGGCTCGTACCGAAGATCAAGACATCCTTCCTGCAGAAGGACCGGGCTTCCATGCAGCCCCACATTCGCGCCTTCGTGGATCGCGCCGTGGCCTTCACCGCATGTCCGGACTGCGGTGGCACCCGGCTTGCCGAACACGCGCGCACCTCGACGATTGAAGGCAAGTCGATCGCCGATGTGTGCGCCATGCCGATCGTTGAACTAAGAGACTGGGTGAAGGCCCTCAAGGTCACCAGCATCGGCCCCCTCCAAGACAACCTCACCGGCATCCTCGATTCCTTCGTCGACATCGGCCTGGGGTATCTGGCACTCGACAGACCTGCCGGTTCCCTTTCGGGTGGCGAAGCCCAGCGAACCAAGATGATCAAGCACCTTGGCTCAGCACTCACCGACGTTACCTATGTCTTCGATGAGCCGAGCGTCGGACTTCATCCCCACGACATCGACCGGATGAACAACTTGCTACTGGCGCTACGAGACAAGGGGAACACGGTGCTTGTGGTCGAACACAAGCCGGAAACCATCGCGATCGCCGACCACATTGTCGATATTGGCCCGCTCGCAGGCTCCCACGGCGGTGAGATCATCTATGAAGGGGACCTCAAAGGGCTGCAGTCCTCTGATACCGTGACGGGCAAGCATCTGGCAGACAAGGTTGCCCTCAAAGAGACGGTGTGTAAACCGAGTGGCGCCATCAAGATACGCGGGGCGCACACCCACAACCTGCAAAATATCGATGTTGATATACCGCTCGGCATCCTCACCGTCATCACCGGTGTCGCAGGTTCTGGCAAGTCCACCCTGCTGAGAAAGTCTCTTCCGGAAACGGAAGGACTGGTTTACGTCGACCAGTCGGAGATAAGAGGATCCCGCCGATCCAATCCCGCCACGTACACGGGGCTACTCGACCACATTCGTAAGGCATTTGCTAAAGAGAACGGCGTTAAGCCGGGTCTCTTTAGCCCGAACTCCGAGGGTGCTTGCCAGGTATGCAAGGGCCTGGCAGTCGTCTACACCGAACTGTCGTTCTTCGAATCGGTATCTTCACCGTGTGAAGCCTGCGGGGGAGATCGCTTCCAAGACCACGTCCTCGACTACGAGTACCACGGCAAGAACATTGCCGACGTGTTCCGGATGTCGGTGGGGGAGGCAGCCCAGTTCTTTGCCGAGGCCGGCCCCAAACCGGCATCCACCATTCTCGACCGCCTCGTCAACGTCGGTCTCAGGTACGTCGCCCTCGGCCAGCCACTATCCACCCTGTCGGGCGGTGAGCGCCAACGGATTAAGCTGGCGGTGCAGATGGCGGAGAAGGGCGGAATCTACGTTCTGGATGAGCCAACCGCGGGTCTCCACCTCGCCGACATTGAGCAGCTTCTCGAACTCTTGGACCGCATGGTCGACTCCGGGATCTCGGTCATCGTTATCGAACACCACCAAGCCGTTATGGCACACGCCGACTGGATCATCGATCTTGGTCCCGGTGCCGGTACAGAAGGCGGGCACATTGTCTTCGAGGGAACACCATCTGAGCTTGTGACCAGCGCAACCACTCTGACGGGTAAACACCTGGCCGAGTACGTCCAGAAATAGTCAACGATCATTGTTAATGACGGTCTGAATGAATAGTTTAGATCTGACGAGACAAATGCGCGATATCTCGCCAAAATATGCCGTTTACCGGAGAAGCCGGGATAAACTGGAGCGGTTATCAACCCTGGTGTCGAAGCTGGCACCTCGAATGCAAGGACAGTGGTTCTGTGAAGACCGTCGACCGGCCGTATCATCATGGCAACCTACGAAATGAGCTCATTCGCGTAGGGCTCGAGCTCGCGAGCGAAGGCGGTCTCAACGCCGTTGGTCTTAGGGAAGCATCGCGAAGGATCGGTGTATCCCCATCAGCCGCCTACCGCCACTTCGAAAGCCAGGCTGATCTTGTCCAGGCTGTACGTAACAGGTTGCTGGAATCCATGGACGAGAAGCTGCAACTCGCATTGTCCGAGGTCGAGGGGGAGGACGTAGTAAGCAGAATCCGCGCCCTCGGAGTTGGTTATTTCAAGTTCGCGCTCGACAACCCGAAGCAATTCGAGGTCTTCACCTTCGTCTTCCCGCTCGCCGAGGACTGGGCCACGGCAAGCGGCCGACCCATGCAGATCCTGACGTCGCTCATGAAAGAGGTCAAACCCGATGCGGAAGACCTCTTTGCCGAAGCCGTCCCGGTGTGGGCTGCATTCCACGGAGCAACCTTCCTGTGTACCCTCGGCTCACTTCGCAATCACAGCGACGAAGAAAAATGGGCGGTTCAGGAAAGTACCGCCGATCTTGTACTACGGGGCCTCAACCTCATTCCGTAAGCAGCAAAGCGTCCATTTCATAAGAGCGGCAATTCGATTCACGCTCCTACGGTAAGAGCACGTCAGAGACCGCTCACGGTTAGCACGGCGACCGCTTTCAACTGAATATGATGTCTTCGTGCACAGCACGGCTGTCGGTAGGTCCACCCCGATCACGGCGCAAATTAGAGTTACTCATTGGTATCTAGAACTGTCCGACAAAATCTTTGTCGATTCCGTCCGATCGAGGATCACCACAACTATGGGAGGGGGTGGGCCACCTACGAAAGGGATTAGAATGATTCGATTCTTGAGCTAGGACGAACCTTCAGCGGCGATGCGGGTATGCGCTAATCCGACAGGTCCGGCTCGTACCTAAGCACGTCACCCGGCTGGCAGTCGAGGACTTCGCAGATTGCCTCGAGTGTGGAGAAGCGTACTGCACGTGCTCGCCCGTTCTTTAGAACTGCAATGTTCGAAGGTGAAATGTCGATAGCTTCAGAGAGGTCACCGACGCTCATCTTCCGTTTAGCGAGCATGACGTCCAGGTCAACGACGATTGGCATCAGATCACCGCATCCAACTCGGTCCGGTTGCGGACCGCCTCAACAAGCAGACCCCTCATGACAAGTAGCAGGAGTACGACTGCCGCACCGAGGGGGAGAATGAGCACGAGCGCCATGAGGAAGATGGGGCCGCCAAATCCCATGAAGAACAGCAGGTGTGCAAGTAGGCCAGTGACAATGATGATTGAGATGGCGATGCTGACAATGAGCTGGTTGACACGTTTGATCGACTTATCCTGGAAGATCGTCCGTTCCTCAACCATGCTGAGAAGTTGCCAGACGATAATGACGGCGGCTTGAAGTCCGACAAGGGCGAGAACAGCGCCGATCGAATAAGGCACAACCAGCGGTTCCACCTCGGGAGTAGTGGCTCCAATTTCAATCATCATGAACACGGCATAAACCTGGGCCAGGGCCAGGGAGAACAGCAGGAACACGAGTGCAACTTTGAGAGCGCTGGTTAAACTGTCGGGAATCATAACCTGAGAATAACTCGATAGCTATCGATAAACAATAGATACCTATTAATTAACGGAAACTTGGTCAATAGTCTGTCCGAGACAGGCCGGTAGATCCTCAATTATTGAGCAGCGAGATTCCCAGCCAGTGCCCGCCGGCCTTCGCAAAGGAGAACACGACCGAGTCCTCTTCAAGCCGTCTATCTATCGACCGCAACAGCGCAGGGGAGTCTTCGAGGGCTTCCTCGACGTCGTCAACCTCGACGCGAGTGAGCCCGGCAACCGTCATGCGTTTCGACTGTCCGGACCGGCCCTCGTCGATGGTTTGTAAGCAGAACTCAGGCGTTATCGGGCTCTGCACCGCGATTCCAAGATCCGCGTCGATGTCGCGTTTGGCGCCGATAAGAACAGCACGCAAAAGGCCTCTGTCCGGGAATAACAGTCGCGAGAGGATCTTCTTCGCCCCAAGGCAACATTTCAACGCAATTCCGATAATGCATATTATGTCATTTTACTATTTGAATGGCGCCCGCTTCTTCTCTTATTCGGGAAGCACCACTCCTCCGCTCGGTTTCTCGTCATGACGCGGTTGGTTGTCACAATGAGAGATCAGTGTGCGCGTCGAGTGTTAGCGCGTGCGGGCTCGATCGAGTCGCTGCTTCTCCCAGTCGGCGCGTAGTACCGACATCTGCACGACGTCGTAGCGCAGGCCTTTCCAGGAACGTGCTTCAGGGATTCGGGAGCATTCCTTCAAACCGAGTCGCTCGCCGGTCTTGATCATGGGTTCGTTTCCGGACCAGGTGCTGAGCGTAACGACGTGCGCGCGTGTGTGGTTGAAGGTGTGATCGATCCAGAGCCTGCCGGCTTCGGTGCCGATGCCTTGGTTACGGTATGTGGGGTCGTAAATGACGATACCGATATCCCACCAGCCGCCTCCCCTGGGCGGTAATTCTGAGCGATTAACTGTTCCCACGCGTTGCCCATCGGCCTCGATGATGGAGCCGAACCTCGTGTTCAGCACCTGGGCCTGCTTGAACTCTTCGTAACTCAGTCTCCTGATGTGGTCGTGCAGGAATGGAGAATCCCATTGCTTCCATTCCGCAGTATCTAGTTCATGGCGCCAGTGCCACAGCCACGGCCAGTCGTCCTCATACTCCGTCCTGAGGTTTACCTTCATAACAACAGATTAGTCCGAATGGCGCCCTACGGGGGTATTAGCGGAAACGATCGATCATGCTCGTTCTCCGATTTAACGGTATCCGTGGTCGTTACATGCACAATAAGGGGCCTGGAGTAGTTAGAGCACTACCCCCACGAGGGCACCGATCGCGTAGGTGATGAGCATGGCTGCCAGTCCCCCGATGACGACTCGTACGATGGCTCGCCCAACGGGAGCACCACCTAGGCGTGCGGAAATTGTCCCGGTAATAATGAGTGCGATAACAACGGCGACAATCGTCGCAACGACTCGAACGGAGTCTGGCGACGCCACCATGGCGATCAGCGGAATGATAGCTCCAACAACAAAGGCGATCATGGAGGCCCAGGCAGCGTGCCAGGGATTCGTTAGTTCGTCGGCATTGATCCCTAGCTCGTAGCGAGCGTGTGCTCCGATGGCGTCGGAATCGCTCAGCTCAGCAGCAACGGCAAGCGACGTTTTCTTGGATAATCCTTCTGTTTCGAAGGTGCGGGCAAGGCTCAGGCGCTGGTTCTCGGGATTCTCATCAAGGCGCTTTCTCAGTACGTCGATTTCCGCTTTCTCGGTATCGCGCTGACTTGAAACAGAGACGTATTCCCCCACGGCCATAGATATCGCGCCCGCAACCAGACCCGCAACGCCCGATGCAATGAGTGCCTGATCAGAAACCGCGGCACCCGCCACTCCCATGACGATGCCGGCAGTGGAAACAATGCCGTCGTTTGCTCCGAGCACACCGGCACGTAGCCAGTTGAGCTTGCTCGATAGCCCGTCTGCCTTTGACTCGATATCGGTTACCTGTGCCATGGTGCCCTCCACTCCCGCTCAGATGCTTGGCGATCACCTGCTCAGTCCTGAGCCTAGGCTCATAATCGGTTGTTGTCACCGAAGGGAAGGCTCACCTTTCACTGTTATTGCGCGGTTTTAGGCTACCCTCATCGGCCTGTCATAACTGTTTTTCGAACACCGAATCGACAACGGTAAACCCCGCCGTCTATCGATACTTGTTTCGCTTGTGACGGCGGCACCGACAGGAGCCAGGACCTTGCCGACAGCGACCGAACCGACGCAACTTACGGGCCTCGAGTTCATAAGTGGCAACATAGTGCATTCCCGCACACCGATACGGTCATTCTCGTAGTCTGCCCATATGACCTGGTTTAAGCGCGAGGCGTCTATCATCGATCGCCCAAAGATTGAAGAAATGTTGCTTCGCACGGTAGCAGAGTCGAGGGAAAGGCTCGGAATTGAGAGACTCAACCGGGTACTTCTCCTTCCGCCCGATATTACCCGAGCGCATGCTGGAGTCGGCTGGATGACCGAGTTTCTCTACCACCATCTGACCGAGGCGGGTGCCGATGTTCATGTGATTCCGACGCTCGGGCAGCACGTGCCACACACGCCCGACGACAACACGTGGATGTTTGGATCCGTTCCCGAGGAAAAGATCCATGCCCACGATTGGAAGAACGGCGTCACCCATCTGGGCACGATTGAGGCGGAGTTTGTGAAGGAGAAGACGGGCGGGCTTGTTGACTGGGAGATCCCGATCGATCTGAACACCATGACGGTCACTGAGGACTGGGATCTCATCATCAACATTGGGCACGTCGTCCCCCACGAGGTTCTTGGCTTTGCCAATCACAACAAGAATTATTTCATTGGGCTTGGCGGTAAGCGTCTGCTCGGCGGCTCCCACATGGCATCAGCCGTTTACGGCATAGAAAACAACCTGGGTAACCTGCTTACACCGGTCCGTGCCTGCTTTAACGAAGCCGAGGAACGCTACCTTGGCCACCTTAAGGATGTCTACATCCAGGTCGTCATGGACTATAACCATGACGGGGAACTGATCCACACAGGTGTTTATGTTGGTGACGACCTTGAAACCTACTACGACGCAGCACGTGCGTCCCTTGCGCAAAACATTACGCAGTTCGATAAGCCGGTAAAGAAGATCGTGGCTGTCATGCAGGCGGACGAGTTCCGGGCAACCTGGGTTGCCAACAAGGCCGTGTACCGCACTCGCATGGCAATTGCGGATGGTGGGGAGCTTCTCGTTATCGCCCGCGGCGTTGAGCGTTTTGGGGAGCAGCCCGAAGTCGATGATCTTGTCCGTAAGTACGGCTACATAAGTCAGGCCGAAGTCCTTGAGCTCTTCGCAACTCAGGAGGATATGCAGGACATCCCCCACGGCACAGCGCATCTTGTTCATGGCTCCTCCGAGGGCCGGTTCACCATCAGGTATGCGCCGGGAAAACTGACCCGGGAAGACATTGAATCTGTCGGCTACGAGTACATGGATGTGAACGAAGCCCTCAACCGGTATAACCCCGAAGTTATGAAGGATGGCTGGAATACCATGCCGGATGGTGAAGAGGTCTTCTATATTTCCACGCCGTCAGCTGGCCTGTGGGCGACAAAGGACAAACTGGCTCAGCGCGCAGATCACGAAATGCACAGTTAACACCGCACTCCCCCTTCCACCCCGTCTTTCTACCCCGTCATGAGAGTCGTTGGGGAGGAGAAATCTTTTTCCTCCCGAACAGCTTCCCGCCACTCCCCTGGCTGGGCGTTATTCTCGCCGTTGAAATTCGGGTGCCAAACGGTGGTCGGGTGACTGCGGCATACATTCTCTAGGACGTAGATCCCGTTCGATGACCCAAGATTTCACAGAAAAATCTGTTCTACGCAGAATTTCTTGGGCTTTGCCATCAGTTGCCATCACGACTGCAACAATCCGCGCGTACTTTAAGAAACCGGACAGAAACTCTCCCCCACTACGGCTTATGGCGAAGGCAACACTGCTACCAGCGTGACTTATCGACTGACAAAGCCCGAGGATATAGGGCTAGTTTGCACCGAAATTCACCGGTTTGAGCTACTTACATGACATGAAATGGCTCGGCATGGCAACACACGGCAACACGGCGGAATTCAGCTCTTGGGTAAATAGTATGAGGGCACGAAGCTACCAACGATTGTCAAATGCATTCCAGATACTGACAATCCCCACAGTGTCGGTAGCAGCGAAACGCAAGGAAGCGAGGCGCTATGAGGCGACATACACGATTGATAGGGGCGGCGGCTGGAACCGCGATGCTCCTGGCAGCGTGCAGTGGCACTCTGGAACCTGGGCAAAACGAAGGGGACGTCCTCCATCTGGCATTGAACCAGACAGAGACCCACCCTTCCTATATTGCTTTGGACCACTGGGGTGACTACTTGGAAGAGTACACCGACGGTAGGTGGACTCTGGAGATTTACCCCAACGAGACGCTCGGCGCACAGGCCGAGGCTCTTCAGCTGGTTTCCGATGGGTCGGTGGAACTGGCCATCGTCTCCGGCCCCCAGCTCGAGAATCTGAACAAGGATTTCATCGCACTGAACCTCCCCACCACGTTCGACAATATTGATCACCAGATGAAGGTGCTGGCGGAGGACGAAGTCGTGGGCGAGCTCTTTAACTCGTTGCGCGAGACCAATAACATTGTTGTTCTTGGTGGCTTCACACAGGGTAACCGTTCCGTCTACACGACGTTTGGTCCGGTTGAGACGCCCGATGATCTGAATGGCATGAAACTGCGTGTCCAGGAATCGGAGCTGAACCTGGCCATGGCGGAGGCACTCGGTGCCTCGGCAACTCCGATGGCGTACGGCGAGCTCTATTCCGGTCTTCAGTCCGGAGTCGTTGATGCTGCAGAAAACAACGAGGTTTCTTACGCAACGCAGCGTCACTACGAGGTTGCGCCGCACTGGTCGCAGACTAACCACCTGGTGGGTCTCGACTATCTCATCATTAACTCGACAATGCTGGACTCCATGACCGATGAAGATCGGGAGATCTTCATGGAGGGCTGGGATGAGGCGCGTGCCCTCCACGTCGAGCTGTGGCTCGAGGCCACCGATGACTCAATTGCCCAGGCCGAAGAAGATGGCGCCACGATCCATATCGTTGACGAAACTATCTTTGATGAGGCCCTTGAGCCGCTCGTCGATCAGTTCCTCACGACCGATACTCAGCTTGAGGTTTACGAAGGGGCCCGCGCCCTGTCCGAGAAGGATGTGGAGTAATCATGCCTCTCCTAAAGAAAACTCTTGACAGAATTCTGTACGTCATTGTGACGATCCTGTTCGCAGCCCTTGTTGTCATCGTTGTCTGGCAGGTTTTTTCCCGCCAGGTCCTTAACGATTCCTCCACCTGGACCGAGGAGGGTGCCCGGATCACGTTCGTGTGGTTGGGTCTCTTCGCGGCAGCCCTGGTATTCGGTGAGCGCGGACATGTCGCGGTCGAGTTCCTCGTCCGTAAGCTCCCGGATAATTCGGAGCGTGCGGTGGCAACCTTTGTTCAGGTTGCGATCCTGGCCTTCGCCGTTATTGTTTTCATCTATGGCGGCTACCGAGCCTCTCAGAACGCATGGAACCAGGAACTCTCTGCTCTGCCGTTTACCATGGGCCAGATGTATCTAGCCCTGCCCATCAGCGGTGTTCTCATCGCCTTCTACTCGATCTACTACATCATCGGCATGGCCCTCAAACTTGAGGAAGCGTACGGCGACCACTCCGACGAAGACGTCGAGGTTGCTCTCGATCCCGAGACCGCCGAAACCGCTCGAGCCGAGTCCGAGCTGGTCGATCCAGTAACGCCGCGCTCGCCCGATACGTCTAAGGAGGCATGATGGATCCGAATACCCTTGCTGGTCTTATCCTCATTGTTGGCATCATCTTTGGCATTGTTGTCTCGATCCCGATTGCCGTCACCATCGGTGTCTCGACCATGCTCGCGGCGGTCCCGCTGCTTGGTCTCGAGCAGGCATCGCTTGTCACCGCCCAGCGCATGTTTACGGGCATCAACTCGTTCCCTCTGCTCGCGATTCCGCTGTTTGTTTTGGCGGGCGTGATCATGAATAACGGCGGTATTGCCGGCAGACTCGTTGACGCCGCAAAGGTGCTCACGGGCCGCATGCCGGCGTCGCTCGCACAGACAAACATTGTTGCCAACTCCCTGTTTGGTGCCGTCTCTGGCGCCGCGGTGGCCTCGGCCGCCGCTGTCGGTAACGTCATGCATGGCCGCATGGTCAAGGATGGCTACGACAAGCGCTTCGCCGCTGCCGTCAACGTCGCCTCGGCGCCGTCCGGCATGCTCGTCCCGCCGTCGAACACCTTTATCGTCTACTCGCTGGTCTCTTCAACATCGATTGCGGCGCTGTTCATGGCGGGCTTGATTCCCGGCATGATGTGGGCCCTTGCCTGTATGCTCGTCGTTTATCTGTACGCACGAAAACAGCCGGGTCGTCTTAAGTCCGAGGAACGCGTGTCGTTCGCGGACGGCATGAAGATTATTTGGCGCGCAGTTCCGTCGCTCCTCATGATCGTCATCGTTGTCGGTGGTATTCTCGGCGGCCTCTTCACCGCAACCGAGTCCGCCTCGATTGCCGTCGTGTACTGCCTCATCCTGTCGATGGTTTACCGCACCATTAAGATCAAGGACCTTCCCGATATCCTCGTCGACGCCAGCCGCACGACAGCAATCGTCATGATGCTCGTCGCGGTCTCCACGGCCCTGTCGTTCGTCATGTCCTTTGCCCGCATCCCCGAGCTCATCTCCGATGCTGTTCTGGGAACAACGGACTCGACCGCAGTTGTCCTGCTGATCGTCACAATTATCTTGCTTCTCGTTGGCACCTTCATGGACCCAACCCCCGCCATTCTCATCTTCGTTCCGATCTTCCTTCCGATCGTCACGGAGCTGGGTGTCGACCCGGTCCACTTCGGTGCACTCGTCGTCATGGCACTGTCGATTGGCGTAATCACGCCGCCTGTCGGCAACGTCCTCTTCGTCGGTGCTAGAGTCGCAAGACTCCGGATCGAGCCTGTCACCGGCAAGCTCTGGCCATTCCTCATCGCAATTGTTGTTGCGCTGTTCATCGTGGTCTACGTACCGGTCCTGACGACGTGGCTCCCAACAACCATGGGACTCCTATAGCCATCGCGACACACGCTGCCTTACGCGTTTAGTGGTGGGGTGGTTCGGATTCGTTCCGGGCCACCCCACCACTTCGTCTATCCACCAGGTTTATCGACGACACTGCGCTCATCTTCACAAGCCACTCGGCTGACAGCTCTGCCAAGCTGATGAAAGCCGCGCATCCCCGCCAAGCCGCTGTCCAGCTCAGGTAGGGATGCAGCTGGTCCTCTCCCCCCACCTCTTCCACGAAGCCACGAAGCCACGAAGCCACGAAGATGATCGGCTGATATCCCGCCCATATCAATCGTGAATCAACCGTGTCTGTGTATGGAATTGTTTTGCAAAATACCGCGGATTATTCCCGGAATCCCCCCTTAGTGAATTCCTCGACAATAGTTTCGCTTTTAACTAATTCCATGTTTGGATTAGTTCGTTAGTTCATCTTGAAAGGAAGACACATGAAGGTTGGAATCATCCTCGGTTCGATCCGCGAGGAGCGAGCAGGCGAGCAGATTGGCAAGTGGGTTTACGATGAGGCTGTCAAGCATGGCGGCGCCGAGTTCGAGCTTGTTGACCTGCGGGAGTTCAATGTTCCCCTGCTGACCTCGTCCACGCACCCGGCTATGGCCAACGGCAAGTACGATTCCGCCGAGGTTCAGGCGTGGGGCGACAAGATCAACGAGTTTGACGCCTACATCTTCGTGACCGCCGAGTACAACCACGGTGTCCCGGGCGCCTTCAAGAATGCCTTTGATTCCATCGCCAACGAGTGGATGAACAAGAGGGTGGCATTCGTCGGCTACGGCGCCGCTAATGGTGTGCGCTCGATCGAGCAGTGGCGGACCATCGTTGCGAATATGAACATGTGGGACATCCGTTCCACGGTCGAGCTGAGCCTGTTCCTTGACTTTGGTGACAATGGCTTCGAGCCCCTCGATCGTCGCCCCGGTGAGCTCGGTGTTCTTATCGACCAGCTTGTCGCCTAGTAGCGACTCGGTGCTTGGCTGAGCTTTCATCCAGCATTGAAGAGGGTGCGGCACGGAGAATATCTGTGCCGCACCCTCTTTGAGTTTTCGACATGGCAGGTCATCGCCCGCTGTTTTCTTCAGGCGCTCAGCTAGCCCTGCATCGTTCAGCACTGTCTAGATCGGCCCGATAGACCGGCTATGGCCCAGGACTTTAGGTCTAGACATCTTGGTTTTCCGGGATTTCCCTGTGCTTTACCTGGTAACTTTTGGCGGCACGTACCCCAACTCATACCGCCGCAATTGGGCACCAACTATTGTTGAAGTCATGGACTTTGTCACGAACGAACGCTCAAACCTCATCAGCACATTCGAACGAATCGGGCCCGATGCGCCAACGCTGTGTGAAGGTTGGGATACAGAAGATCTTCTTCGGCACATGGTGACCCGAGAGATCTACCCCCACATCACTCTCGCGGCAAAGGTGCCGTGGAACTTCTCCGACGCGATTCGTGAGAAGAATGAGCGTCTCGAAACCGCATCCTTTGATGAGCTGCTCGATATCTACCGCGAGGGTCCCCAAAAGTATTCTCCTCTGCAGGTTTCCGCGCTCAACCGAGCCTTCAACACTCTCGAGTATGTGATCCACCACGAGGACATCCGGAGGGCGCAGACACCCGAGCTGGGTCGGGTCCTGGATGACGAAGATCAGAAGGCCATCTGGGGTTCTCTTAAGACAACCGGCCAGGTGTCATTCGCTATGGCACCGGTGCGGATCATTCTCCGCTCCCCCGAGCATGGTGAGTTCACCGCACTCACCACCAAGCGTCACGAGAACGCCGTGACAATCGTGGGCACGCCTCTTGAGCTCGCGCTCTACACCTTCGGTCGGTCCGTCGCCCAGGTCGAGCTTGAAGGCGATCCCGAGGATGTTGAGAAAGTTAAAGGCATGAAGAATACCCCGGACGAGTAACGCAATGAGGTTCTCGTTGGGAAGCTATGTCGGAGGGCGGGGGAACGATATGCCGCCCTCCGTACTTGCCACAGTCAGCCGCGGTGCACGGTAGCTCCGCGTGTAGCTTTCCCCGCAGATCTGTGCACTGTCAGCGTCTGATGCTCGGTCATGGATAGCCGCCCGATTATCTGCCGGAAGGATTGAGCGTGGGAATGTGGCTACCAGCCGCTCAGTAGTCCACGCACATATCCACGTACAAGAGGCCGGTACGACGGAGCCCCGCCGAAGCGGGGCTCACTCAAGCATTCTAGAGGCTGTCGTTATGAGATATTGCGGCGGGCGCGGCGCTCAGCCAGCTCGTCCTTCACGTTGGCTGCCATTTCCTGCTCGGCCTTTTCGGTGGGGAGCTCGGACAGCGAGAATTCGATCTCCTGCCAGACGCGACCCAGTGCGATTCCGAATACGCCCTGGCCACCGTTGACGAGATCGATCACTTCGTCGTTCGAGGTGCACTCGTAGACGGAGGCACCGTCGGACATGAGGGTGATCCCCGAGAGGTCCTGAACGCCGTACTTGGACAGCTGGTTGATTGCGACCCGGATCTGCTGGAGCGATACACCGGTGTCGAGAAGACGTTTGACAACCTTCAAGACAAGAATGTCGCGGAAAGAGTAGAGACGCTGTGTTCCCGAGCCTTTCGCGCCCCGAATGCTCGGGGATACAAGGCCGGTGCGGTCCCAGTAGTCGAGCTGCCGGTAGGTGATACCGACAACCTTGCTGGCAACCGGTCCACGGTAACCCTCGGTCTCGTCCAGCGGCTTGTCCTCACCGAAAAGCGAGGGCTGGAAGAGCTGGGGATGTGCGGCTTCGTTCACCACGGCCTCCAATTTCTGTCTAACTTCACCTAACGTTAGGCTCCCAGGATTGCTCGGTCAATCACCTGGGCCATAAACGATTCGGCGTGTCGCACCTCAAGCTTACCTTGAGATTTATCAGTCGAGTTCGACTTCGATGTTCTCGACGAGAAGTGCCTGGTAGAGCTTGACCACGAGGGCCGACATCTCATTTCCCTGAGCGAAAGCACGCTCCCGTGCAACTGGTGACTGCTTCGCCAGTTGGGCTGCTAGTGACGTCGTAATCATCGTGGCGTGATTGTGTGCAGAGTTCTTAACTGCTCTGATATTTCTCAGATCAAGTCCGAGGTCGGTGATCATCTGCGAGTAGCGGACGATGTCGACGGCGTGGCTCGTGAGGCGACCGCGGGGGTCAACTTCGACAACGCCGAGGCGTGCCAGTTCCTCGATGTCCTCGACGGCAACACCCGTGAGTTCGGAAACCTCCGCCTTGGTCAGTCGCGTGCCCGGCTTGGGACGGGGAACATCATCGTGCTCGACGGCACGCATGCGTCCGGGGTGGCCTTCGCCGGCGCGACCGCTGTCAAGCTGGCTGAGGAGCTCACCGATCTGCGAGAGAGGCAGGTAGCGATCGCGCTGCTCGGTGAGGATGAACCGAAGGCGCTCGACGTCGGCACGCGAGAAGAGTCGCTGGTTCGATGATGTCCGGTGCGGGATCACGAGATCGATGTTCTCGAGGTACCGGATCTTCGACACGTTGAGCATCGGGAATTCGGCGCTCAGTATCTCTTTGACCTCACCGATCTTCAGCGTCGGTTCGTGAGAGACGTCAAAGGGCCACGAAACCTGCTCCGGATCGTGGCTGTGAAGGTGCTGTGTTGCTTCGCCCATTACTGGGCGCGGTTCGGGGAGGCGTGGAAGGTCATTCGGTACTTGCCGATCTGTACCTCGTCTCCGGTAACAAGTCCGACTTCGTCGATACGCTCACGGTTCACGTAAGTGCCATTAAGCGAGCCGTGGTCACGCACATAGAAGGTGCCTTCGTGGCGCAGGAACTCGCAGTGCTGGCGGGAGACCGTCACATCATCCAAGAAGATGTCGGATTTGGGGTGACGTCCCGCCATGGTCGACTCGCTGTCGAGAAGGAATCTCGCACCCTGGTTGGGGCCGCGCTGGACGAGGAGAAGAGCCGAGAACGGCGGAAGAGCCTGAACGGCAGCAAAATCCTGCTCGCTCATTCCTACCCTGCGTGCATCGAGCTCGCCAGTGTCTGGGGAGCCGGATAGTGCAGAGAACTGTGATGTTGCAGTGGGATCATTCACGTTGCTTGTCATCGCGACCTCCTCGCCGTTACCGCTTTGTAATATACTACCTGGTTTTGCGGGAAATTTCCCATGGCCACTTTTGTCGTTCAGGGTTCGTTCAAGGTGTCCGTGGTCTAATTCTCGCGCTTTCTACTGCCAAGCCGCAATGATGGGACGCAATATTCTTCGAGCAGTTTTCTCCGCACCCCAATCAATATCCAGAAAGTGGCGCCATAGCCGGGAATGTCACCTTCGTGAACATCGCCGGCACACTCCGGTTTAGCCCAGTGGGCAGGGGGCTCTTTTGGGTTTCGCGGGCTCGCACAGCAACGCGCTTTCCAGCGCGTTCACGAGCGTCTTGTGAGGCTACATCGGGATTGTTATCAAGAAGTAATCTGTCCCCCGCTCCGCGGGCTTGCGGAAACGGGGGACAGAATGCCAACTTAGTTGACGCGGGGTACGCTCTACGTCTTTGTTACGGCACAATTCTCGCAGTGTTAAGAACTCGCAGTGTTAAGAATGCGTGCCCGGGCTGGTTTGGCGGTGCGTTAACGTTCCTCCGGTAGGAACCTTGTCGTGCCTGCGAAGGTGTCTCGAACACGCTTGTCTCGCAGCCGGGAATCGAGGCCGTCGAGCACGATCTTGCGGAGGGCGGAGGGTGCGTTCGCGCCGTCGCCTTCGAGCCACTCCTGGGCCTGTTCGATTGTTTCCTCTCCCTGCGGGAACAGGGCGTAGAGGATACGCTCGGCGAGCTCCTGGGTGCGCTCTCTCCAGACCGGGAGCGCGATCGAGAAGAACGGGTATTCCTCGGCTTCGTAGGTGGCGGTGGCACCGGCGAGCAATGCCGACATGCGGTTATTAGAGAGGGACTCTTCTAGCGCCCTGCGGTAGGCCTCGCGGCGGTTGCCGGGGATTGAGGCGACCGCCTGGGAGTGAGCGACAATGTCGGCTTCGCTGGGGTTGATGAGCTCGGCTTCGAGGTCCGCCTCGCTGACCGAGCCTGTCGAGGCAAGGCCGATGAGTAGCTTCCACCGTTCGTCACGGTCACCGCGGACGGTGTCGAGCGCTTCGCGTAGCAGGTCTTCAGCTTCGGGGAGTGCCGCGCCAGCTACGGCGAGGGCGGAGCGCCACAGGTAGATCCGGTCCTGATCTTGGTCGTCTATCGCCACGCGCCATGAGTCGTCGCAGATGCCGAGCCAGATGGTGCGCGCCGTGTCAGGATCCATTGTGTAGTGCTCGACGATGTACTGGCAGTTGCGGATCATCTGGCCAAGCAGAGTGGAGTCAGGTTCGGAGTGGAAGCGGCTGACTGCTTCGACGTACCGTGCCGGGTCCAGTCGGCTATCGCGGACGGCCTCCCACAGGCCAGACCAGACAACGCTGCGCGCGAGTGGATCGGCGATCCGGGTGGTGAGGACCGTTTCAAGCTGCTGCTCGTCGAGAGCGACGATTGCGTAGGTTTGCGCTTCGTCGTTCGGGATGATGACATCGCCCTCGAGATCGACTTCTGCGGTGTTGGTCAGTTCCACGGTGGTGCTGTCGACGCGGACGAGCTCGGCCCCTTCTCGGGAGTATCCGCCCACGCTGATCCGGTGGGGGCGCACAATTGCTTCGCCGGACAGCGGCTGAGTACCCGTCTGGGTAAGCGACTTTCCGTTGACCTCGATGAAAGAGGCTCCCGTGGTGTGGAGCCACTGCTCGGCCCAGGCACGCAGGTCCCGGCCCGACGTTTCCTCGAGAGCAACAAGCAGGTCATCAAGGCTGGCGTTGCCGAATGCGTGGCGCTTGAAGTAGATTCTTGCGCCTTCGAAGAAGGCTTCTTCGCCCACGTAGGCGACGAGCTGACGCAACGTTGCGGCACCCTTGGCGTAGGTGATGCCGTCGAAGGCCTGGTCGGCTGCTTCGAGATCGACGATGTCGGCGACGATCGGGTGGGTGGTTGGGCGGTTGTCGTTGAGGAATGCCCACGCGGCGCGGCGGGCGGTGAAGGCAACCCAGGCTTCCGTGTATTCGGTTGCCTGCGTGGAGGCCCAGGCTCCCATGTACTCGGCAAACGATTCCTTGAGCCACAGATCGTCCCACCAGACCGGGGTGACGAGGTCACCGAACCACATGTGGCTCATTTCGTGCAGGATCGTGTTGGCCCTGCCGGCGCGCTGTGCGCGGGTCGACTGGCCACGGAAAATGTACTGCTCGGTGAAGGTGACAAGCCCCGGGTTCTCCATGGCACCGAGGTTGTATTCGGGTACGAACACCTGGTCGTACTTGCCCCACGTGTACGGGTAGTTGAAGGCCTTGTCGAACACGTCGAGGCCGGACAGGGAGATGTCGAAGATCTCTTCGTGGTCAAGATACTCGGCCAGCGACTGACGGCAGAAGATGCCGAAGCGCGGGTCCTTTTCGGAACGGACCTCGTGGTAGGGACCGGCCACCAGGGCCGTGAGGTACGTGGAGAGCCTCTTGGTGGGTGCGAAGACGTGTCGCACTCCCCCGTCGACCTCGGTAGCCGAGACCTCTTCGGTGTTGGTCAACACCGCCCATTCTTCCGGCGCCGTGATCTCGAAGGTGAAGGAAGCCTTGAGGTTGGGTTGTTCCATCGTCGGGAAGACGCGGCGGCAGTCGGCTGGCTCGTACTGCGTATACAGATAGACGGAATTGTCGACGGGGTCGACGAATCGGTGGAGGCCCTCGCCTGAGTTGGAGAAAATGCCGCGAGCATGCACGGTCACCGTGTTCTCTTCGGCGAGGCCCTTGAGGTAGATGCGGGACCCGTCCCAGTCGACCTCGGTGTCGGTGCCGTTAATGATGACCTTGGAGACTTCAACGCCAATAAAATCGAGGAACGTTTCGTCCCGTTGCCCGCTAAAGGTCAGGGTTTCTTCAATGTAGAAGGTGTCTTCGCCCCTCACATCGAGGAGCACCCGGTAGGAATCGATGGTGAAATTGCTTCGTGTCGCCGCTTCTTCGCGTGTTAGGTTCTCAGTCACCGTGTCATCGTAGAACGATTGACACAGTCTTTACCACATCTCGGTCCTATAGTTTCCCGAGCGTTGAAGTGGGCGTCCTGCTTTTACCGAACTACGATAGGACGCACAGAAGAAAGGCCTGAGCATGATCATTGGTATCCCCGTCGAGATCAAAGACGACGAAGCGCGCGTTGGTCTCACGCCCGCAGGAGCGGCAGAACTGACGGCCGCCGGTCACACCGTCCTCGTCCAGTCGGGCGCCGGCATGGGAGCCCGTTGCTCCGATGATGCCTATCGAGATGCTGGAGCCGAAATCACGGACTCCGCCGAAGAGGTCTGGAAAAACGCCGAGTTACTGATCAAGGTGAAGGAACCGATCGGGCACGAGCTCGAATATCTGCGTGAGGGGCTGACGGTCTTCACCTACTTCCATCTCGCAGCTGACGAGGAACTGAGCCGCCGGGTCGTTGACTCCGGTGTCACGGCTATCGCGTACGAGACTGTCCAGCTTCGGAATAAGTCCCTTCCTCTTCTCATGCCGATGTCCGAGATCGCGGGCCGTCTCGCCCCGCAGGAGGCCGCCCACCAGCTTATGAAGCCTTTCGGTGGTCCCGGACGCCTCATGGGAGGCGTTCCCGGCGTGCCGCCCGTACGTACCCTGATCCTCGGCGCGGGCACCGTTGGTTCTCACGCAGCGAAGGTCGCGGTCGGCATGGGAGCAGACGTGACAATCATGGATGTCAACACCGAGAAGCTGCGCGGACTTGACCGGGAGTACGGAACCAAGGTCCGCACTCACACGTCCTCCCCCGCACACATCCGGGATGAGGCGGCCCTCTCCGATGTCATCATTGGCACGGCATTGATCCCGGGTGCCCGCACACCCCAGCTCGTCACCGAAGACATGTTCGACAGCCTCAAGGACGATGTTCTCCTCGTTGACGTCGCAATCGACCAGGGCGGCTGCTTCCAGGGTTCCCGCCCCACCTCCCACCACGACCCGGTGTACCGCACCGATAACCGGATCTACTACTGCGTGGGTAACATGCCGGGCGCCGTCCCAGTTTCCGCTACGACGGCCCTGACGGACCAGACCCTGCCCTACATCAAGGCCCTTGCAAACGGACCGTTCGCTGCCATGAAGGAACGCCACGATCTTGCCCTCGGCCTCCAAGCGACCCGGGGCAAGCTTGTCGAGAAGGGCGTGGCCGAAGCGTTCGATCTGCCCCTCACCGAGCTCGAGACCGTTCTTGATAACGCCGCCGACTAGATTGAGTTTCCGCAACGACCAGCGGAATAAAACAAACTCATAATCGAATCGACTGATAAGTAAACAGCCGGCGGCGCCCAGGGGTGCCGCCGACTTTGTCTACAACATCTGAATTCCGTTCCCCTACACATGTTGGCCTTCAGGGCCGGACGGTAAGGAATTTATCTCACGGCGTGAATCATCCACGGGTCGCCGCTCCAATCAGGTGGTCTGGACGACAGAAGCGTTGTAGGTTGGAGAGGTGAGTAACGTAACCGTAGCAATCTCCCCGGACTGGACCATCGATCTCGACATCCCTGGCATCACCGTCCTGGAGTGGGATTTTAAGTCGCCCCCGCCCGCCGATCACATTGACATTGCTGTCGCACCCCACGCCACCACTCCCGATCTTGTCGAGCGGGTTGCCGACACTGGCACGAAGCTCCTGCAGCTTGGTTCCATTGGATACGACTCGATCCCGAAGGAACTTCCAGGCGACCTACTCGTTGCTAACGCTGCAACGGTTCACGAGACCGCGACCGCAGAGCACACCATGGCAATGTTGCTGTATGCGGCCCGCGAGGTGGACCGCTCTCTGGCCTCCCAGAGCGAAAAGACGTGGGACCAGTTCGACACTCTTGGTCTTGCGGACACCACGATCGTTCTCGTCGGCATCGGTGGCGTCGGCACCGCAATCGCCCAGCGCCTCGCCCCGTTCGAGACCAACGTGATCCGTGTGGCCTCCCGCCGCCGCGAAGACATGTACGGCCAGGTGTACGACATGAACGACCTGCCGGAACTCCTCCCCAAGGCCGACTCCGTTATCGTTGTTGTCCCGCACAACGAGCAGACCGACAAGCTCGTTGACGATGCGTTCCTGTCAGCCATGCCCGATGGTTCGATCCTCGTGAACGTTGCCCGTGGCAAGGTTGCCGATACCGACGCCCTAATCAAGCACGCGGACCGTCTGCGCATCACTCTCGACGTGACCGACCCGGAGCCGCTCCCCGACGGCCATCCGCTGTGGGACAAGGCGCTTCTCATCACCTCTCACGTGGGAGGCAACACGCAGGCTATGCTCCCCCGCATGAACCGCCTCGTGCGCCGCCAGGTCGGCAACTACCTGACCAGCCAGCCGTTCGTGAACGTCGTGCGCGGCAACCAGCGCGGATGACAACACCAGCGAGTATCTGATACTGACCTATCAGAGCCGTGTGGGCCGCAATATGCGGCCCACACGTGCGTCTTGGCGAGTGCCTGGGGCTAGGCTTCCGCAGAAGCTAAAGCCGGGTGCCCCGACGGTGCTCATCAGGTAGCAGGATCCGGCTATAGTGATCAGCCAAATCCCGCTAACGTGTTATCAGTCGGTGATCTGCAGGAGCGCGTTCTCGATGAGTTCGGGCATGGCGGGGTGGATCCAGTACTGGGTGGAAGCGATGTCGGCGGCGGTTTGTCCGGTCGACATGGCTTGGATGAGGATTTGGATGAGGGTGGGCGCGTGCGGGCCGATGATGTGGGCGCCGAGGATCTTGGTCGTGCCCTTCTCGGCAATGATCTTCGTGAACCCTGTCGTGTCCTCCATCGCCCATCCGTAGGCGATGCCGGCGTACTCTTGGCGGGCTACCACGATGTCATACCCTGCTTCTCGCGCCTGGTTTTCGGTGAGCCCAACAGTTGCGATCTGGGGGTGTCCGAAGACGGCGGAGGGGACGAAGCGGTGATCTGTTTCGATCATGGAATCCGGGTGGAGGAGGTTGTGCCGGACCGACTTTGCTTCCTTGTTTGCCACATGCTTGAGCTGGTACTGCGACGACACGTCTCCGAGGGCGAAGACTCCGTCAAGGACTTCTCCGGCGGGGTTTAGAACGCGCTGGTACGTGTCGACAGCCACCCGGCCGTCCGTGCGCATGCCGATCCCGGCGGCAGCGACGTCAAGATTGTCCGCGTTCGAGACTCGTCCCGTGGCAACGAGGATCTCGTCGGCGGTGACCGAGCTGAGCACGCCGTCAACCGCACCCGTGATTGTCACGGAGCCATTCTCATTGCGGACGACCTTCGATGCGGCAAAGCCCAGCTTGACGTCGTACGTGTCGCCAGCAAGTCGCGTGTAAGTCTCGGCTACGTCGTGGTCCTGGGCCCGGAGCATGACCTGAGAGCGGGCAATCAGGGTGACGTGAACACCGAGGGACGAGAATACGTGCGCCATCTCAGCCGCAATAAACCCGGATCCCAGAACGATCATCGTGGCAGGCAGTTCCTCGAGCCTCATGACCGAATCCGAGGTGTGGGCGCTAATGGCTTCAATTCCCTCGACATCGGGGAACGACGGTCGCGAACCGGCTGCGATAACCACACGGTCGGCGGTAATCTCTTCATCCCCATTAGCCGTGGCCACCACCATAGTTTTCGGACCGGTGAAGTGGCCGACGCCGCGGTACACGGTCATGTTCCGATTGTCCTCGTGGGTCACCCGATACTCTTCGCCCGACTCGGCAATTGGGTCGATGCGACCAAAGATGCGGTCGCGAATCGCGGGCCAATCAACCGAGTTCAGAGTCTGATCCACACCGAACCGGGCAGAGTTTGCGGGGGTGGCAGCAACTTCGGCGGTGTAGGCAAACATCTTGGTCGGGATGCAACCGACGTTGAGGCAGGTGCCGCCAAAGGTTCCCTTCTCCACGAGGGCAATGGACAGGTCGTGAAACTCTGGGCCCGGGAGCGAGTTACCTGAACCGGTGCCAATAAGGAGCAGATCGTAATGGGTCATATGGACACCCTAGCCATATGCTCAGCCACAGCCCTAGAGCCCCGCTCTCATTACGGTCTGGGCGAACAGCCAAGGCGAACCCAGTATCGAATTAATTGGGGATGACTATCCGCCCTCATTTCTTATCTGCACGTTTGTACAGCTCTTCTTAACCGCACGCGTGCACATCTCTTATGAACCGCACGTTTGCAAGTGGCGTTTACTGCGGAACCGTGAAGAAGGTGTTCGTTCTTGGCGGTGCATTCATCGCCGTTATCGCGTGCTCACCGATCCGTGCCGGCTTCGATCTCCTCCCCTAGGAGGCTCTCTCGCCGTCCACTCCGAAACTATCCACGATGGCACGCCTCACGTACTCGACAGCAATGCGGTGCAGCACGTGGATGACGCTGCCCCGTGGATGATGCGGCCAGGGCCACCCCACGTCGAGCCGATTATCATTGTGCCCGCCTTCGTGAATGCTCCGTTGGCCAGCCTCGAGGAAACCGCCGCGTAACAACGATACGGCGCCGACAAAGAACGTCGGCAGCTAAATGCGGACTATGCCCCGCTATCCAGATCACCTATCAGAGTGCGGGTTACGTCGTGGGAGGGATTGTCGAGAACCTCGTCCCGATTGCCGATTTCCACGATCTTGCCCTCAGCCATGACCGCAATGCGGTCGGCGACTTGGCCGATAACGCCAAGGTCGTGGGAAATGAACAGCTGGGTAAGCCCGCGGGACTGCTGTAGCTCATCAAGCAGATCAAGAATCTCGGCCTGGACAGTGACGTCAAGGGAAGATACTGGCTCGTCGGAAACAAGGATTTCTGGCTCGGTTGCCAACGCTCTGGCAATTGCAACGCGTTGACGCATGCCACCGGAGAGGTGAAGGGGACGGCGTTGCACGGTCTCGTGCGCTAGGCCCACGTCGTCAAGAAGTCCGTAAACCTTCTCCTTCGTGGCCTCGCTAGCCCTCTTCCACGATGGTTCGCCGCCGAGAGAAACAGCATCCGCGAGGATCGAACCAACGCGGGTACGGGGATCGAAGGACGACAGTGCGTCCTGGTAGATGATTGAGATCTTCGACCGGCGCTGGCGCCGTTCCTGTTCGGGGATATCCGACCAGGGCTCGCCCAGAAGCGTGACTTCACCTCTTGTCGGGGTGTCGAGTCCCAGGAGGAGACGAGCAAGGGTTGTCTTGCCCGAGCCGGAGGCCCCGACAAGCCCAAGAGTCTCCCCTTTTTCAAGTGCCACACTTACTCCGTCGACCGCGTGACTGTCAGGTAGTGAACCCTTGCTGGGGAAGATCCGGACAAGATTTGTTCCTTGAAGTACGGCCTTAGCAGGAGCTCGAGCCGGGCGCGTTGCTCGCATGGGGACGGATTCGATGAGCTGGCGGGTCTTTCGATGCTCCGGTGCGGTGAGCACCCGGCTCGCCGGGCCTGATTCCACGATTTCCCCGTCCATCATCACGTACACATCGTCGGCGATCTGTTCGACGATGGAGAGGTCGTGAGTGATGAGAAGGAGGGCCTTCCCCTCGTCCCGCAAGGAACCCAGCAGGTCAACAATGTGACGCTGAACCGTACGGTCAAGAGCCGTGGTCGGCTCATCCGCAATAATGATCGGCGGGTCGGCCGCGATTGCTGCGGCAATGAGCGCGCGCTGGCGTTGCCCACCGGAAAGCTGTTCGGAACGCTGGCGTGCTCGGTGCTGCGGATCGTCGAGCCCGACCTTGGTGAGTAGCTCTACTGTGCGAAGCGGAATATCAGCGGGCTTGGTATCCGTGGACAGCCGCAGAGCATCCCCCACCTCCCGGCCGATAGGACGAAGCGGATCGAGCGAGACAAGAGCATCTTGGAGGACGAGGCCGATGTCTCGGCCCCTGGTCTTCGTCCAGGTTCTGTTCTTCGCGTCGATCATCTCCTGATCGTTCAGGCGCAAACTGCCGGTCACCGAGGAACCGGTTCCCGCCAAACCCAGGAGACTACGGGCGGTGACGGATTTACCTGAACCTGATTCGCCGACGAGGGCGAGGCATCGTCCGGGGACGAGGTCGAAGGAAACTTTGTTGACCACCTGGCGATCGAACGAGACCGAGAGGTCGCTTACGGAGTAGATCGGTTCCATCATGCCCTCCTCGACGCTGCGGAGATCGCTCGTGACAGAACAGTTGTCGATACGGCGGTCAGGATGATGGCGAGGCCCGGGAAGAAGGTTAACCACCAGGCGCTCGAGGTCAGGTAGGTGCGACCAGCATTCATCATTGCTCCCCACTCGGGCGACGGTGGTGATACGCCAAGGCCAAGGTAGGACAGGGATGATGCCCACACGACTCCCTGGCCGATGCCAAGGGTGGCGATGACAAAGAGTGGGACGACCAGGTTCGGGAGGATCCTCCTGCGGAGGATCTGGCCCGGTGTGCGGCCGAGTGCACGATCCGCTTCGACGTAGCCGGAGCGAGCAATCTTTACCGTCTGGGTGCGGATCATCCGGGCGTATCCGGGTGCGGTGGCCAGGCCAACGGCAATCGTGGATGTGACAACGCCGGGGCCAATGGCCGTGATGAGGAGGAGGGCGAGGACGATGCCGGGGAGGGCGAACAGAACCTCGATAAAGCGGCTGAGCGTGAAGTCGAGCCAGCGGGGACCGAGTGCAGAACCAATGCCGAGAATGATGGCGAGAATGAGACCTATGCTCGTGGCTGCGACGCCGATGACGAGGGAATCACCGGTGCCGTGAACGAGGCGAGTAAACGTGTCTCTCCCCGACTCGTCGGTACCGAACCAGTGCTCCGCTGATGGTGCCTGGAAGCCTGAACCGGGATCAACGGCGAGCGGATTGCCGGGAGCAATGAGTCCAGGGAAGAAGGCACAGACAAGAAGCAGGGCGATAAACGCGGCGGACAGCCAGCCTGCCCAGCCGAGACCGGTACGGGACTTTGTTTTGGCAAGAACCGGGACGCTCATGCGGCCTTCCTTACCCTCGGATCGACAGCGGCCTCAACGAGATCGACGACAATGGTGACAAAGCAGTAGACGACCGCAATCACCATGAGAATTCCGATAACGAGCGGCATGTCCCGTACCCCGACGGCAGATAGCAGGGTCTTACCGATTCCCTGGCGTGCGAAGACTTCTTCCACCACAACGGCACCGGACATGAGCGAGCCAAACGCCCATCCGGCCAGGGAGATGGCGGGGAGGATGGCGTGGCGGAGCAGGTGGCGGCGGAACAGGCCGATGGTGGTTTCACCGCGAGCACGAGCGGAGACCGCAAACGGCGCCTCCATCGCATCCATCATCGATTCCCGCATCACCTGCCCCAGGAAACCTGCGGTGGGTAGTGCGAGCGTGAGGGCTGGAAGCACAATTGAGATTGGGTCTCGGGTACTGACGGGAGGGAGGACACCCAACCAGGTCGAGAAGATGACAATGAGGACGATGGCAAGCGCGAAGTGCGGTAGCGCAGCCGAGACAACCTCGATCATGGAGATGATCCGCCACGGGAGCCTGCCAAAGACGCTGATGAGAGCCATGACAAGAGCGAGGACCCAGGCGAGACCGAGGGCCGCGAAAGCCAGCGTCAGGGTTGCGGGCAGCTGCTCGGAAATGACGTCAATGACGGGGTCGTCGAGCGAGAAGCTGATTCCCCAGTCGAGAGTGAAGATCGACTTCAGTTGGATGAGGTACTGGATGACGAGGGGCTTGTTGAGACCGTGGGTGTCGATCGCTAACGCCACCGCCTCATCCGAGGCATTGGAGCCCGGGCCGAGGATCGCATCGACTTCGTCGCCGGGGATCGCCTTCATCGCTAAGAAGACGATGGTGGCTACGGCCCAGAGGACAAGAATGAATCCTCCGAGCCGTAGTACGGTCGCTTTCGCGACTCGTGTCACTCGTTAATCCAGGCGTCAGCGAACCACGGAGTCGACAGGTTTGTCTCGAGCCGCAGCCCCTGGACGTCCTCGGAGTACAGAACGCGGGTCTGCCAGTCGTACAGCGGCATGACATAAGCACCGTCAACAATGATCTGCTGAGCCTGTGCGTAAAGATCTCCGCGCTCGGCCTCGTCTGTCGTCTGGTTCGCCTGTTCCAGAAGTGCATCGAGCTCGTCGTTACGGACGTTGATGTTGTTGGCGTGGTAGCCAGACGGCGCGGGTTCGATGCCGTCGGAGTGGAAGATGATACGCATCACGTCGGGGCTTGACTTGCCGTACGGGGCGGTAATCGCATCGAATTTCCAGGCGCCGGCCGCCGCGTACCAGGAGGCCAGATCCATGGGATCGATCGTCACATCGAAGCCTACCTCGCGGGACTGGGCCTGAATCTGTTCGATGAGCGACTGCTCGGCAGGGATTGACTGGTGCGTTGAGACGGGGATCCGAACGGTGAGGCGTTCGCCGTCCTTGGTGCGGATGCCATCCTCGCCCATCTCCCAACCGGCCTCGTCAAGCAGTTCGTTGGCGAGTTCCTGATCGTAGTCGAACGCACCATCATCGTGGCTGGTGCCGTGCGGGGTGCTGGAAGCGACCATGCTCGTCGACCGTTCTACCGTCCCGAAGAACAGCGTTTCGACACCCGTTTCGATATCGGAGGCGTGCATGAAGGCCTGGCGGACGAGCGGATCGGAGAAGGTGTTGCCGCCGGTGTTGAGCTCAAGGCGGGTGGAGGCACCGGAGCGGACACCAAGCAGGTCCTTGATCGGGCCGTCGGAGGCCCGGGCCTGAGAAATCGTGTCGGGTTGGGCCGAGTCGATGACGTCGACTTCACCGGCCTGAAGGGCAGCATAGCGGGAGGTAGCATCCGGCATGAACCGGATCTCCAGTGTCTCCAGGTAGGCGGGACCTTCGTGATCGGCGGTGGCGGGTGCGCTGTTGTAGTTCTCGTTGCGCGTGTAGGTGATCGAGTGCTGCTTGTTCCATTCGGAGACGATGAACGGGCCGGTGCCGACCGGGGATTCGCAGTTCTCTTCCATGCCGCGCTCCATGGCGGTCGGTGACTGCATGGCAAGCCAGGTCTGTGCGAAGGATTCCATGAGAGCAGCATCCGGCTCAGTCATGTGGAACACGGCCGTGTGAGAACCGACAGGCTCAACCGATTCGACGTGCTCCAGGGCCAGGTAACCGGTTGAGGACTCGGTCGCAGGGTCCTGCAGATGCTCAACGTTTGCCTTCACAGCCTCGGCATCAAACGGGGTTCCATCGGTGAACTCAACGTCCTCCTTGAGCGTGAAGGTCCAGGTCATGCCGTCTTCGGACATCTCCCCCGACTCCGCAAGCCACGGCTCGATCTCGCCCTCTTCCGTCATCGTAAACAGAGACTCGGTGACGTGAATGCCCGCGATCTGCTGGGGCATGTTGCCGCCAACATGAGGGTCCAGGCAGGTGGGTTCGGCGTCGCCGGTAGCGAAGGTGAGAGTGCCACCTTCAACGGGCTCTCCCCCGTTACTTTCGCCATTATCCGTTTCGGATGAACAACCCGCTAGAACAAGACTGAGTGCGGCAACAAGTGGAAGGGCCGTGGAACGGCGGAAGCTAAACATTCGATGACCTTAGGAGCGCCGGGTGGACGCACATACTCTGTGGATAATACGGCTCTCATCTTAGATTGAAAATCCAACAAAAATCACGGTTGCCCACGTAATGACCTCTTGCGTGGTGAGCATCATATTTGTACATGCCCGAGAGTCCAAATTGGCCACGGGCCGCACGTCGTGGAAGGGGAGGAAGCAATTTGTCGCGGACGAGTAGGACGAGCGGCTTGAGGACTCCCAAGGCGCACGACCTATCCAGGCCACATGAAGAAGGTAAGCGTCGCTCAAAGAGTGTCCACATCCTCCGACACGCCGATTCGGACACGCTGAGATAGATCGAGGCAATTTCGCCGGTGAGAGTGCCGGTGAATCCGTCAGGGAAACGCCGACAAAACGCGAGAGGTGAGTCCTCCCGCTTGCCCATCCTGCCATCGCCGACTCCCGCGCATAACCGTGAGAACCCGAAGGGCAGCATGCGCGTAAGTGCGTGCTAGCGCCAATTGCGAGCATTTTGCTACGAGAGACGGGGATTCGTTCATAAGCCGCCAACAGCAAAGTGAACAGATTTAACTCTAGACGGCCATAACCCGATGTAAGCGATGTAAACAGTGCCTGCTTGGCAACAAGTCGACCTGTCATAAACGTTGACATACCTTAAATGCCATATACATGGCGGGTCTTAAGTACTAGCATGATATGAGTTCAGTGATGAATGAAAAGGATGATCGGCACCGTGAAAGCGTTCGTCGTGCCCCGTGCGACGAGGCGCGATGCTGAGGGATGTGAGGACATGAGTGCAGAAGAGATCCCAAGGGAGAGACAAGAGAGAGTTATGGCCGGACATTTGGACCGGCTCGATCGACTACGCCGGATATTGACACTGAGGTCGGCGATGACGTCGGCCCATATGAGAATCATGTGGCTGTTTACGGATGGCCGGACGCGCACGCTCAAGGAGATCGCCGAAGGTCTCCAAATCGAACAGTCAACCGCAAATAGACAGGTCAACGGCGCCTTGGAGAAGGGGCTGCTGTCACGAACCAGACCGGACCGAAGAACCGCCTACCAGTTCAAACCAACCCCGGAAGGCCGGGACCTTTACGAACGTAGCCTCGAATACGCCCTCGATGTTTATCGCACGGCGCTCGAGGCCCTTGGGCCGGACCGGCAAACATTCGAAGAGGGCATGGGCGCCTTCATCGACGCTTTTGCCGACTGCCTGGGCGCAACCGATGCCGAGGGTAACGTAACGCCTCACTCCCCCGTTACCGTCAAGTGGTGACGCCGGAGTTCTACCTACCCGTCATAAGCCAAGCAACAACAGAAGGCCGCTCACCATCCCCGCACGGCGCGGGAATGGAAGGCGGTCTTTCTGCATACCCGTCTTCCTGACTGCAGGTTGTCCATGACCGCCGAGCTCCTTCCTGAACGCGGCCTGTCATGGGGTATGGCGAGGCCCAATATGGCCAAGTGAGGGCAATTCATACGCGCAACAGAGACTAGCCCTGCCCTATGTTGTTAAGGAGAGTGTGCAATTTGGGGAGTTCACCCCGTCTGCAAGGCAGCCTCGCGGTTACTTCGGATAACCGATTCGATTACCCTAACGTGGTGACTCCTCTGAACATTCGCATTAGCCTGCCCATCACAATTCTGTACCTTGTGCTCGGTGCAGTGTTTCTGAGCATCGCGATCTTTGGCGACCGGCCGATCTACTTTTTCGCCGGCCCGATCTTCCTCATCCTTGGTTGCCTCGTTCGGTTCATCCCGACAGTTCAGATCAGCCGCCACGAAGTGAAGGTGAAGACACCGATCGGCATCACGACCGGCACCTACCCCGTTCGCTTTCCGGGCGACCTTGCCTTGGTTGACGGCAAGCTGTGGCACGTACCGACGAACTCGAAGCTCGTCTCCCTCAAGTTCGGTTACGACAAGAACGACCTGGCCAAACTCCAGGCCCAGCTCACGGGGACCGCCGGGGCGCCCCCAACCCAGGGCGGTCTGCAGGGCTGGCAGTCACCGGTCGGCCAGCCTCAGCAGCCGGTCGCCGAACATCAGGACTTTTACCAGCAGGTGTCTTATCCCACCCACGGTGCTTACCAAGGGCAGGGAACGTATCCTCAGCAGGCTTCGTACCAGCAGCCTCCAGCCCCGCATGGCTACTCCCCTTACCAGCCCAGCCCCCAGCAAGCACCGCAGTCTGGTTGGCAGGCGTCGGGAACCGGGCTGGGGTCGGAGCATTCTCCCCAGAACGACTATCGGTACATGCCTCCCCAGGGTCAGTAACGCTTCACCGCGAACCAATGCATTGGCTGACACGATCGAATAGTTCCTAACCGGCGCGGTCGTATAGGTGGCCGCACCCGTTTTTCTTGACACTTGTTATGGGCGCCGTTTCAGCACTCGATTCACAATCAAGTAGCCCGGGAGGTTTGCCCTTTGCTCCCGATAAGATCGGGCGAGGAGGCATGGAGATGAACGAATTCAGTAACGATAATCGCGGAGGCACCGGCACTCTCACGGTGATTGCCGGGCCCATGTTTTCCGGCAAGTCGGCTCGCTTGCTGGAGGTCGTGAAGAGCTTTGCAGTTCACGAAAAGATCGTTGCTGTTTTTACTCACGCCATCGATACTCGCCGCGGGATTGGTGATATTTCGACACATGATGGTCGGTCGATCCCGGCGATACCCGTAACCCAGGCCCGCGACATTTTGCCGTTCGCCGAGGTCGCGGAGGCCGTGGCAGTTGACGAGGCACAGTTCTTTGGAGCGGAGCTCATGAATGTGGTAGACGCACTCCTCGATCGAGGCGTCGATGTCGTGGTCTGCGGCCTGTCGGTCACGTTTGACGGCAGGCCGTTCTCGCCGATTCCGGAGCTCATGGCAGTCGCCGAGCGCGTTGAGAAGCTCACCGCGGACTGTTCGGTATGCGGGGCACCCGCCTCCTTTCACCAGCCCGCTTCCAACCAGGATTTGGGCGATCCTCTGGAGATTGATGAGCGTCAGGTGGGTGGCGCCGAGGCCTACGAAGCCCGGTGTCGACGGCACGCCACCAGGCAGTAATCCGCTCCTCCGTCGCACCTGAGCCAGGTGAATCTTCGTCGCCCGGCGAGGACGTCCCGCGGCGCAAGTTGCTTTCGGCTGTCCGGTGGCACATCGTTACCGAGTCGATTATGAGTTGGCAGTATCGACGGGCAGTGCCGCAGCACCCTTGGGGTACTCCGGCACTGTTTCATTACACTCCTCGTTCACGGCACTTCGCGAGTTCGTTAAGCCTTCAACCTGTACTTCAAGTTCTTTGGCAATATCGTCGATACTGCGCGAATGCGGTCCTGCCTGTCCTTCTGCCATCGTCTCCCTCACCTGTCGGATGATGTCTGCGCCCCGTGGGGCGTACTTCATACGAACTCTTCTTCCGGTCACGTGACCGGCCGGGCGGTTGGAGGTCCTTCCGGCGGCGAGCATCCCCGCCTTCCGGAGGGCCCCAGCGCCTTCCCTCCTATTCTCGGGGGTTACCGTGACTGTTCCCGCGTCATAACCTGGGTTTAGCCTGAACGTTTCCCGTAAAGGTGGCGAGCATCACCTGGTGAATTCTTTACTCTCCTCCAAGCGCTCATACCCAGCGGAAAGCTCTCTTCCCGAGCATCCTGTAAACCCCTCAGTTCCCATTCCGACATAGGTTCACGCTTAGGCACCCCGGATCTCTGCGTACGCCCTGGCTTCGACCCCTACCCGCTAGTCTTGCGGTGTTCCAAGATCGCGTAGACCAGTCCAGCGCTTGCGCAGGAGATGCACAACGGCCTTGGGCTTCCGATCGCGGGTGAAGGCGCTCTTCTTGTTACCGTCCACGCGGACGATCCCATGTCCGGTTTGGAAGTCGGCAAAGTTCCACAGGTGCTCGCCCTGCACACCGGGGTGGAGGGCGAACAGGTCGAGATAGGCTTCGACGATCTCCGCCTGAAACTCTTCCGACCACATGGCTCCGGTAAGCGAGTGAAGTCCCCCAACCGTGTCGGCCCCGAACTCTGTCGCGATCTTGGGCTTACCGTACGCTTCCCAGTCGGTCAGCTTCTGGTCGAGAGCGTCAATGCCGGAGGGATGTGACCGGTTTGCGTGTACCAGCCGTAGTACCGGTTGATCATGAGTACGTCGGAGTATGTGGCGAGCCGGTCGTCGGAAGCCGGCGAGAACTGAACATTCACATATCCGACGGGACGCGTCGGATCGAGGCGGCGAGTGAGCTCAAAGAGGGGTGCGAAATAAGCTTCGGACTCTTCCGTATGCGATTCGGGTTCCTTCGCAATGGACCACATGACGACACTGGGATGGTTCTTGTCCCGCGCAACAAGTTCTGACAGGTGTGCCGCATGAGCTGCCTGCGTTTCTTCGGAAACATCATCCGGTCCGAACACCCTGTCGATCTTCCCACCGAAGGTTGCACCCACAACTTTGTTCATTCCGACCGCAGCGGCCTCGTCGATGACGACGACGCCGTGCTCGTCCGCATAGTCGAGAACCTCTTCCGCGTACGGGTAGTGGGAGGTTCGGAGCGAATTCGCCCCGATCCACGACAGGAGTTCGAAGTCGTGGACCATGAGGGCATCGCTGTGGCCCTTGCCGATCGTGTCGTGATCCTCGTGCATGCCGAACCCGCGGAAGTAGAACGGTTTCCCGTTGATGTGGAACTCGTGCCCCACGACGTCCACGGTGCGAATACCCACCCGAACGGTGCAGGAGTCGATAACGGGCTCTTCATAATTGAGTGTGTAGCGGGCGTTTTGCGCGTCGTGGCATGAAACG